>CAXSDZ010000013.1:33039-36615 GCA_964235505.1 uncultured Chthoniobacteraceae bacterium
GTAGCAGGTGGTGCGGTAGCCGCTCACGTGGTCCCACCCGTTTTGCGGATCGTCCTCGATCGCGAAGACCACCGTGTCTTTCCAAAACGCGGAGCGGCTCAGCGCCTCCACGATCATGCCCAGCGCGCGATCATTGTCGGCGACCATCGCGGCGGGCGTCGGCTTGCCAGCGCCGGTGCCGGTGGTGTGATCATTTGGCAGCAGGAAGATCGAAAGCTGCGGAAAGCTGTTCCCTTTCGCCTCCGCCGCCTTCAGCTCGTCGATGAATTTCGCCGCGCGGATGACATCCGGCACTTCCAAATCCCAGCCGACAGAATCGAGCTTCGAGATCGCCGCGAGTGACGGCAGGCCGGGCTTGCAGGCGATGCGTGTGAGCGCGGTTCCACTGTTGAAATCGGCGAGATAATCGAGCCACTTCGGCTTGCCCTTGCGTGTCCGGTCGGCCCAACTGCAATCGGTCAGGCAAGCCTCGCCGAAGTTGCGGACCGCGATCCTGTGCTTCACGGCGAGATCCCAGATGAAGCCGCTGGAGGCATAGGCGAGCGCGTCCAGCGCGTCCTCGGTTTTCAGGTTCGGATACGAGCGCGGCCAGCCCGCGTGCTGCCGCTCCACGTAGTCGGTGGTGATCGCGGAGTCGGTCCATTGGTGGCCGTCGGCGCTTTGGATGCCCGAGCAATACGTGTTGTCGAGCAGCGCAAATTCGCGGACGAGCTTGTGCTGATTCGGCGTGATCTTTTCGCCGAAAGTGCAGAGCCGCGCGTCGCCTTTCCCAGTCTGCACATCGCCGAGGATCTGGTCGTAAGTGCGGTTCTCCTTGATGACATAGACCACGTGCTTGAAGACGCTCGGCTCGCCTGCCCGCTCGGGCACCGGCCGCGCGGGAGTGCCGGGCCGCGGCGGCAGCTTTGCCTGCTCCACCAGGCCGTGTCGCATGTTGATGTTTGCGGTGGCCGTGTGCTTCGCGAGTTCCTCCTCGGAAGGCACCGCCACCAGCGACAGTGTGCCGTGGTAGTTCTTCGAGTTGAGGCCCATTTCATACGGCTTCGGCGGCTTCTCGGGCTTGTCCGTTTTCTCCGGTTTGATCCGCTCATTCAGGCCCGTGCCTTTAATGTTCGCCACGCACAGACGCGCCCGTGCCGCATCGAAAACGATGGCGCCCGGGAACCACGCGACGGGGATGAGCCCGAGCAGCTTCGACTCTTTATCCTCCGCATCGAAGCGGATCACGCCCACCGCATTCTGCGTCCCGTTGCAGACGTAGAGCCACTTGCCGTCCTTGGAAAAGGCGAGCGCGTTTGGAGTGGCGGAAAACAGGTCGGCGGGCGTCTGCCGCGCCCAGATCCGCTCCACGATCGCGTCGGTCTTCGTGTCGATGACGCTGAGCGTGTCGCTGCCCGCATTTGCGCAGACGACATACCTGCCGCCGGGCGACACCGCGAGCGCGGAGGCATGCAGTCCGGTGAGGATTTCCGCCTTCAGCTTTCCCGATTTCAGGTCGATCACCGTCACCGAACCTTCGCTCGCGATGTGCCGCACGGGATCGACCCGCACGCGCGTGCCCCGCCCTGCAGGCCCGGAAACATCAGCCTTCCCGGGGCGCCGCCCGCCCCAGTTGCTCACGTAGGCCTTGCCCGCGGCGAGCGCCACATCATACGGCGCCACGCCCACGTCCCACGCGCGCAGCAGCGTGCCGGTCTCGGCGTCGATCTCGGCCAGGCGATTGCCGAGATTGCACGCCACGTAGAGCTGCTTCGAGGTTTCTGAAACCGCGATGCCGGTCGGAATTTCCGACTTTCGCTTCGGCGCATTGGCATCCGGGAGCGGGATCGTTTTCAGCGGCACGACCTTGTCCGCCAGCACCGCAAACGCCTTCACGTCGCCGTTCACGTTCGACACGTATAGGCGCGTTCCTTCCGGTGAAAAAGTGAGCCCGGTCAGCGAAAGCTGCGCGCCGGTGTCGGGCTTCACCTGCGTGCCCACGGGCTCGCCGGTCTTTTGCTCGCTCTGCGCGTCCGCGGCTTCACCGGTCTGCTCGGCCGGCGCGGCCTTCCCGGGGAAGGGGACTTTTTGCAGCAGCCTGCCCGTCGCCGCATCGAGGATGAGCAGCTCGCTCGTCTTGCCGGAAGTGGCGAGCAGCCGCCCGTCCGGGCTCAGGGCGAGGGCTTGCGGGCGCGACCCAGGCAGCTCGATCTGGGTGCCTGCGGGCGTGAGCAGTTGGTTCGCCGGAGTCTGGTAGCGGTTCTCGCCGAGCTTGCCGACGGGCTGCGTGGGGGGAGGCGGCACCGCTTCCTGCGCGAGGCTGGAAGCAAGGAAAACACAGCCCGCGGCGGCGATGCTGCCGGCGCGTCGGGGGAGGGGGGGAAGCATGCGCCGCAGACTGGCGCGACGGCGCGGGCGGTGTCAACCGGGGCGGATCGCCGCAGCGGGGAAGGGTGCCCGCGCGGCCGCTACGCCGCCTTGCCGCAGCACTTTTTCCACTTCAGTCCGCTGCCGCACGGGCAGGGATCGTTGCGGCCCACCTTCGGCACTTCGCGCCGGACCGTTTCGCCCGGCGTCGCGTCTTCTTCATCATCGTCTTCGTCACCGCGGCCGCCGGATGCGGCGTTGTCATCCTCTTCTTCCTCCTCGCCGCGCATCAGCCGGGCGCGCAGATCGCTTTCCTCCTGCCCGCGATACGCTGCGACGTCGCGGTCGATGCGCGCATGCTCGGCCACCGCGAGCGCGTGCCACTTTTCCTGCTCGGGAAGTGCCACGCCCGTCATCGTGGCGAGCGTCGCCAGCGGGCCTTCGAGGTGGATGATCGTGCGGTCGTAATTGCCCTTTTTCGCCATCGTCCGCAGCCGCTCCAGTGCGTCGGGCCGGTCGGTGCAGAGATCTGTGAGAGCGGTGGCGAGAAAGGCGCGCACGGTGCCGTCCCGCGCATGGCCGAGCAGCCGCAGGCAGGTTTCCTCCGCCTCCGGGTGCTTGAAGCTGCTCATGCATTCGGCGAGCGAAAACTGCACCGCCGCTTCTTCGCCGGCAAAGATCGCACCCATCTTCCGCACCGCCTCCACGTCGCCGATCCGCGTCAGCGCAGCGGCGACTTCCTCCGGCAGCCAATCGTCGTCTGCGCGGAACTTCGCGATGAGCGCATCGACCGCCGCCCGCAGCCGCATCGCGCCCGCGAGCTGCACGGCGAAAATCTCCCGCCAGTCCAGCAGGTCCTCATCTTCCAGCAGCGCGAGGGTCTTCGCCCCGAACTCGCCGGGGTGCCGCGCCACCGCCTCTACCAGCCGCTCTGCGAGGCGCTCTTCTGCCGGTCGCAGCCACTTGCCCGAGCGCTGCTGGCCGAGCGCCATCAGCGCGTCCCAGCACTCGCCCGCGGGCCGCTCCGCCAGCGCGAGACGCGCCTCCAGATGCTCCAGGATGCGCGGCGCCAGCACGTCCGCCTGCGCGCGGATTTCCTCCCACCCTGCGCGCAGCACGGTGAAATCCGCGGCCTCCAGGCCGGTGAAGACACGCACGTTGTAGCCGCTCCCGACCGTGATCGAGCCGATCTTCGGCACGCCCGCCCCGACCGCGCCCACGAAGTTCACG
>CAXSDZ010000013.1:36625-42778 GCA_964235505.1 uncultured Chthoniobacteraceae bacterium
GATCATCCCCACCAGATCCAGCCAGGAAGCATCCCTCAACCCCGGCTCTCGCAGCGCCGCCAAAGCGCGCCGCATCGACGCCGCCGTTTGTGGCAGGTCGTCCAGGGCGGCATGCGCGGCGTCACCCTTTTCCCAGCCGAAGCGATCCACCATCACCCAAAAATCCTCGGCGGTGGCAGGCGCGGGATCGTGCGCTTTTCCGAGATACTCCGCGGCGTGGCGGCGCACCAGCGGATCGGCGTGGAGGAGAAAAGGGCGGACTTGAGCGGGAAGCAGCATGGAAGCGGGTGGACGAAAAATGAGACGTCGAAATGGGAAAGCGGGAGAGGCGCCGATCGCTGGTCACTGGCCGCTTTCGCCCAGCACCACTTCGCGGAGAACGCGCAGGTTTTCCTGCGGATCGAACAGCGCGCGGATCGGCAGGCGGAAGCCGGCGATGACGGGGCTGGCGACTTCGCCGCTGCCGCTTTTGAGCGCCAGCTCGTATTCGCCGCCGCGCAGAAGATACTGCTCCAGCACTTCGAGCTCGGCATCGACGATCCAATATTCCCCGACGCCCTGCGCGGCGTAGTCGCGGAATTTGACGCCTCGATCGCGGCGCGCCGTGCTGTCGGATAGGATCTCGCAGGCAAAGTCCGGGACGGGGAACTTCAGCGTGGTGGGCTGGATCGTCGCGGCTTTTTGCAGGCCGAAAAAGCAGACGTCCGGCTCGTAATCATTGCGGGGGAAAACGCAGAGCGCTTTTTCGCCCCGAACTAATCCGAGCGCATGGAGGTCGCAGAAAGTGCCAAGCACTCGCTGCAAGTTGTCTTTTGAGACCAGATGCCGGTCGAGCGCTGGCGAATGCATGATGATTTCTCCGTTGATGAACTCCGATTTTTCATCGGCAATCGCGTCGTAAAAGCGCTCGCGGCGCCCGCGCTCTTGATCGAGATGCGCGCCGATCCTGGCGTGATATTCCGGGAGTGAGGGCTCCTGCAAAAGGTCGGCGAGGGCGAGCGTCATAGCGTGGGCAGTCTAGCGGAGCGCCGCGCCCGGGCAAGCGCGCCGCCCTTCACGAAGTCCGCAGCAATCCCGCCGCGCGCGCGAGCACTTCAGGGCCAAAGCCGAGCGCGTGCTTGAACTGCCAGTCGCGCTCCAGCGGATTTCCGATCTGCTGGCAACGGCGAAAGGTCGGCGTGTCGATCCAGCGCTGGAGCCAGAGGCGGTGGCCGAGCACGGGCACTGGGAAGTCCGAGCCGTGCAGGATGCGCGGCGCGATCTCGGGGCGAAGGCAGTCGCGCAGATGGCCGCAGCGGTACAGCGAGACGAGTGCCGAGATGTCGCCGAAGAGGTTCGGGAACTCGCGCAGCAGCATCGTCCAGTCGTGGAAATAGTCGTGGTCCAGCGCGCCGCTCTGCGTGGCGCAATGCGCGGCGATGACCGTGACGCCGCACTCCAGCGGCAGCCGGAGCCGCTTCGGATCAGCGTATTCCGGCTTCACGATCTGCACCGTGTGCTCGCCGCCGGTGTGCGCGAGCAGAGGCAGGCGCAGCTCGGCCATGCGCTCCCAGAAAGGGCGGAAGCGCGGGTTTGCCGTGTCGATGTTCTGGCAGTTCGGCAGACACTTCATGAGCACCGCGCCCTGCGCAGCACAGCGTTCCAGCTCTTCGATCGCATCGGCCCGCGCGGGGTGGATGCTCACGCCGGGGAGGAACTCCGCGTGTTGTTTCGCCAGGCCGAGCACCACGTCATTGGGCACGTGCATCGTGCCGAGATCGCGCCGCAGCGTGCCATCGTCATCATAGACCTGCTCGTGCGCGAGCAGCACCACGGCATCGAGCGATTCCGCCCCGCGCACGTGCCGCAGCAGCAGCTCGGAATACGCCGCGTCGAGGTCGCCCTCCAGTGCGCTCGCTGGCACCCCGAGCTGCTTCAGCATGAAGCTCGCGAGCCACCGGTGCCACGCGGAGCCGAGCCGCAGCCAGCCACCGTTTCCACTGCCGCCGTTGCTCACCATGTGGACATGCATATCGATGCGGCGGGCAGGCAAAGGAGCGGTGTTGATGCCAGCGGGAGAGTCCGCAGGCGTGGAAGACGGGGTTGCAGTGTTCATGAAGGTAGCTGGTTTTCGGCTGCGAGGATCGCCGCGATTTCCCGCTCCAGTGCGGGCGCGTAGTGTTGAAGCACATCCCACAGAATTTCGAGATCCACCGCGTCGTAGCCATGGATCAATCGATTTCGGAATGCGATGATCTCCCTCCATGGCACCTGTGAGTGGCGTTCGCGCAACTCCATGGGCAAGCGCGCGACGGCCTCGCCGATCAACTCCGCTGCACGTTCTGCCGCAAGCCGGTATCTCCAGTTGATCTCCAACTCGGCCCGGCTGCCATCCGCACCGAGTTGCGCGGCAAGAAGCGCAAACTCCGCGACCTGCCGCAGCGTCACGGCGGGATCATGCCTGCTCATAAAGCGGCAGCGATTCCGCGACCACCACGGCACGAAACAGCGGGCTCAGTGACGACGCGGTATGCAGGTCCACCCGCCGCGAGAGCAGCGTCGAAAGCTCCTCCTGCTGCCGGAAAAGCATCAGCCCTGGATGATGGCCGGGCAGGTAATCGACCAGCACATCCACGTCGCTCCGCTCCTGAAAATCCGGCCGCAACACCGAGCCGAATAACGCCAGCCGCCGCACACTGTGCTCGCGGCAAAACCGGCTGATCGCGTTGCTTTCCACCACGATCGGCAGGTCTGCGAGGCTCATCCTCGCAGCTTGGCGGTCGGGCCGGAGTCCCGCAACCATGGTCTGCGCGTTGCCCCGAAATCTTGACGCGCCCCGGCCATCGCCGGAAAGTCGCCGCCCTTGCTCCGGCAGAAATGGGCGCTCGCCGCAGCGGCGAGCGCTCGGCCCGGCGCGTTTTCCGCCCCTTCATGGTCTTCAACTCGCTCGTCTTTCTCGTCTTTCTGGCGGTCGTGCTGGCGCTGTATTACCGGCTCGGGCTGCGCGGGCAAAATGTGCTGCTGGTCGTGGCGAGCTACTTTTTCTACGGCTGGTGGGACTGGCGCTTTCTGGGGCTGCTGCTGTTTTCCACGTTTTTCGATTACTGGTGCGCGCTGCGGCTGGAGGCGGAGACCGATGCCGCGCGTAAGAAGCGGTTCCTCGCCTTCTCGATGCTCATCAACCTCGGCATCCTCGGCGTCTTCAAATACTTCAACTTCTTCGCGGAAGGCTTTGCGCAAGTGCTCGGGACTTTCGGTCTTCACGCCGACTTGCCGACGCTCCACGTCCTGCTGCCGGTCGGCATCTCCTTCTACACGTTCCTCTCCATGAGCTACACGATCGACGTGTATCGCGGCGAGCTGCGCGCGACGCGCAATCCGCTGGAGTTCATGCTCTACGTGTCGTTCTTTCCGCACCTCGTCGCGGGGCCGATCGTGCGCGCGTCGTATCTGCTGCCGCAGTGCCAACAGCCGCGCGTCATCCGGCGCGACGAAGTGCTCAACGGCATCTGGCTCTGCCTGCTCGGCTACGTGAAAAAGATGGTCATCGCCGATCGCCTCGCAGCCTTGGTGGAATGGGGCTTCGCGAGCGGGCAACCGCCTTTCGCCGACCCGAATGCGTGGCTCATCGTGTATGCCTTCGCCTTCCAGATCTACGGCGATTTTGCCGGCTACACCGACATCGCGCGCGGGCTCTCGAAGATCATGGGCTTCGAGCTGGTGACGAACTTTCGCGCGCCTTATCTGGTCACGAATCCGGCGGCCTTTTGGCGGCACTGGCACATCAGCCTTTCCGTCTGGCTGCGCGATTATCTCTACATCCCGCTGGGTGGAAACCGCGGCAGCGCCCTGCGCACCTACCGCAATCTGCTGCTCACGATGCTGCTCGGCGGGCTGTGGCATGGCGCGGGTCTGGCGTATGTGGCGTGGGGGCTTTACCACGGGCTGCTGCTGATCGCGCATCGGCTCTGGCAGACGCTCGCGAGCGGCGGCGGGAAGCGCGGAAAGCCTGATGAATCCAGCCCTGCACGCCCGCGGCGCATCGGTGCATGGCTGGGGCACGCGGCGCTGGTGGTCGTGTTTTTCCACGTCACCTGCCTCGGCTGGCTGCTCTTCCGCGCCGGTGCGCTGGGGCCAAAGGCGGACCAGTGGGCGGCGATCCGGAGCTATCTTGCGGCGATGTTTCGCCCGGCGCTGGAGAGCGGAATCAGCCCGCTGGTCTGGCCGGTCGCGCTGCTCGGCGGGCTGGCGCTTTTCCTCCAGTGGAAGCACGACGCCATGGATCACTTTTCGCGCTGGCACACCGGCTCGCAGGCGTGCGCCGTGGTGCTCGCCCTTTCGGCGATCTGCGCCCTCGGCATCTTCGAGGGCTCGTCGTTCATCTACTTCCAGTTTTGAGTTCTGCTGCGGCGCGCATCGATTCCATGAGCACTTCCAAAGGTTTTCGCCTGCTCCTTATCGCGGCTGCTGCCACCGCGCTCGGCTGGCTCGGGTATGCGGCGGCTGGCGCCTCGATCGCGCGGACCCTCAGCGCGCGGATCGGCCCGGCGCTCGTCGCGAAGGCGCAGGGGAAATTCACCGATCCCGCCGTCTTTATCCAGGGCCGCGGGAAGGAAGCGCTGCTGCTCGCGACTGCGCTGGTCGTGCTTTGGGCGCTGGTGCTCGCGCTCGATTGGCTGCTCGCGCGCCGCCCGCTCTACCGCTCCGC
Organism: uncultured Chthoniobacteraceae bacterium; assembly: GCA_964235505.1. GTDB lineage: Bacteria > Verrucomicrobiota > Verrucomicrobiia > Chthoniobacterales > Chthoniobacteraceae > CAXSDZ01. Next base: position 41,313 of record CAXSDZ010000013.1, read on the forward strand.
GCGCGGCATCTGGCTCGGGCTCATCGGCTTTGCGGCGGTGAATCTTTGGACGCTCGCCGCGGGTCAGACCGCGCTCTTTTGGAGCCTCTTTTTCAACCGCACCTACACCGACAACTTCGCGCAGTTTCAGATCAAAAAGCGGCTCATGCCCGAGCAGTCCGCGCCCCGCAAGGCGATGCTCATCGGCAACAGCCAGACCCAAAGCAACCTCGACGAGCTGATCATGAACCGCATGATTGCCGACCAGCTCTGGACGACCGAGATGCACCAGTCCGGCACGACCGGGTTCGATCTGCTGCTGCTCATGCGCGACCTGCAAAAGGCGGATGCCGACCTGCTCATCTGCTACGTCTCCGCCGGCTACTTCTACGGACGCACGAACGGCAAGGTCGCCGCGCAATTCTTCAACTTCCGCGAGCTGCCCGACCTGCTGCGGCTGCGCGGCTGGAGCTACTTCCCCGAGGGTGCCCTGCGCAGCGGCCTTTTCTCCAGCGTGCTGCCGCTTTTCCACTACCGCCTTTCCTTCACCCAGCGGCTGCTCGGCGGGGAAATTTCGCACCTCGAGCAGCGGCAGTTTGACGCCTCGCTGGAGACCGACCTCCCGCAGCAGGCGCACCGCCGCGCCCCGTCGCTCCACCTCGGCCCGGTGGCCGACTTTGAAAAGGCCGCCTTCGCGCAAACCGTCAGCGAGCTCACCGCCGCCGGCCGCACGCTTATCCTCATCGCCGGCCAGATGTATCCCGTGCTGGAGGAAGAGATGGACCCCGCGATCCACGGGGACATGACGCAGTTCCTCCGCGGCCTGGAGCAGCGCCACCCCGGCAAAGTCACGGTGCTCGCGCAGGAGGAGTTTTTTCAGCCCACCCGCGAAGACTTCCGCGATCTCGTGCATCTCACCACCGACGGCCAGGAGCGGATGACGCAGAAGCTGGTGGAGGTGCTGAAGGAGCGGTTTCTGCGAACTTCACCGAGGTAGCCAAAGGCAATCGTGCCGGTTCTGCTAACTGACTCATGCGCCAGGTAGTGGGCGGGCGTCGGTCACGTTTCGTGGTTTGGCTGCGCGTCGAGCAAAGCTCCGACTTCCCTCAACAGTTGCATGAGATGCTGCTGCACGATGTCCCAGACGACTGCGTCGTCGATCGTGTCGTAGCCGTGGGCGAGGCGATTGCGAAATCCGACGATCTCGTCGAGCGGACCGATTTGGGCGGCTACCTCTGGCGCAGTGCGGCGGAGACGGGTGAGCGCTTCGCCGATGATCTCGAATTTCCGCTCCACCGCCGAGCACAGCAGGTCGCTCGCTTCGTAGTTGGCGAGCGTCAGACCACCGGTGAAGTCGATAATTGCCTTGCCCGCAGTCCGCACGTCCCAGAGCAGCTTTGCCGCTTCAAGCCTCATAGACTTTCTGCCGCGTCATTTCAATACTCCTTCAAAAATAAAAATTACACACCAAACAATACATCACCAAA
>CAXSDZ010000014.1:0-321 GCA_964235505.1 uncultured Chthoniobacteraceae bacterium
CGCCGTCGAAGCCGAGATCGTCGTCCCAGATGATCTCGGTGGAAAAGAACGGGTTCTCGAAGCGCCCGAGATAGAGCGAAAGCTTCCGGTTTGGGTCGCCGCCCGTTTCCCATTTCAGGAAACCGCGATCGAGAAAGATGTTCAGCTTGGAGAAGTTTCCGCCCTGTGCCTGGTTGGCGAGGCCGAGGCTTTGGTTCGTGGAAACCGGGTTGTTGTTTTCTCCCGTCGCAATGCGCAGGCCGGCGGAAAAGCCATTCGCCAGATCGGCCTCCAGCCCGAACCGCACGCGCAGCCGGATGCGCTGGCGGTCCTGGTCCACGT
>CAXSDZ010000014.1:331-2329 GCA_964235505.1 uncultured Chthoniobacteraceae bacterium
CGGGATGTCGGTCTCCCAGGGGTCGTCCTTGAGTTGCTTGAGGCCCAACGCGATCCGCTTGCGGTCCTGGTCCACGTTGAGCTGCTGCGAAAACTGCGAGCCGCTTACGTCGAAGGGCGCGCCCGTGTTGATCGCGTTGAAGTTCGGAAATGCGCCGGTGTTGTCGTTGCCGTCCGAGAAGAAAGTGCCGTCGTAGCGGACGCGCACATCGCCGAAAAGACGAACGCGCGAAACCCAATCCGGCAAAGAGCGCGGTCCGATGCCGCCTTCGCTTTTCACCTTCGCGAGCACGTCTTCGCGCAGCTCGTCGCGGAGCTGCGCTTTCACATTTTCCGGGATGTATGTGACGCGCACATCGTCGTCGCCCGGGGCCGGACCGGGGTTGAAGGCAGGCGACGATTGCGCGGAAAGGCTGCTGCGCGGCGGCCTGCGTGCGCGCTTCCGTGGCGTCGGCTTCGGCCAGCGAGATGAGTTCGCGCGAGTCTTCCTTGGTCAGCACGCCGCGCTCGACGAGGCGGTTGATGAGATTGACCGTGACGCTTTCCGACACCGGCTTGCGCCCGCCGGTGGAGGGCGGCGGCACGAGCACCGGCTCAGGGTTCAGCTGCGGCGCGTCGGCTGCAGCGAGAAGTCCCGGGCCGGCGGGCAGCTCTGCCGCACGTTCCGCGTTCGCCGCGAGGAGCTGTCGCGGGGCGGGCGCCAGCGCCTGTGGTGGAAGCGGGAGCGGGTTGGCGGTGACGCGCGGCTTTGGCGCGTTTGGATCGATCTCCCGGCCTGCAAACGCAGGCGTCGGCAGCGCAAAGACCGTGCACCACGAGGTGGCCAGGATGGCGGCAGTCGCGAGGGTTCGCTGTCGGAAGTGGTGAGGAGGGTTTCGCATCGAAAAAAGGAAAGGGCTGACTGATGGGCGGCGCAGCAGCGGTGGGAGTTCTCTCGTGGGGCGGGTCAGTTCGGACGGCGTGCGCTCAGGCGCAGGACGATGGGCGTGGGCATGCCGGCGGGCGGCGGCTCCTGGAGCTGCATGCCGGTGAGCACCTCGTTCTGGATGGCGGCATCCACGGCGGCATCGCCCGTGGAGGAAACCAGCGCGGCGCGCGTGATGCGGCCGGTCGAGTCGGGCCACACGCGCACCTGCAGCCCGGCGATCCGGGCGGCGCGAGTCTTCTTGTTTTGGCGCAGCCCATCGGCGATGCGGCTCTGCACCTGGCCCGCATACCAGCCGTATTTCGAGCGTGGCCCGCCGCCCGCGCCGCGCCCGCCGATCGCGCCGCTGCCACGTGTGCCGAGGCCGAAGCCATCCGCGGGACCGTCGCCCTTCACCCCGGTGCCGAGGTCGGGTGGCGAGTCGTCGGACTTCGCCGCTTCGGGCTTCATCTCCGGCTCTTCCACCGGCGCCTGCTCGACCATCTTTTCCTCGCGTGGCGGCTCGATCTTGGGCGGCGGCGGAGGGGGCGGCGGTGGAGGCGGGGGCAGCGGCGCGATTTTGACCATCGTCATCGGCGGCTCGCGTTTGGCCGGCGGTGTGCGCTCGCCGCCCATGTGCGTGAAGAGGTAGGCCGCCCCGCCGAGCACCACCGTCGCGGTGATGAGCGTCGCGCGATTGCGCCGCAGAAAAGAGCGCTCGTCTTCGTCCTCATCATCATAGGGATCAGCGGCCATGGGGAGGGGGCGTGTTGATGGTTGAGAGTTGAGAGTTGATGGACCGGAAGAGCTGTTGATTGAGCGGGCGAGCGGCTGGCCGGCGGCCATCAACGATCAACTCTCAGTCATCAACTTCTCCTTCCGCCCCCTCACTTCGCCGGCTGCGTGGCGAGGCCGATCTGCGTGATGCCGACGCGCCCGAGGGTGTCGAGCACTTCCATCACTCCTTGGTATTGCGTGAGGTTGTCGCCGCGCACCACGACCGGGAACTCCGGCGTCGCCGCCTTCACCGCGGCCAGCCGGCTTTCCAGCTCGGCAACCGTCACGGGCATCGTGTTCAGGAAGATCTTGCCCTCG
>CAXSDZ010000014.1:2339-5413 GCA_964235505.1 uncultured Chthoniobacteraceae bacterium
ATGGTGATCGCCTGGCTTTTCGGCCCTTCCAGCTTCGGCGAATTGCTGCCCTTGGGCAGGTTCACCTTGATCCCCTGCACGCCTGCCGTGGTCATGATGATGAAGATCAGCAGGAGGACCAGATACAGGTCCACCATCGGGGTCACGTTGATGTCGTCGTAGCTTTTGGCGGAGTCGGTTTGCATGGGGTGTTGAGGGGTCGAGGGGCGAGAGGTTGAGGGGGCGAAATGGCGGAGGGGCTTCAGTGCGAAAGCTGTGGCTGCAGCTCGTGCGGGGCAGGTTCGTGAGCGGCCGCGGGCGCGGCGTTCAGGCGTGGCAGTGGCGCGGTCGTCATGGCGGGCGCGGGGCCGTCTGCCGGGGTGGGATAAAACTCCGCCATCTTCGAGATGAACTCATCGATGAAGACCTGCATCTCGCCGGTGAGGTCTTTGATGCGCGAGCTCAGGTAGGAGTAGATGAAAAGCGCGGGGATCGCGACGACCAGCCCCGCGACCGTGGCGAGCAGCGCGGAGGCGATGCCGGGGGCGATCGAGTTCACATCCACCTCGCCGGATTTCGCGATGATCGCGAAGGTGATCATCACGCCAACCACCGTGCCGAGCAGCCCCACGTAAGGCCCGCCCGCGATGGAGATCGTGAGGAAAATCAGCCCCTTGTTCATGCGGTGGCTTTCCCGCACGAGCCCCGTCTCCAGCGAAGCGCGGATCGCCTGGATGTAGCGCGCGGAAAGCCCGCGCGAGGCGTCCTTGCCGCGGCCCACGCGGCGCGCGATTTCTTCCGAACCGATGTGGTAGAGATGGTAAAGCGGCGAGCGATGCATGTCGCGCAGGGTCTTGCCTTTTGCCTTTCCACCGAGGCTCTGCACGCTCTGCTCGTCGTCGTGATCGAGCGCGGTCAGGTCGGAGGAAAGGTGCTTCCACTGCTGGGAAAAGGTGTCTGAGCCGCGCTGGATCGAGTTGAGGTAGTTGAACTTCTTCACCGCCACGCCCCAGCCGAAGATGATCATCACCACGCAGACGCCGATCGCGATCCAGCCGTCGAACATCATGTTCTTGGCGATGTCGCCAAAGAGCATCATGTGCTCCAGCGCCGCGCTCCCTTTGCCGCCGTGGCCGGACTGCTCGTCCGCGCCGGTGGTGAGGAGCTTTTCCGCCTTTGCTCCGCCCTGGCCAAAGGCCGCGAGCTTCACCCAGCCCACCGGACGCGCGACGCGCGAGATTTGCAGCTCATCCATCTCGCCGGAAAATCCTATCGCGCCAGCCTCGGAATCTCCGCCGAGCAGCAGCGGCGAGGAAAGCGCCGGCAGCGCGGCGGCGAGCGTCGCGGCCACTTCGCCATTCACAAAGAGCGTGAGCCGCGCGCCTTCCGCGACCACTGCGAGATGCGTCCACGCACCAGCCGCGAGCGGCGCCCCGGCGGCGGCGCGCTGCCCGCTCACCTCGATGAAAGGGGTGCCGGCATCCGCGCCGACGACAAGTGCGCTGCCGCCGTCGCGCCGCGAAAAGATCACCGCATTCCCTTGCGGCGCGCCGGGCTTGATCCACGCGCTCCAGGTCATCGCCCCGCCTTCCGTCCAAGCGAGCGAAGCCGTCGCGGGGATGGAAATAGGAGCTGTCCCCGCCAGCCGCAAGCCGCTGCCGATCAACGCGCCTTCCGCCGGCACGCCAGCCTTGTCAGCGTTGTTGCCATTGGCTGTCGCATCGGCAGGCGGCGTGCTGCGTTCCGCAAAGTGATACACGAGCACCGTGTCCGCATCGAAGCTCCCTTTCGGATCGTTGACGCTCACCGCCTTGGCGCTCGCGCTGCCGTAGTAAAGCGTGAACGTAGTCTGCGCGCCGGGCTTCACGTCCGGCACCTTCACCCACACAAAGGCTTCATTCAGCAGCGCGTCGTAGCGCTCGACGTGGTAGGGCAGCAGCGTCTTCCCGTCTTCCGCCACAAAGCGGATGTCGCTGCCGTCGTCCTTCGCCAGCGGAAATTGAAACGTCCCATCATGCAGCCGCACCAGCACGGTCGCTGCGCCGATCGGCTCGGAAATTCCCGCCCCGCCGGCGTCCACAGTGATCGTTTTGCGCACGGTCCATTCCTTGTCCCACCACGGTGCCGCACTCTTCTCCTCCTTCGCCTGCGCGGGGGTGGCGACAAAGGCGAGAAGCGCGCACAGGGCTGCGAAGGCAGTTTGAAAAGGGGAGCGCGTGCGCTCCCCTGCGGGATCCGCGGCGGCGATGATGAACGGCGAAAGATGGTTCATGAGAAGAAAGGCGTGTGCGCTTAAAAATCCGCCCATACGCGAAAGGTGAGGAAGGGCTCGTGGGCCTGCGTTTCGGTCTGGGAAATGAGCGGCACGGCGAAATCCACGGAGCCATTCAGGTGCTCGAAAAGCTGCAAGCGGCTGCCGATCCCGAAGCTCGCGAGTTCAAAGCGCGACTCCTGCTCCGGCAGCGGCGAACGCAGCGAAAGCGCGCCGGCATCGCCGAAAACATAGATGCGCCATTCGTTGCCTTTCCACCGCGCGGGCAGCCAGCTCAGCAGCGACGGGCTGCGCAGCTCCAGCGTGCCGAAGATCGCGTTGTCGCCCAGCGTTTCGGCTTCCAGATAGCCGCGCACCGTCGAGAGTCCGCCGCCCGCAAACTGCTCGGAATTCACCAGCGCCTGATCCGCGATCTGCCCCTGCACTTTCGCAAAGGCCTCCCACTTTCCGGGCAGGTCGTGCATGTGCGAAAGGTCGGCGCGCAGATAGATGAAATTCGCATCCGCATCGAAGCGGTTATTTTCAAACTCCGCCGAATCGCTGCCGACGCCGCGAATGCCGAAAGTGATGCCGGCGTTGAATTCAGTGACCGCGCCCTTCGGCGCCCACGTGGCGGAATACGCCGCGGTGACGGGGTAGTAGCTCACAGGCGTGAGCAGGCTCGTCCCGCCGATGAGCACCTGCTGCTCGAAGTGCTTGTAGTCGAAGCCGAAGTTGAAGGACTGGTAGAAATCCTTGCCCGGCGGCAGCGTGATGATCGCGCGCGCGCCGACCGTTTCCCCGCGGCCCACGACCGCGAGCCCGCCGAGCGTGTTCACGTTCG
>CAXSDZ010000014.1:5423-7394 GCA_964235505.1 uncultured Chthoniobacteraceae bacterium
CCCGCCGGTCGCCGACGGCGACGCCGGCCGACTTGCCGTTCACCAGCACGCTCAGCCAGTCGATATTTGCAAAGCGCCAGATGTAAAAGCCGGAATAAACTTTCACTTCGCTCGGCTCCTGCGGCGAGAGCTGTCCGCTCACCCCGATCGAGTGCCCGGCCTGCCAGAGGTTGTTGTAGGAAAGCGAGGCCGAGAGCCGCAGCGGCGACGTGCCGCTCGAGTAGCGGTTGTTCAGCTCCAGGCTGCCGTGCAGCGGCAGCTTGTCCGCCACGGTGAGATCCACATCCACCGTGCCCGGCTCCGCGCCCGCGCGCAGCGAAGGCGTCACCTGCCGGTCGCCGAGCGTGTTCAGCGAGACGATGTCGCGCGTCACGTCGTTGAAGTTCACCGCGCGCCCTTCCGCCAGCGACCGCGCCTTTGCCCGGATCTGGCTCGGCAGAAAAAAGCGCGCGCCCTTCACCCGGAGCTGCCCAATTTTCCCCTCGCTCACCTGCAAAAACACGACTCCGCCGCGCGCGCTCTGCTGCGGCACCTGCACGGCGGCGGCTTGGTAGCCCTTGTCGTGATACGCCTTTTCCAGCGCCGCGCGCGCCTGCTCGATGTCATCCTCCGTCCGGCCGGGGCCGAGAAAGGGATACACCGTTTCGGAGACTTCCAGCCGCGGCAGCACCTGCGCGCCGAGCACGCGATACTCGCGAATGTAGAGCCGCCGCGGTGGCGCGGCCTCTGCCGCTGAAGTGGTCGCCGCAGTCTCGGGCGATGCCGCCGCCGCGGGCACCGTGCTTTCTTGTGCCGAGATCGATCCCGCCAGGCAGCCGCAAAACCCCGCTGCCCACGCCATCCAGCGCGCCGCTGGGAGAATCAAACGATTCCCGGCGGTGTCGCGCGCCGGCTGCGGCGAAGGACCTCGGAGGCTGGAGAAAATCATGCAACGAAGAGCGCGGGTGGGGAGGATGCAGCGCCAAGGTTCACCGCCTCCGTGACACTCGGGAGTCGCCTCCGTTACAATTCCGTGACACTCCGCCACCGCTCTTCCTCCTCTTCAAACAACGAAGGCGATGACGATGAGGAGGAGGACAAAGACAAGCGGGCTGCACAACCAATCGGCGCGCTAGTTTCATCCGTGCCAGCCCGTGCCTTCCGAGAACGATTACGCCGTCGCAGGATTGTAACGTGAGGCGCGCGCGCGTGCTGCCTACGCTTCGCCGATGCACGCCAGCATTCTCCCTCGCTTCCGCCGCCTGCTCCGCATCTCGCTGTGCTCCTGTGCCATCGCGTGGCCGCTGGCGCTGACCGCCGCCGATCTCGACCTGCCGAGCCTGCGCTCGGCTGCGGAGCGCGGAAATGCCGAAGCGCAGTTCTCTGCCGGTCGTGCCCTGCTGCGCGGCGAAGGAGTGCCGCAGGATGATGCGCAAGCGCTCACGCTTTTCCGCCAAGCAGCAGAGCAGGGCCACGCGAAAGCGCAGAACAATCTCGGCCTCATGCTGCTCGCCGGCCGGGGCGCTTCCGCCGATGGCGCGGAGGGCGTGCGCTGGCTGCAAAAGGCGGCGGAGCAAGGCGTCCCTGTCGCGCAAGACAATCTCGGGCAGGCGCTCGCACATGGCCGGGCCGGAGTGCCGAAAGACCTGTCCGCGGCAGCCGCGTGGCTGGAGAAAGCAGCCGCGCAGGGCCTCGTGGAAGCGCAGCGGCACCTCGGCGAGTTGCACTATTTCGGCGATGAAGCAGCCCAGTTTCCCCGAGACTATGTGGAGTCCGGGAAGTGGTTCGCCAAGGCGGCGGAGCAGGGCGATGCCGCTTCGCAAAACGCCGTCGGGATCCTCCGCGAGAACGGCTGGGATGGCCAGCCGGCGGCGCCTGCGGAAGCGGCGGGATGGTTCCGCAAAGCTGCGGACCAGGGTGATCGCAAAGCGCAGGCAAATCTCGGCCGCCTGTATGCGGCGGGGAGCGGCGTGCCGCGCGATCCGGTGCAAG
>CAXSDZ010000014.1:7404-17171 GCA_964235505.1 uncultured Chthoniobacteraceae bacterium
AGCCTATGCATGGCTGGCGCTCGGGGCGGAGCGGGGCGAGGTGACGGCGCAAAATGCGCTCGATGATTTCCGCAAAGGGATGACGCCAGAGCAGATCGCCGACGGCAAACGCGCGGCGGAGGAATATCGCCGCCGTGGAAACGAAACGCCGTCCGGTCCCGCGCCAGCGCAACAGTGAAGCGCAAGAGGCCCTAGCGACCGAGGCTCATGCGTCCGGCTGCTTCGGATCTTCCGGGAGCTAGCCTACCTTGCAGCAAAACGCTCGGTTAGTGCATGACAGTGCCAGCCATTTCCTGAGCCTGCTCCTGCTTGGCAGCGTAAAACGCGGCTGCCCCGTAGAGTGCGCGATACTGCTGCTCTTCTGTATTGAAGAGCGCCTGCCGCGGATCCGGCTCCTCTATCTCAACCGGTTTCAGCGACCCGGATCGGGCGGACGCTGCACGCGAGTCCGTCGATCTGGCGGGACTCGCCTCGGACGCCGCATCCATCGCGCCAGAGCTCGGTGTCTGGCCAGAATGTGAAGGCGAAGAGACCGCAGAAGCAGCCGCCCCGCTTGCAGGCACTCTCAAGATTCCCGATGCGCCACGCAGCGCAAGCATCGGTGCCGTTGCCGCAGAAAGGTCGTTTCGCCTTTCAGCAGCGGACCGCACAGGTCGGCCTGAAACGGTGCTTTGCGGCTGCGAATGTCTGTTGTTTCCCATGTCCGCCGTTGTCTCAGACGGGGGCGCTGCCACTGCCAGCCGCGCTCCAGTAAGCGCCTGCTTCGCTGTGACCGATTGTGAAGTGCGACCCGAGACAGCTTCCGATCTCGACGCCCTGGCCACACCCAAAACCGCCGGCTGCTTAATCCTCGACGCAGCTATACTCAGAGTTGCTTGTGCCGGAGCAATCTCCACCAGCCGCACCGAGCTATCAGCCAGCGCAAATCGGTCGCCTGCACGTTCCGCACGTTCAGCAGACCCGACGCTCGGACTAGGAGCGGCGGACGAGAGAAGCGAGGCCACGACGGCCATCAACACGACGTTCACCAGCAACGAGCAAATCAGCAGAGTTTTCATAGAGGAAGAAGTCGGAATCGAGGAGTGTTAAGCATTAGTAACCAGTGGTGTGTCACGGCTGAGATGTGGGACATCCTTCGGCGGATACGAGTCGCGCAGCGACGGCATTCCTCAAGGCGGGCGTGACGCACCAATAGAGCGGTTTCCACTGAAGCAAACTGACGGGACTTGTCTTCAGCCGCGTAGCGGCGGCGACCTGAGTAGCCTTAGTCTCGCGAAGCGAGACCACGATTTGCAAAAGAAGGCGCATCAGCCGCGTAGCGTTGCAACGAGAACGCCGCGGCTGGGTGCGCTGCTACGCGGCTTGTCGCTTTCACCCGTTTTCCGTGGCCTCGCTTCGCTCAACCACGGCTACTCAAGTGAGCGCCGCTACGCGGCTCCAGACGCGGCACTCTGGCTAGCCAAGTGGGCAGGGATTTAATGAGTCTCTGCATGCGAAAAACCGGTGCGGGGATATAAACCCGCACCGGTCGAGGTGTTTCGCGTGAAGCTTCCGTGCGGCTAGCTTCGCCAGGGTTTCCAGCTCTTAGAAGTAAGTCGTGCCGAGGATGCCGCCGTCGGTGGTCCGGCTAACCTGCATGTCGCTGAGTTTCACGTTGGGTGCGAGTGTGCCCGCAGCTGTATTGAGAATTTGATTCTTGAGGTTGGTAGCGAAGGTAAGCTTCTCGTTGGCTAGACCGCTGCGATACATGAGATGCTCGTAGCCCCAGAAGGTGTATTGGCCTTGCTGCACTGCCAGGGTGGAGAACTCCACTCCGTTCCACTTCAGCGAAACCGCCGGCTTGGTGGCGGAAGCCAGGGTGGTGGCGGCATCAGACGTGCCGAGATAACTCATGTAATAGCCGGCGGTTGCATTCGCGTTGCTGTCATTCACGGAATAGGCAGAGGCATCAAGCGTCTTGTTTAGATTTCCGCGCAGTGTGCCGCCGCTGCTTTCGCCACTGTTGCCAGGGAACTGCGTGCTCACCCCGTTGATCGTTTGCACCGGATAAAGCGTTTGGGTAGTCACCGCGTCATTTGTGCCCACATCGTTGCGGAACGCCGTCGGCTTCCATTGCTTTACGATGGAGAAGACGCCGATGCCAGACTCGGCAAAGGTAGTCACACGCGTTCCAGAATCGGGGTCGCGGCCAGTGGCATACACCAGCTTGTTCTTGTCGGCTTCTAGTCCGGTGTAAGTCGCAAGCGGGATAGTTCCACTGCCGAAGAGATACTGCGCGAGCTGCGTCGTCATCGTCTGGTTTGCAGGGAATCCATTACTGGCAACCCAGCGAAACGTAACAACTCCAACGAGGTTATCGTTCAGGCTCTGATACGTCACGTTGTTGAATGTGCCATTGAAGACCGTGCTGGCCTGATAGTTGTCAGTCATCGCGATATCCGGCGTTGCAGACTCAGCAGGGTTTGTCGTGGTTCTCGGATCGGCGTTCGCGGTGCCGGTCGCGCCATCGGGCAAGAAGCGCACTGGCAGCGAGCCAGCAACTGTCTGCAATCCGCCAACTGCTCCTGACCAGGAGGCCTTGATCGTAACAGCAGTTCCGCCGATCGTGCCGCCAGTCCACGTCACGGCGTTGGCGCTCGTGAAGGTGGCATTGTCGGAAGCTTTCGTCACCGTGCCAGACAGAACACTGTCAATGGCGGTCGTCGTGGCCGAGCGGAATGCCGTTGAGCCGGTGATGTATATCTTGGTTTGTGCGCTGGCAGTGCCAGCGAGAGACGCGGCAAGCACGCTAGCCGCAAGGATTGGAATCAACTTCATAGCTTTTCGATTGGAGTGGGGTTGCTTCGGTGTGGGGTGATGGGAAATCGATGAGATCATGCGGCAAAATCCAGCTTCGCACTGGCGCGACGTCTGCGAGCAAGGCCGAGCGCCGTAAAGCCGGCGCACACTAGGGCTGCGGTGGACGGTTCTGGCACCACGGAGTAGGAAACAGCTCCGTTGCTTCCGATGGAGAATGTGCCTTCGTAGCTTCCGGTTCCGCTGGTAAGTCCGGTGCCGTCATCCAAGCCGCTACGCACCATCCGGAAGAGATCCAGCTTGGTGCTGGTGATGCCGCCGGGAGCATCGCCTTCAACACTCGGAGTGAACACGCCGAAGGATGATCCGGCAGTGGAATTGACTCCTCCCGGCTGAAACGAAGCCCAGTTGTTCGGATCAGTGATGTTTTCGATGACTGCGAAAGAGCTGTTTGTATCCGTAGAGCCTTGTTGATCGGTGGTGTAGCCCGACGCAACGCCTTGCATCTTGCTCACGGTAGCAGTCTGCTGGCTATTGCTTCGCCGATCCCAACCCGTCCCGGGCGCACCGGCCTGCACCTCTTCCTTGCTCGCGTAGATCGTATTGGCCGGATCGCCGGCGTTCAGGATGGATGTGCTGCCCGCCACACCCCAGAAGAGGTCGGCTCGCGTAGCCCAGTTGCTGCCATAGATGGCAGCGAGGTCGATCGCGATGTTGCCGAGGCCAAGAGTGAAGGTTGAACCGAGCGCTTTATCCCGGAAGACCGAGCCCTGCCCGATGTTTATTAGGTAGGTTTGTGTAGCTCCAGCGTTTCCCGAGGCGCGGACGCCCAGGAAGAGATCGCCGTCGCTATAAGTAACAGCATCCGCCTGTGCGGACACCATCGCGAGAGCTGCGCCAGCAAATGCCAGAGCAGTAGATGTGATGTAGGGTTTCATTTGGTGGGTGAGGAGTGAGGTGGAAGCTGGGAGCCGCAGCGATCAAGCAAGGAAGGAAGCGGAACGGACGGGGAGGCTGCTAACTACCGGGTGTCCTAGACAGGGTCAAATAACCTACCGTCACATTCCTGTGACGCATTGATGGCAGGGCCAAAGAGTAACTATTGAGCGCGACGCAACGCGGCGGCTCGTCGTCGAATGATAGGACATAGGAGGCCTTGGCATCGAACGGGCACCGCATTAGTTGCCATCCAGCCGGTAGCCAAAACCGCGCACCGTTTGTATCTGGTCTCCGCTCGCGCCCAGCTTCTCGCGCAGGCGGCGCAGGTGAGTATCCACAGTCCGCAGCTCGATGTCGCACTCCACGCCCCACACGCGGCTGAGCAGTGCGTCGCGCGTCTGGAGGCGCCCGCGCGCTTCCAGCATGGCCGCGAGCAGCTTGAACTCCACCATCGTCAGGTCCACCTCGCGGCCTTTCACGGTGACGGAGTGCCGGTCGCGGTCCAGGCAGATGTCGCCCGCGCGCAGCGGCCCGGAACTTACCTGCGCCGAGGCAAGCGCGCGCAGGATCGCCTTCACCCGCAGCACCAGCTCGCGCGGGCTGAAGGGCTTGGTGATGTAGTCGTCCACCCCGATCTCAAAAGCGACGATGCGATCGATCGCGCTGGCCTTGGCGGTGAGGATAACGAGTGGCAGCGCCGCGGTCGCAGGATCATTTTTCAGCGCACGGCAAACCTCCAGGCCGGACATGCCGGGCATCATCAGATCCAAAATAGCGAGCGCGGGGGAGCGCTCGCGGATGAGCGAAAGCGCAGTGTCCCCATCGCTGGCGGTGAGCACCCCGAAACCCGCCTGGGAAAGCGGAGTGCCGGCCAGCTTCAGCACGTCCGGCTCGTCGTCCGCGAGGAGAATGATCTGGCTTTTCACGCGCGGGAGGGCTGGGCGAAAAACAGGCGCGCCCGCGCCCAAGCGGGGAGCTGGCGCGTGCGGCGCGGAACAGGATGGAGGCGGCGGTCGCCAGCGGGATGCACAGGGGAGACATGACCTCGCCGCTGTGACAACCAAAAGACGACTACGCAAACCCCGCGTGACAATCCCGTGACATGCCCACAGGCAAAATCATCTCCAGGACGAGCAGCAACCCAGGCCGAAGACGCGAAAAGGGCGGACCGGTGAAGGTCCGCCCAGTGGCTCGGATTCGCGCAGCCCGCCTTCGAGCTGCTCCTGCGATGGAGGTTTGTTCTGCTGCTCAATCCGCTTCCGTTTCCTCGCGCAGCCGGTTCCAAAGCGCGAACTGCGACGGCTTCCACCAGCGGGAGAATGCCGCGCGATCGGCGTAGCCCTCTTCCGGGAAGCGCATGAAGTGCAGCGACGCGTCCGCGACAGAGCCGTAGGTCGGATCAAGCAGCAGCTCGCGCCAGCGCTCCAGGCTCGGCGCGTCCGCGAAGCGGGCCACATCGCGCAGAAAGCTCGCGACGCGCGGCGCATCCGCCACATCGGCAAGGCCGCTGGAGGCGGTGGTCTCATGCACTCCGGGGTGGCTCGGCGCGCCTTCCATCCACCGATGCTCATGCGCAGTGCGCGCGCCGCTTCCCTCCAGCGCTGCGCTCACCATCGTAGGGCTGGTCCTTTCAATCCGGTGCAGCGCAAACGACGAGAAGCGGGTGCGCAGATCGAAGAGATCGCGGCGCAGGCCGCAGCTCGTGCAGATCTCCGTGCCGCTGTGCTGCGGCCACTGCAGGAGCAGAAGCGCTGCGCCGAGCGGGATCAGCAGCGCGAGGAGGAAACGCGAGCGGAAGGGACGGGAGCGGCGTGCCGGCGAAGAAGCGCGCGCAAGCTCAGCGAGCGGGAGCGACGCTGTGGAGGATTCAGAAATCATGGTGGAAAGGTAAGAAGCTGCGGAGGCCGAAACAAAGATCGCGGGAAGCCGCCGGAGCCGGCAGCTCCCCGCGGGAGCGACTGTGAAGGGAGTGAGTTAGTTAGTTAGTTAGACGTGCTGTTAGTAGTTCTGGCCGATGGTATCGAAGCCTGAGCGCTCTTTCAGGAATTGATCGAGCGATTGCGTGTTGCTGCTCAGTGAACGCGCCATCTTGAAGAAGATGTCCGTCTGATCAAAGTAACCCGTGAAGAGCAGCGCACCGGGACCTTCCGCTGTGATCGGAACAGAAGAGCCAGTGTGGTTGCCCGTGCGAAAACCGACGGAGAGCCGGTGCTGATTGATATTCTCCGGGTAACCGTCGCGGTTGATATCCTCATAATCGGGAAACCCAATGACTTCCTCCGCATTGTTCCCCGAGCTGCTCGGCGCGACATTGCGAGCCGGAGTCGCAAACGGGAAGAATGGACCCTTGGCCGGAATGAATGGCGTCTTGGTCGCAGGATAGACTGAGTTGGCGCGGGTATTCAGCACGGCGCCGGGTGCGGCGGCGTCGCTCAAGCCGACGATGCTCATGGATTGATCATGATCGGCGGTGACAAGCACGAGAGTATTCGAGCGATTGCGGCGGCCATCTTCCGAAGCAAAGGCGCGGCCGGCTGCGACTGACTTGTCGAACTCGATAACATCCCACACGACGCCATTCGCATTGTTTGGGTGCGATTGCTTGTCGATCGATGCGCCTTCAACCATGAGGATGAATGGCCCGCCGTCCTTACCGAGCGTGGCGATAGCCTGGCTTGTCATTTCGTCGAGAAAAGGCTGATTGGTGAAGCCGCCGAAGTTCGGCGCGGGTTCATCGGGATCGCGCGTGAGGCCGAGCTTGTCATACGCCACGTCCATGTTGCCGGTGCGGAAAAGGCCGATCACTTTGCTGGTCGCCGCCGGCAGCGCATTGAGGGCGGTGCGGTCGCTAATATAGGTGAACCCTTGTGCCTGAAGGTCGGTGACAAGGTTGCGGGCATCGCCGCTGTTCACAGTCGTGCGGGCATCGAAGCGCTCTTTGCCGCCGCCCAGTATCACATCGAAGGCAGGCCCCGCAGTGAACACGCCATCGACGTATTGCCGGGCGATATCGAAGCCAAGACTGCGAACAATAGTGTGGCCGCCCTGACCAGCGGGAGTTGCGTCGGTCACGTCGGCGGTGGTGACGATGCCAGTCTTGTAGTTATAGAGCCGCTTCAGGTATTCCCACAGTGTTTCCACCCGCGGGTTATCCAGCGCGAACTGCTTGGTGCCTTGGACATTCGCTGTGCTGAACTTGAAGTCATTGTTATCCGGGAAAACATTGAGTGAGCCGTCGGTCGTCTTGTTGCCGCTCGCCCAAGCCGTCGCGGTGTTTGCAGAGTCGGGCACGATCCGGTCGAGCGCATAGGTCATCACCATGCCGCTCACGGGCATGTTATCCATGGCTTGCAACTCGTCGAAGAAGCCTTCGCGAAAATGGTTTGCCGTGCTCTTTGCTACCAGGCGGCCGGAGTCACGGTAGGCAGTGCCCATCGCGTCGCCGATGAAGAGGACGATGTTCTTTTGCTTGTCGGTGTTGCGGCGCAGGTCGAAGTCCTGCACGCCGATGCGCTGCGTGGCGCTCGCGGTGACGCGGCGATCCTTCACGATCGCGACGAGTGTCTGCACACCATTCTTCGGGAAGCTTACCTTGCGAAAGGTCCACGCTTTGTCGGCGTCGGCGGCATCGCTGTCGTTGTCCAGCGTCACTTCCGGCGCGGGCAGCGCGAACTCTTTTCCATTCACCTGCACGGATAGGCTGGCGCGGTCGGCGTTTTCCAGGCCGGCGACTTCGACTCGGAGGTCGAACTGCTGCTCGGTAAGTAGGCGGAACCGCTCGGGCAGGCGGATCGCCACAGTGGGCGCGGCCCAGGCGAGCGCCGGGGATATTGCCAGGATGCTGGTGAGGAGGATCTGTTTCGTGTTCATGTGTTGAGTTCCCGGGGCGGGGAGTTGGTTCGAGTGGAATGCCCCGGGACTCGCATGCTGCGAGCGCCACATGACAGCCGGATGACGCCGCGGTGAAATGATGGCGGCTGCCAGGTGACGCTTTGCGGAAGGTTGGAAGAAGCTTGCGCGGCGGAGATAAGAAGCTCCTGGCGGCCATGTTTGCCTGACAAGTTGGCCGGGAGCTTTATGCCCTGCACTTACACACCCGCGCCGGCCGGGCGCGCCCAAGTGACGCAAAGGTGAAATCTTCCTATCCTGCCGAGTTGCTTTGACTCGCCTCGCACCGTCTGTCTTTGCTGCGGAGGATGATCAAGCGCTACCGGACGGGATGGATTTCCGACGTGCATCTCGGCACGCGCGGCAGCCACGCGGAAACACTGCTGCAATTCCTCCGCAGGCATGAGTTCGAGACGCTCTATGTCGTGGGCGATCTGGTCGATGTCTGGTCCTTGCGGCGCGGCATCTACTGGCCGCAGGCGCACAATGATGTGATCCAGAAACTGCTGCGCGCCGGGCGCAAGGGGACACGCGTCATCTATATCCCGGGCAACCACGACGAGTTCGTCTCCGGCTTCCACGGCAACTTCGGCGCGGTGACGATCGTGCCGCGCGCGATCCACACCACGGCGGATGGCCGCCGCCTGCTGATCATCCACGGGCACGAGCTGGATACCGTGGTGCAGAATATCAAGTGGCTCGCGCACGTCGGCGACGTGGGCTATCAAACGCTGCTGCGGCTGAACCGCCCGATCAATGTGCTGCGCCGCGTCTTTGGTCTGCCGTATTGGTCGCTCAGCGCCTATGCGAAGAAGAGCGTGAAGAACGCTGTGAGCTTCATCGGGAAGTTCGAGGAAGCGATCGTGCAGTATGCTCGGGAGGACCGCGTGGATGGCGTAGTGTGCGGCCACATCCATTCGCCTGCCGTGCGTGAGATAGCAGGAGTGACTTACTATAACTGCGGCGATTGGGTGGAAAGCATGTCCGCGCTTCTGGAAGACTTCGACGGAAGGATGGAACTGATCACCGGCTTCGCCTGCGCCGAGAGCGAAGCTTTGGAAGTAGCTGAGGAACCACTGGAGCTATCTCCCGATATAGCGCCGCAAGTAGGAAGCTAACTGCGGACAACAGTGAAATGCATCATTCCAGCTACTGGAAAACCTCGTCCGCTTTGTCGTCTCGCGGCTCCTACTTCTCCCCGATGCAGAAGAGATTCTTCTCCGTGCGGATGAAAAGGTGGCCTTGCGAGATTGCGATGGATGCCTGCACCTTTTCCTCGAGCGCATTCTTCGCCAGCACTTTGAACTCCGGGCTGGCTTCGATCACCGTCGTGACGCCTTCATTCGAAAGCAGATAGATGCGGCCTTCGGCACTTACCGGCGACGCGGAGAAGTTTCCGCCGACGCGCCCCTGCCATAGGAGCTCGCCGGTTTCGGCCTTCATGCAGGTGGCGACGCCGCTGTCCGGGATGGCGAAGAGATACGGTTTTACATGGAGCATCGAAGGCACCTTCGGCATCCCTTTGCGCTGCTCCCAGACGAGGTTCGTTTCCTTCAAATCGCCAGCGCCGCCGAGTCGGAATGCCTTGATGGTTTCCTTGCCGCCCCAGCCGCCGGAAGTGAAGGCGAGCCCATCGCCGAGCACCACCGAAGGGACTTTGCCTTCGCCGATGACTTCGCTGGACCAGAGCCGCTCGCCGGTCTGGAAGTCGAAGCCTTGCAGCACGTCGCCCGCTTCGCTGACCACCTCGGTCTTGCCGTCGTGCTCCCAGATATTCGGCACGCCATGCGAGATGCGCGACAGCCCGCGCTTGCCTTTCCAGCGCTCCTTGCCGGTCTTCGCGTCGAGCGCGAGCACGGTGGATTGATCCCACGGCTTTTGCCAGCCGAGCTGCTTGTCGTCGCCCTCGCTGCTCCCGTCGCGCGCTGCGATGAGCAGACCGTCGTGCAGGATGGGCGAAGAGCCGAGCCCGTGCTGGCCGTAGAATGGATAGTCGCGATTCGTCCAAACGATCTCGCCGGCAAAGCTCAGCGCGACAAAGCTGCCGTCGCCGAAGCAGGCATACACGCGCTCGCCATCCGTCGCGGGCGTGGGTGAGGCGTAAGTGTTGCGCCCTTCTTTTTTCCGCGGCACTTGCTGCAAGA
>CAXSDZ010000014.1:17181-20616 GCA_964235505.1 uncultured Chthoniobacteraceae bacterium
GACTTCGCATCGAGCGCGAGCACGCGGCAAGTCTGCCCGCCATCGGTCGCCGTCGTGACAAAAACCCGGTCGCCCCAAACGATCGGCGACGACCAGCTTTCACCCGGGATCGCGGTTTTCCAGCGCACATTGGAAGTGCTGCTCCACGTCAGCGGCAGACTCGTCTCAGTCGATAGACCCTGGTGCGTCGGTCCGCGGAACTGCGGCCAGTTTTCCGCGTGCACGGCTGCGGGCAGGAGCAGCAGTGCGGCTGTTAGTTTAAGGAGGTGATTGGTATGCATGAGCGGGAAGGGAACGATGAGGAAACGCGCCACTGCCTTACTTGCGCGCACCGGGTGGCGGGAAGTTCTTCGTCGCGTCATCGAGCACCAGCACCCAGTCCAGCGCTTCGCCGGGAGTGGGCGTTTGGAACTCGCGCTCGCCCGTATTTGCAAACTCGCCGATCGCCGTCGCGGAGCCATCGCGCGGATTGAACCACCACGCCTTTACCTTCGCGCCGGTGATCTTTGACATGCAAACCTGGAAGGCCCGGCCCACCGGCGCATACACCATCGCGAAGCTGCCATTTTCATCGCGCGTCGCGCAGAAATGCCGTGTCCCGGCGCCGGGCATCGCCGTCGGGATCTTCGTCTCCACGATCACGGTGTCGTCCGGCACGCGCGTAAGAAAAGGCCGCGACTCCAGCAGGTGCCGCGCGTGCTGCATCTGCGCCGCGCCGGGCTGTTCGATCGCCTCGGACCACGGCAGGAGCGGATGGTTGATCGGCTCTTTCCCCGGCTTCCACATCTGCCACACGGAATGGTGTCCATACGTGTGCCCGCACGCGCCGGTGAAAAGATCCCAGTAGAGCGGCCGCCGCACATCGGCCGCGATCGAGTGCCCGAACTCCTTCGCTTTGAAGGAAACCGGGTGGTCCTCGTAGAGAGGTTCGCCGTCGAGCACAGGCTTGATCGGCGTGCGGTCGTAGTCTTTCCGCGTCTGGTCGTAGCGGCCTGTGAACTCCGCCGTGTGGCCATTCTGCCGCATGTTGAAGTCGAGCCATTCCTCGTCGTGAAACCACGTGGAAGAGCCATTGCCACCCGGCGGATGCAGCGTGATCAAGTGCGCGCCGCCATCGCCTTTGCGCAGCCCGCGGGCCATCGCGCGGAGGATCTCCTTCTGCTCTTCGCTGTCGATTCCGCGGTCGCCTCCGAGGATCCAGACGAGGCCCGCAGCCTTGTATCTGCGCCCGAGCCATTCGCCGTAGATCGCCGCATTTTCGCGCGTGAAGATCGGCTTTTGATCCTTGTTCGAGTCGTGCCAAAAACGGCCCCAAGTCGGCAGAAAACCAATCGTGATGCCGAGCGCGTTCGCCTTTTCCACGATGAAATCGACGTGATCCCAATAGTCGTTCTCCGGTCCGTCCACCACCGCGGGCCGCGCGGGATCGAGATCGGTGAGCGGGAGAAAACCAGCCGCACTCGGATCGCTGTGCCCGTCGAGTTCCGCAATCGCGACGGACTGCACCACATTGAAGCCCAGCCGCGCGCGGTTCTCCAGATAGCGCGCCGCCTCCTCGCGATTGAGCCGGTGAAACAACTCCCACGCCGTGTCGCCGAGCCAGAAGAACGGCTCGCCCTGGTCGGTGACAAGGAAGCGGTGATTCTCGCTGACCTTCAGCCGCGGCGTCGCAGCGCGGACCGCAAAGCTAGGCAGGATCAGGGCAGCGAGCAGCGCGGAGAGCAGGCGGGAGGAAACCATGCGGGCGAAAATACCCGAAGCCGTCCGCGCCCGCCTAGAACCCTCTGCTCATTTTTTCGGACGAAAAAGACCGGGCGTTTGGGGCCTGGCCAGTGCTCCGACAATCTCAAGTGCCGGGAGCAACACGTGCGCGTGTCATTCCCCTGTTCCTGACTCCGCCGTTGCCACTACCGTCTTACCCGGACCTCTTGCGACATGCCCTCCATCGCCCAGCCCGCATGAAAGAAGCCGCCGCGCGCATCAAGATCAACCGGCTGCTCGAAAGCGCAGGCTGGCGTTTCTTCGCGGACATAAACGGCTCCGCGAACATCCAGCTCGAGCCGAAGGTCGCGCTCACCAAGCAAGCGATCGACGGCCTAGGCGAGGACTTCGAGAAGGCGACCAATGGCTTCATCGACTTCATGTTCCTCAACGAAAAAGGCTTTCCCTTCATCGTGCTTGAAGCCAAGGCCGAAGACAAAAGCCCGCTTGTTGGAAAGGAGCAGGCACGCAAATACGCCAAGTCGCAAAACTGCCGTTTCGTCATCCTTTCCAACGGCAACATTCATTACTTTTGGGATCTGGAACGCGGCAACCCATACCTCATCACGGCGTTCCCCACGCCGACTTCGGTGATGGGCTGCCAGCGGACAGTTCCCAATCCGATGCGCCTGATCGAAGTAGTTGTGAATGACGAATATGAGGTGCTCACTTAATACTCCAGTTACGCAGCGGTGGCTGCATAAGCTCGGCCCCGCAGCGATCCAATAGCCTACTCAATGAAAGCCGACGCAATCCACGTTCTGAAGTTTCTCTTCAAATCACCACAGCTCTCGATACCGATCTTCCGGCGGACTTACTCGTGGTCCTACCAGCAATGTCAGCAACTCTGGAATGACATCTGTCGGGTAGGTGGGGATTCAAAGATTAATGTCCACTTCATAGGCTCGATTGTTTACGTAGAGGAGGATCTTTCCTCGATGCGATTCGCATAATAGAGACTTACGTTCTGCGGCGCGCAATTTGTGCTGTGCCGACCAATACCTTGAATCGGACGTTCGCCGTATTCGGCAGTCAATTGACAAGACCGAGTATCTCCAGAGCGTCGCGACACAATTTGCGCGGCTCATTGGCCGCTATCGCTTGCCCGATGACGCCGAGTTATACATGGCTTGAAGACATCATCACTCTACGGCCGAAGTTCGTTGAAATTCCTGCCCCGTCGACTTGAGAACCAAGGGCGCAAGGAGCCGATCTCGGTGTCCGAATATACCATCGAGCACATCCTCCCGCAGAATCCTGAGCTGTCACCTAAGTGGAAAGCTGACCTAGGCGATGACTAGAAGACGGTGCAGGCTACCTGGTTGCACACCCTTGGCAATCTGACACTCACCGGTTACAACTCTGAATACAGCGACCGTCCATTCACAGCAAAGCGCGATATGGATGGAGGGTTCGCCATGAGTCCCCTCAAGCTGAACGAAGACCTCGGGCAACTGCACGCGTGGACTGAAAAAACGATTGGTGAACGTGCCGACAAACTTATCGAGCGCGCGATTGAACTCTGGCTAGCTCCGATCCCAAAGATCTCCACGTCTGTCACTCTATCTACAGGCCACTCCGAGCTGGTGCTAGGCGATGCGACAGATGCTGAAGAAGCAGAAGACGAAGACTAGAATGCTGAGGGACTCTGAGGTCTCCCGGGTCTCGACACCG
>CAXSDZ010000014.1:20626-32616 GCA_964235505.1 uncultured Chthoniobacteraceae bacterium
CCGCCACCAAACGCCGCATCGACACCGCCCGCGACATCCTCGTCGGAAAAGTCCCCGACCCAAAATCCCAAGTCGAGCAGATCACCATCGCGCTGATCTATAAGTTCATGGACGACATGGACGCCGAAGCGGAGGAACTCGGCGGCAAGCGGAAGTGCTTCACCGGCGATTTCGCTAAATACGGCTGGGCTAAACTTCTAAGTCCAGGGCTCGGCGGCGCCGACATGCGCGACCTCTACAAGGAAGCGCTTGTAAGAATGCCGGAGAACCCCGGCATGCCGCCGCTCTTCCGCGCCATCCTCAATGACGCCGATCTCCCCTACCGCGATCCCGAGACCCTCAAAGTCTTCCTCAAGATCATCAACGAGTTCAGCTACGACCACAGCGAACGCCTCGGCGATGCCTTCGAGTATCTCCTCTCCGTCCTTGGCTCGCAGGGCGATGCCGGCCAGTTCCGCACTCCGCGCCACATCATCGACTTCATGGTCGAGGTGCTCGCTCCGCGGAAAGGCGAGACCATCCTCGACCCCGCCTGCGGCACCGCCGGCTTCCTCATCTCCGCTTACAAGCACATCCTCCGCGCCAACACCGACGCGAAGGGACACAGCACCCTCACACCCGACGACCGCGGGCGCCTCGCGAAGAACTTCCAGGGCTACGACATCTCGCCCGACATGGTGCGCCTTTCCCTGGTGAACCTCTACCTCCACGGCTTTTCCGATCCGCACATCTTCGAATACGACACCCTCACCTCCGAAGAGCGCTGGAATGAGTTCGCCGACGTCATCCTCGCCAATCCGCCCTTCATGTCCCCGAAAGGCGGCATCAAGCCCCACCGCCGCTTCTCCATCCAGGCGAAGCGCAGCGAAGTCCTTTTCGTGGACTACATGTCCGAGCATCTCACGCCCACCGGCCGCGCCGGCATCATCGTCCCCGAGGGCATCATCTTCCAGAGCCAGACCGCCTACAAAGAGCTGCGCAAGCTCCTCGTCGAAAACTGCGCTGCGCTCCGGTGATTGTAGGGCCAAAGGCCCGATCCCATCCCAGCCTGGGGCAACGCCCCAGGAAAACGTTAAAAACGGGAAAGGGCTGAAAGCCCGCCCCACCGATGGATCGGGCTTTCAGCCCTCCGATGATTTCCCGAACGCAAAACCTGGGGCGTTGCCCCAGGCTGGAATAGGTTGCGCCGTTGGCGCACAATTCATCACCGGCCTCATCGTCCCGAAAGAAAAGATCGCCGCGAATGGCGACTACAACCTCAGCGGCGAGCGGTATCGGGCGGGCAGCAGCGCGCTGACCACTTTCGTTTTCCATTCTATCGGTGACATCGCAGAGGAAATTAAAGCCGGTTTTGCAAGCGGCCAGTCGAACGTGGATACGAAGGGCGTTCCGCACATCCGCCCGATGAACATTACCGACAAAGGGCAGTTCACTTGGGATGGACTCAAGCAAATAGCTCTCTCCGAATATAAAGGTAGAGAGGACTACGCACTTAGGTCGGGCGACGTGCTCTTCAACAACACCAATAGCAAAGAGCTAGTCGGGAAGACATGCCTTATCGAGAACGCTATCGACGGGGGCTTCTCAAATCACATGACGCGCATCCGTGCGAAGCCCGGCGTCTGCGTCCCTAACTTCCTGGCCCTACTTCTCCATAACGCCTGGAAAAAAGGTATCTTCCTTGAACTTGCGAACAGATGGGTTGGACAAGCTGGAATCAATGCGACAGCACTCGCGCAATTCCAAATTCCCCTGCCGCCGCTGGAGGTGCAGAAGGAGATCGTGGCGGAGATCGAGGGCTACCAGAAAGAAATCGCCCGCCTCAAAGCCGAGATCGTGGCTCAGGAAACGAACATCCAAAAATCAATCGCCCGCGTTTGGGGCGAATCGGAAACACCATGAATACGCGATGCGATGAATCGGGCTTTCAGCCCCGGACATTTTGCGTGGCCAAAAACCTAGGTCGCTGGCCTAGGCTGGGATGTTTTCGGACCTTTGGCCCGTCGGACTTCCGTGCCAACGGCGCATCGCTATCCTAGCCTGGGGCAACGCCCCAGGAACTATTGCCGAAAGAAGCATGAGGGCTGAAAGCCCGACCCATCCGTGCCGCCATGCCGCAATCGCTTTCATTTCTTCTCATCCACATCGTCTTCAGCACCAAAGACCGCGCGCCTGTTCTTGATGCCGCTGTCCTTCCCACGCTCCATGCCTACCTCGCCACGGCCGCGAGAAACGCTGAATGTGAATGCTACCGTGTCGGAGGCATCGCGGATCATGTGCATCTCGCCGTCCGTCTCGCCCGCACCGTAACGACGGCGAAGCTCGTGGAGGAGCTCAAAACCTCATCTTCCAAATGGCTTAAAACCCAAGCACCAGGCTTGGCGGCGTTCGCATGGCAACGAGGATACGGTGCGTTTTCCGTCGGACCGTCGGATTTGGACGCGTTGAGGCACTACCTCGACAGCCAAGAAGAGCATCACCGGACGCGGACATTTCAGGAGGAATACCGGGCATTTCTCGCGAAATACGGGATCGAATTCGATGAACGCTATGTGTGGGACTGAACAATAGGGCGGCCTTTCAGCCCTGTTCTTTCATTTGGGTTTGTTCCTGGGGCGTTGCCCCAGGCTGGGATGGAAAGGGCCTTTGGCCCACCTCTCGCCGCGCAGCAAGCCGAGCAAGCGCGGCCGACGCTGGTGACCGCGATGCGCACACTGCGCGTGCCCCGATGGCTCCTTGAGTCAAAAAGGCGCCGTCGGGCCGGAACTCGCGGTGGCGCTATTCCACCGTCCAGGGCGTCACGGAATCCTTGTCTGTGATGAAGAGACGGTTGCCCGAAAGCACCGGGCAGGCGTGCATCGGCGACTCCGCGACTTCGATCCGGGCGACTTTGGTAAAGGCGGTTTCGCTGGGCTCGAAGGCGACCAACTCCGAGCTTGGAGTCAACGCCAGCAGGACCGCGCCGGCATCGACGATCGTGCCGTATCCGCCACCACCACCGCCTCCACTTCCGCGTCCGCCGCCGCCGGACCGCCGCCGGGCGGACGGCCGCCCTGACTCACCGGGCGCGGTTGCACCGGGCGCTGGAGGGGTGCCGGATGCAGTGCCCGCGATCACACCGGCGGGCTGCACTTCGGGTGCTTTTACGATCGGTGCGGTCCAGCCGGGCATTTGCCGCCGGAGTGGATCGGTTCGAGGGAGTTCATGCTCACAGGAAGGAAAGGTTGTTTGGTGGAGACTTATGACGCTGAAGAACCTGAAACAATCCCGCTGCGCTGTGGCAGTGCAGCGAATCTTGATCGAATGATTTACGAAGTGGTTTCCTGCGAACCACGTTTTCACCGACCAGTTGACCATGAACGAACCAATCCACATCAACGAAGGCAGTTTCAACCAGGCAGTGCTCCAATCGCCCATCCCAGTGCTGGTCGATTTCTGGGCGCCGTGGTGCGGGCCCTGCCGGCTGATCTCGCCAGTGCTCGATGAAATCGCCCGCGAGGGCAACGGCCGCTTTCGCATCGCAAAGGTGAATGTCGATGACGAGCCAGCGCTGGCGCAGCGCTTCGGCGTCCGCGGCATTCCCGCCCTCCTCTTTTTCAGCGGCGGCGAACTGCGGCATCAGCTCGCCGGGGTCACGGGAAAGAAAGTGATCGCGGATAAGCTGGCGGAACTTGCCGCGACGCCGGGTAGCGTTTGAGTGCCCAAGATTCCACTTCAGCCGAATCGAAACCACCGAACATGAATCCACTTTTCACTCCCTTTTCCATCGGCGACCTCGAGCTGCCGAACCGCCTCGTCATGGCCCCGCTCACGCGCGGTCGCGCGGATGAGGGGAGCATCCCAAATGGACTGATGGCGGAGTATTACCGGCAGCGGGCGGGCGCTGGTTTGATCATCAGCGAAGCGACGCATATCTCGCCGCAAGGCCGTGGCTGGGTGGGCGCGCCGGGCATTCACAGCGCCGCGCAGATGAGCGGCTGGCAGCGGGTGACGGAGGCGGTGCATGCGGGCGGCGGCCGCATTTTCCTCCAGCTCTGGCACATGGGGCGCGCGTCGCACCCGGACTTTCACGAAGGCGGAGCGCTGCCGGTGGCGCCGTCGGCGATCGCCATTGCCGGCGATGAAATCCACACGCCGCAAGGGAAGAAGCCGTATCCCGTGCCGCGGGCGCTGGAGTGCGAGGAAATCCCGGGCGTGGTGCAGCAATACGCCGCCGGGACGAAGCTCGCGCAGGAGGCGGGATTCGATGGCGTGGAGATCCACGGCGCGAATGGCTACTTGATCGATCAGTTTCTGCGCGAAAGCTCCAACCAGCGCACCGATGACTACGGCGGCTCGATCGAGAATCGCGTGAGGTTCCTGCTCGAAGTCACCGCCGCTGTGGTGGGCGCGTGGCGACCGGAGCGCGTGGGCCTGCGCCTTTCGCCGACGAGCGGTTTCAATGACCAGCGCGACCGCGATCCCACGGCGCTCTTCACGCACGCGGCGCAGCAGCTCGATCGCTTCCACCTCGCCTACCTGCACGTGCTGGAAGCGCTCCCCGGGCACATGCTCGCCGGGCCCGGTCCGCGCGTGACGCCGTCGATTCGCCGAGCCTTCCGCGGGCCGCTGATGGTGAATGGTGGATACACTGCGGAGCTCGGCGCGCAGGCCATCGAGCGCGGAGACACCGACCTCATTTCGTTCGGCGTGCCATTCCTCGCGAACCCGGATCTCGTCGAGCGCTTCCGCACCGGTGCGCCGCTGAATGCACCGGACTTCGCCACCTTTTACGCCGCGGGCGCGAAGGGCTACACGGACTATCCTGCGCTCGGCGGAGGAGCGGCAAAACTCGCGGCGGCCTGACCGCTGCCTACCCGTCCGCGAAGCCCGCTCCATCTCCCATGAAATCCTGGCAAATCACCGCCCAGACCGGACCCGACGGGCTCCGGCTCCACGACCTGCCCGATCCCAAACCCGCGCGTGGCGAAGTGCTCGTGCGGGTGCGGGCGAACTCTCTCAACTTCCGCGACCTCATGGTCGCGGATGGGCGCTACGGCCGCGCGGAACTCCCGCTCGTGCCGCTCTCCGACGGCGCGGGCGAGATCGCCGCGCTCGGCGACGGAGTCACCCGCTGGAAGGTAGGCGACCGCGTCGCGGGGACGTTTTTCGCCGGTTGGCAGCATGGCCCTTTCCGCCGCGAAGTCCTCGCGACCGCGCGGGGCGGAGCGCTGCCCGGCATGCTCGCGGAAACCGTCGCGCTCGCGGAGGATGGCCTCGTCGCGATCCCGCTGCACCTGAGCTTTGAAGAAGCGGCGACGCTCCCTTGCGCAGGGCTCACCGCGTGGCAGGCGCTCATCACGCATGGCAAAGTCTCGGCGGATCAGACGGTGCTCGTGCTCGGCACCGGCGGCGTGTCGATGTTTGCGTTGCAGTTTGCCAAAATGCACGGCGCGCGTGTGATCATCACTTCGAGCAGCGACGAGAAACTCGAGCGCGCCAAAGCACTCGGCGCGGACGAGGTCATCAACTACCGCGCCACGCCCGAGTGGGATGAAGAAGTCTTCCGCCTCACGGATAAAGCGGGCGCCGATCACGTCATCGAAGTTGGCGGCACGGACACCTTCCCGAAGTCGCTGCGGGCGGTCGCGGTCGGCGGGACGGTCAGCGTGATCGGCGGCGTGAGCGGCTTTGGCAGCGAGGCATCCCTGCGCGACATCCTTTCAAAGATGTCGCTCATCCGCGGGATCTTTGTGGGTTCCCGCGAGATGTTTGAGGCTATGAATCGCGGTCTTTCGCGCGCGGAAAGCAGGCCCGTCATCGACCACGTCTTTTCCTTTGCCGACGCGCCCGCCGCCTACCGGCACCAGCTCAGCGGCGCGCATTTCGGGAAGGTCGTCATCAGTCACGGATGAGGAGCGCGACCAACGCGGCCCGCGCTTTCGGAAACAGCCGCCCCGGCGCCTTTCCTTCGCCCGCCGGGCACGTTGCATGGCGTGCAAGCCGCCTTGCGTGGTCAGCGCATGGGCGTCCCGTCCTTCACGGCACGGGCTTGGGCACCTGCCGGATCTGCAGCGCCGTTCCCGCCCTGCGGGTGTCCCATCCGCTCCCAAGCGCTGTTTGAGAACGGCTCGAAGACGAAGATCCCGAAGGATGCCATACCTCTTCGCCTTGTAAGGCGAAACTCATCCGCCTACTTCTTGTTAGCCGTTGCTCGCACATCGTGAAGACATTCATCTTTTATCTACTCTGCTGCGTCGCGACATCGCTGGCGAGGTCCGTTACGTGTGAGCAGTTGCAGATCGACGTTCCCGAGACATGGCAGCCACTCGAGACCAAGGAACCAATGCTTTACGGCGCACGCGACCCTCAAACCGGCGCAACGATTCCCGCATCAAGAACTTCAGGCAGGGATTTACCCAAAATGCCTCGCGGGTGATCTCCGACCAAAACACGGCGATCGCAAATCACCCGGCATTTCACGTCGAGGCAGAGACCATGAAATCGGCTGGCCCGGTGCAGATGTCTTCGTGGGCGGTGTTGGCCGATCCGGGCATTTACGCCATTATTCTTTCCGGGCTGCCCGATGTTGCCAGCCGCCAGGCCGTCATCGAGTCCATTCGCATTGCCACGCCCGCAATTGCGGAGCCTACGCCGACTCCTTCCGATAGTGCCTTTCGGAAGGTAGGCATTTTCCTTTTCTGGTTTGCGATAGTTGCCGTCGTCTTCTCGTTTTTTCGACCGCGGAGGAAGAAGCAATGAGTTCGACCGCAACGGCTAACTATGCGCTGCGCGAATTGCTCCGCAGTCGCTGAGCTTAGGGTCGTTAGGACACTAGCCACATCTCCCGTGAAACTGCGTGATCTATACCTCCACAACACTGCTCGCAATATCCTACTCCGTGGTGTCTTTGCTCTTGGAGCTGGCCTGCTTCTCGGGGCGGCCTACTCCGCCTTCACCGGACACAACGAGATTGTCAGGCACGCTGTGCCGATCTTCGGTGTCCCCACCATCCTAGCGATCCTGAACCTGTTGTCCGGTCGCTCGCAATCCACACCAACTGCGAAGGCAGCGAAACAGACCACGAGGACTCACCCATGAATCCGAGACGAACGTCGCCGAACCATGCGCTGAAGTGAACTGCTCCGTGCTTCGCTGAGCCTGGGTCGTGAGGCAACCGAGAGCGCTCTCCGGCTTGAACATTGCCGCCTTGCCGATACGGTCTGCCATGATTCTCGAACAGCACCCTGACCTGCGGCAGCTTTCGCCTGCCGAGAAGCTCAGCCTCGTCACCGAACTTTGGGATGACCTCGCGTCCCAGCCAGAGGAGATTCCCGTTGCCCCCGAGCAGATAGCCGAGCTCGACCGGCGGATGGCGGCATACCGGAAAGACCCGAGCCAAGTCACCACTTGGGAGGCGATCAAGACCCGGATTCTTAGCAGCGGCTCCAATCCTGCATGATGGAGATTGTTCCGCTCCTCGCTGCCGATCTCGACATCCAGAGCGCCTTTGCCTTCCACGAGGACTGCCGGGAGGGTTTGAGCGCAATCTTCATGCATCGTCTGGATGAGGCGTTCGGGCAGCTTCGTCTTTTTCCAGAGTGCGGGCCTCTTGTGCGCGGCGATTATCGGCGGCTGCTGGTTCCCGGATTCCCTTATGGAATCTTCTACACCGTCGAGCCTCGTGGGATCATCGTTTCTGGCGTCATGGACACCAGACAAGACCCGGAAACGATCATCCGACGCCTCAGATAAGTGGCCGAACAGGGCATTGCAAACGAACCCGTGCGCGTGATCCGCTTTCTGCGCTTCCGCGCTGTGCCATGCGGCAGGTGTGGCACCAACCGCACCTATCGCTGGGGTTGGGATCGTTAGGTAGCTGAGCGGTGTTGCGGACGCGCCGCATGATTGGTTTTTGCGTTTGTTTTGAAGAGACGCGATGCGAGGGAGCTAGCGGTTCGTGCGGGCTGAGGGTTTCCCCAGCACCCGAAGTCCACACTTTATTGCCCGCGCTGGGCACTCCACGCGCTTCTATCAGGGTTGAGAATGAAGACCTTGATTGCCGATGACGATGCGATCACCCGATTGCTGCTGCGCTCGGCGCTGATGAAGCTCGGGCACGAGGTGCATGAAGCCAGCGACGGGGGCGCCGCGTGGGAGGCATGGAAAAGCGGGGCTTTCTCCCTCGTCGTCTCCGACTGGATGATGCCCGACCTCGATGGGCTAGAGTTCTGCCGCCGCATCCGGGCGGAACAGGCGGCGGGCTATTCCTACCTCATCCTGCTGACTTCGCGCTCGGGGAAGACGAGCTACCTGGAAGCGATGAATGCCGGCGCGGACGACTTCATCACGAAGCCTTTTGAGAAAGATGAATTCTCGGCGCGCATCCGCGTGGCGGAGCGCATCCTGGGGCTGCACGCAAACCTGCGCGCGGCGAACACCGATCTCGAGCGCCGCGTGGGCGAGCGCACGGCGGAACTCCGCACCGCGCTCCACGCCAAAGGTGAATTTCTTTCCCGCGCCAGCCACGAGCTGCGCACGCCGATGAACCACATCCTCGGCTTTGCGCAGCTTCTGGAGCTGGACCTACTCGACCCGGGGCAAAAGGAAAGCGTCGGCCAAATCCTGACCAGCGGCGCACACCTCCTGGCGCTCATCGATCGCATCCTCCAGGTCTCCCAATCCGATCCCGACGGCTTGGATTTCCTCAAAACCTCCGAAGCTGAAAGAGACGAGCCCGCATGAAAACACCGATGCCACCCGAGGAAAGTGATCGCCTGGCAGCCCTGCGCCACTACGAGATCCTCGACACGGCGCCTGAGCAGGAGTTCGACGACATCACGCTCCTGGCCTCGCAGATCTGCGGGACGCCGATCGCGGCAATCAGCCTGCT
Organism: uncultured Chthoniobacteraceae bacterium; assembly: GCA_964235505.1. Taxonomy (GTDB): domain Bacteria; phylum Verrucomicrobiota; class Verrucomicrobiia; order Chthoniobacterales; family Chthoniobacteraceae; genus CAXSDZ01. Next base: position 29,499 of record CAXSDZ010000014.1, read on the forward strand.
CGATGAGCACCGGCAGTGGTTCAAATCGAAGATCGGTCTCAGCGTCTGCGAGACGCCCCGCGAGATCGCCTTTTGCGAGCACACGATCTTGCAGACGGACGTGCTCGAGGTTGCGGATGCGCAGCTCGATCCGCGCTTTGCGGCGAACCCGCTCGTCACTTCTGGCCCCCGGATTCGCTTCTACGCCGGGGCCCCGCTCATCACCCCCGAAGGCCATGCACTGGGCACCTTGTGCGTGATCGATCAAATGGCGCGCGAGCTGAGCGCGGAGCAAAAGGCAGCATTGAAGGCGCTCAGCCGCCAAGTGGTGGCCGGGCTGGAAGCGCGGCGCAGCGTGGCAGAGCTGCGTGAGACGGTGATCCAGCTCGAGCGGGCGCAGGAGGAGCTGAACTGGAAAACTGCTTTTCTCGAAGCCCAGGCTTTCTCTTCCATCGATGGCATCCTGGTCGTGGATTCGGAAGGCAGGAAGATCCTGCAGAACCAGCGAACGGCCGAGTTGCTGAGGATCCCTCAGCACATCGTGGACGATCCCGACGACGGCAAGCAGGTCCGCTGGGTGACAGACATGATGAAGAACCCGGAGCAGTTCGCGGAGAAAGTCGTCCATCTTTATGGGCACCCGGACGAGATCAGCCGCGATGAGATCGAGCTGAAGGACGGATCATTTCTCGACCGCTACTCGGCGCCGGTTTGCGGTCAGGATGGACGTTACTACGGGAGGATCTGGACGTTCCGCGACATGACGGAACGCAAGCGGACAGAAGAGTCGCTGCGCCTGCTCTCCTCCGCGGTGGAGCAGGCCAAGGAGTCCATCGTGATCACCGATGCGGACCTCGATGCGCCGGGGCCGCGAGTCGTTTTCGTGAATCCTGCCTACACAAAGATGACCGGCTACACGGCCGAGGAAACCTTCGGGAAATCGCCCCGCATTTCCCAAGGTCCGCGCACGGACAAGGCTGTTTTGAGCCGGCTGCGGCAGAACCTCGAGCGCGGCGAAATGTTCTCCGGCGATGCCATCAATTACCGCAAGGACGGAACCGAATATCATCTGGAATGGCAGATCGCGCCCATTCGAAATGAGGGCGGAAAGATCACTCACTTTGTCGCGATCCAGCGCGACATTTCCGACCGCAAGCGGATCGATGCGGAGCTGGAAAAGGCGAAGGTTGCCGCCGTGCAGCGCGAAGGCGCCGAGCGCTACAGCTTCCTCGCCGATGCCGTGCCGCAGATCGTCTGGACGACGCGGGCAGACGGCGGTGTCGATTACTTCAACAAGGCTTGGTTCGACTACACGGGGCTCACGCGAAAGGAGACGGAGGACTGGGGCTGGCGCGCCGCGCTGCACCCCGATGACGTGCTGCGTTGCGTCGAAAGGTGGACGCAATCCTTCACCACCGGGGAGCCTTACGAGATCGAATACCGCTTCCGGCGGGCGGCCGACGGCGCCTACCGCTGGCATCTCGGCCGCGGGCTGCCGATGCGCAATGAGCAAGGCGAAATCGTGCAGTGGGTCGGCACTTGCACGGATGTCGATGATGCCCGGCGCAGCAAGGAGATGCTGCAAGCGGCAAACGATGAGCTGGGAATCCGGGTGCTGGAGCGCACGTCCGAGCTGCACGCCGCGAAGGAAGCGGCCGAGGCTGCGAACCGGGCGAAGAGTGAGTTCCTCGCAAACATGAGCCACGAGATCCGCACGCCGATGAACGGCATCCTCGGCATGACGGACCTCGTCTTGGAAACCTCGCTGACCGACGAGCAGCGCGGCTATCTCAACATGGCGAATGCCTCCGGCAAGGCGCTGCTCGGCTTGATCAACGACATCCTCGACTTTTCCAAGATCGAGGCCGGCAAGCTCGACCTGGAAGCGATCGAGTTCAGCGTGCGCGAAGCGGTGTCGCACATGCTCAAGCCGCTCGTATTCCGCGCCGGCCAAAAGCGGATCGAGCTGCTCACAGATGTCGCGCCCGAAGTTCCCGCGCGGCTCGTCGGCGATCCCTTGCGGCTGCGGCAAATCCTGACCAACTTCGCGGACAACGCGATCAAGTTCACCAGGCACGGCTCCATCAACGTCCGCGTCGTCCAGGAGGCGCAACGCGACGGCGAGCGCTGCCTGCATTTCTCCATCCGTGACACGGGCATCGGCATCGCGCCGGAAAAGCAGGGAGTGATTTTCCAAGCCTTTGCCCAAGCGGACGGATCGACGACCCGGAACTACGGCGGCACCGGCCTCGGGCTGGCCATCGCCTCGCACCTCGTGAAGCAAATGCGCGGGGAAATCTGGATCGAAAGCACCGTCGGCGAAGGCACGACGTTTCATTTCACCGCCTGGTTTGGCGTGGCGGCAGCCTCCCCGCGGAAGCAGGCCCGGCAGGCGCCCGGTCTGCCCGGCACGTGCGCGGCAGCGTCGCCCTCCGGCTCCGGGCTGCGCATTCTGCTGGCCGAGGACAACGTCATCAACCGAGCGCTGGCGACCGGCATTCTGATCAAGCGCGGGCATTCGCTCGCTCACGCGGCGAACGGGCGCGAAGCGCTGGAACTGGCGCGCACCGGCACCTTCGACGTCATCCTGATGGACGTGCAAATGCCCGAAATGGATGGCTTTGAAGCGACGCGCCGCATTCGCGAATGGGAGGGGGCAAATGGCCGTCGCACCCCGATCGTGGCCATGACGGCGCACGCGATGATGGGAGACCGCGAGCGCTGCCTCGCCGGCGGGATGGATGACTACATTTCCAAGCCGCTGGAAAAGGAGGTCCTCGTGGCGCTGCTCGCCGGAGTTGCGCCACGCGCCGGCGTCCCGAAAGTGAACGCGAATGGAAGGGCGACGAAACACACGAATGGTAGCGCGGCGCTTTCCACCTTTTCCCGCGAAAAACTCCTCGCCCAACTCGATGGCGACGAGGCGCTGCTGGGGCAAATGATCGCGCTCTTCCACGAACACACGCCGCATCTTCTCGACGATATCCGCGTCGCTCTCGCGCGGCGCAACGCGGAGGATCTGGCTCGCTCCGCGCATGCGCTCCTGAGTTCCCTCGGGGCGTTTGGAGCCAGCGCGGCCCTCCGCCTGGTCCAGCAGCTCGAAGCGGCGGTGGTGATCTCCAAGGCCAATGAGGGCACC
>CAXSDZ010000014.1:32626-42404 GCA_964235505.1 uncultured Chthoniobacteraceae bacterium
CAGCAGCTCGAAGCGCACGCGCTTCAGGAAAACTACGGAAACAGCGACCAGACCTTCGCTGCCCTAGATCTGGAAATCAGCCGAATCCACGCGGTGCTAACTGTTTATGCAGGCGCTTAAGCCTGGTCTGCGCGCGGGTAAAGACGTGCCGGCGGCGATCCGATTTCGGGCATCACGGGATCTCCGGCCACAGATGGAAAGGTGAACAACAACCGTCTCGCTCACCACCGGCTCGTTCGCGTTCGACTTCCTCGGGACCGGCCTCAACGGCATCGAAAGCTTGAGCAGTTTCCACTTGGGTAAGCTGACGGGGCTCGTCTTCAGCCGCGGAGCGGTAGCCTATCCAAGTGGAAAGGGCCCCAAGTCGAGCACTTCCTCGCCATCAATCCCGAAGTTGCCACGCCCGGAACAGCACCGGCTAGAAAGCTATTGCCTTACGGTATCTCCACGATCCCGAGATGCTGTTGACCATCCGAGGTAGTGACTTGCACAGCGACTTTGCCGTTAGGAGTAAATGAGCGGGACACGCCGGGTGCTCCGCTGGTCGTGGTCAGGGCGGTGATCTTCTTGAGGGTTACTTCGCCGATGCTGGCGCCTTCTTGAGCGAGCAGCATAAGGTTACCAGTGGAGTCGGAACCCCAAAGCCCGGAGTCCTCTTTTGCACTGATCCCACCGGCGAGCGTAGCGGTGAAAAGAACCCCGCGCTGGCTGTTGCCATCACTGGCTATGGCGAGCGAGGTGAAGGCCTTCCACGTAGTGTCGCCCGGAAGCCCGGTGGCGCTTTCCTTCACTCGCGCGATCACTGCGGGAGGGTGAAGATCATTTCCGGCCATGAGCACGCGTGCCGTAGTTGTTTTCGCACCGGAGATGGGGCCTTTGATGGTTGCCTGCCACGCCACCTGCTGCCCATCGGCAGACAAGACGGGATCAATGAAGCCGGTCAATATCGCGCCTGCATAGCCAGGCACAGGAGATCCGGTCAGGGCGAGCGGCGCGGAAGTTCCCGCGGCGGGATTGTAGTGGAAGATACCTTCACGGCCGTCCTTAAGCTGACCGCGGAAGACGACCGTGCCCGGAGTTGAGCCCGACCAACTGAAGTTAGGCAGGCCGAGCTTCGTGAAATACCCGCTCGCGGGTGCTGCGGGCAGTCCCGGCCCAGCTTCGCCTGTTCCTATTACCATAGTAGCAGTATTCGCCTGCGGATTGATCACTGCAAAGCCTTGGCCCGCGGGACTTCGACTAAAGGCTACTCCCATGCGCGTCTCGCCCGCCGGCGTGACGCCAAACCAACCGCGCCCTTGTGCCAAAGACCCCGGTCCACCCACAAAGGAGAACGGTTTCTTCATCGCCGAGCCACCGATAGCTTCTCCCTCCCGAAAGCCCGGGCGCAAGCCAGTGGTCAGGTCCCACGCCAGACCATAGGCGTCCGTGAGTGGAGTCACCTTTTCCGCACGGCCACTCTTCAGCAGTCCTGCAAAGGCAGCCTTCCCACCGGCGACGACATCCAGGCCGGTAAAGCGCGAGAAGGTAGCGCCGGCAAATTGCTGCGGGCCAAAAGGGTAAGCTCCTTGCGGCGCTGCCACCGTGCGCTGCGGGTTCTCATTTGCCGCCGACCAGCAGACAACATTTCGGCTATCTGCCGCTAGGCCAGAGCCGGTGACAGTAGCGCTGAAAAGCACAGAGCCATCGTCAGCCAGGATAGGATCCTTGAAGGAAACAAAGTTATAGTAGCCCGAATCTGGGAACTCACCGCCCGCCGCCGCGAGCACGGTGCAGACATCGCCCTTTGCCACGACCACCGCGGTGCGCGGAACCGTGACCCCAGCCGGGCCACGCAAAGTAGCGACGAAGGCGAGCGCGCCTTCGCTATTAATCGAAGGCGAGCCGAAGCTCTCGATCCGGGTATCCACGTGAATGCCATGCGTCGCCAGCGAAGGAGGCGTGAAGAAGAGTCGATCACCCTGATGATTGGTCAAGGTAAGTGCGCCGGCACGAGGTGACGGCTCGAAGCAGACCGTTGCGATGCCAAATGGATAGGCACCGCCGCCAGTCACATAGATGCGGCCTTGCGGTGAGATAGCGACGTGGCCCTGCGTTGCCGTGACATAGCGCGAACTCATTTGTTCGTCGCCACCTTCACCTGCTGCAAAGTAACGCGCCCAATGAGTCGCTCCCGTCGCCCCATTGCATTCAACCGTGAAATAGTCGAGGCTCCGGTAGGAGATGCTATGGGTCAGATTGATGCCCACCCCAGTGGCGACGACAGCCCCCGCCGGAGATAGGGCCAAGCCGTGGATCTCAGTGAACTGAGCATCGGCATTCTGCCAAACCAACTGCCCGCTCGCCTGGTCCAGCTTGGTGATGATGAATGCCTTGTTTCCTCCGTCCGCTTTATATCCCGCGAAGCAAACGTTTCCGGCGGCATCGATCGCCAAGCTCCGCAGCATATCTCGGTAACCATCGGAAGGCTGGGTATAGCTCCAGACGGTCTGCCCACTGATACCGCTCACTTTCGAGATCCAGATGCGTGCCCGCCCGGCGGGATCTCCGGTGCGTTTTGGGGCGGCGAGTTCACCCCCGAAGCAGATGTTTCCCTGCGGATCAAAGGCTACTGCGGTTCCCCGGTCGAGGAAGTCCGATTGCGGGTTGTCGTTCCCGGAGTCGATGATTCTGGACCACTGCTCGTCGAGCCCCTCGCTGTATCTCGCGACCAGGATGTCCGTGTCATTGTTAACGACTGGATAGTTGTCCTCGTAAGACACCGTGCCGATCGCCGCGACGGTGCCGCTCGGAGCGGTGGCGACTGCAGTGAAGGCATTGAACTGCCGCCTGGGAGCCGTGAAGCGCTTCTCCAGCGCGGCACCGTCAGCGCTGGCGTATTTGATCAGCAAGGCATCCTGCAGGTATTCGCCAGCCACAAGCCGGGCCGTGGCGCCCGCCACGATGACATTGCCCAGCCGGTCGATCGCGAGCGCATTTAGCACGTTCTTGTATCCGCCGATACTGGGGAATGGCTTCTGCCACACGACAGCGCCCGTCTTGCCTAGGTGCTTCGCGGTGAAGTGGCGCGGTGGGCCATTCTGCGGAAGGGACATTGCGCAAACGGTCGGATTGCCTTGCGCGTCCACCGCCAGGGCAATTGGATAGTCATTGTATGCCGCATCAAAGCGGTCGCGCTGTTCCCAAAGAAGCTGCCCGTTTTTTCCGTCGTATTTCAGAAGCACCAAGTCCTGATCGGTTCCATTCCAGATGTTGCCGGCGACGAAGACATTCCCGTCTGGAGCGACGGCAACCCCTCCGCCGACATGGGATTCCGAGCTGCCGTCATCCGGCAGGTAGCTCTGGCGCCACTTCTCGCCAATCTGGGCATCCGCAGAAGCAATGAAGCAGCAGCCCACACTCGCCAGCAGAAACAAGCAACACGATACTCTCATAAGATACTTAGGTTAAGGACAGACTTAGACACCATGGACCACTTTGAACTTACCGGACCTATCTAGGAAGACGAAGTCCTGCACGCCGTCGTCATTGATATCGGCAACCAGCGCGAAGCTAGGTTTGAGCCCGATGGGCAGAGCGGTGGGCGCGGAGTAACTGCCGCCCTGCTTCGTAATGACAGACGCGATCTTTTTTCCGCTGGCGGTGAGGAAGTCGAGGCCGAGGTCGTTGTTGAAGTCGCCCAAGGCTAGCACAAGCGGGGACTTGCCGGTTGCGATGGTGGCCACCGCTCCCACTCCGTTGCCGAAGCGCCCTTCCCCATTTCCAGCAAGCACGCCGAGCAGGCTGCGGGGGAGGATGCCGGCGAGGTCGAGATGGCCGTCGCCGTTGAAGTCCGCGACTTGCACGGCTTTCAGCCCTTTGGCCAGCGGCGAGACGATCGGGCGATCCAGAAATGCGCCGGTCCCAAAGCCTTCGTGGAAGTAAATGGCGGGTTTGCGACCGCCGACCGTGGCGAGGTCGAGCACGCCGTCCGTGTTGAAGTCGCCGGTCACCAGACTCTTCATGCCGGCCACCCGGACCGCCTGGACCGGCGCACCAAACTGCACGTCGCCGGGCCGGCTGAGATTCGTGAGCACATTCACGCCGCTGCGATGCAGCACCGCCAACTCCGCGAGCCCGTCGCCATCGAAGTCGCCTGCGACCAACTGTTTGCCGAGGCGCTGTTTGGCTGTCCCCGCGCCGAAGACTTCCCCGGCACCGAAAGTGCCGTCGCCCACGCCGGGGAAGACGGTCACCGTTTTTTGCTTCGCGCTCAGGGTGGCAAGGTCCACGTCACCGTCGCCGTCGAAGTCCTGCGCGAGGAAGGAAGTCATTCCTTTTCCCGCCTTGATCGTGCCGGTCGGCGATGTGGCGAAGGCTCCGTCTCCCGGATTCAGGTGAAGCTCCAGCGTGCCTTTCTTCAGCAGAACAAGATCGGGATGACCGTCGTTATCAAGGTCGGGCAACTGCGCGACATCATCGTCCAGAATGCGAACGGTCGTGCTCGCCTGCACGCCGAGCGCGGCACCGCCGGATGGGGCGCCAAGGTTGACCTGAAACGTTTCATTCCGCTCGCTTTGAAAGTCAGGGCGCACCGGGATTGCGATAGTCGTGCTGAGCGCGCCGGCGGCAAAGGTGGCCAGGCCGCTGGTCTCGGTGAAATCGAGCCCCGCCGCGGCGGTGCCGGCTGTGAGCGTGTAGGGCACGCTCACCGCTCCGAGATTCGCACCGCCGCGGATGAGCGTGAGTTCCACGATGCCGGCATGCTCGTAAATGCGCTGCTCCCCCGCTTCAAACTGGATGCCTGCCGCGATGTCTTCGTCGTTGTCCGTGATGGTGCCCAAGCCGCGCGCATCGTTGAGCTCCGCGCCGTTTGGGGCGCTGAGGATGACCTGAAACGTCTCGCGTGGTTCCGGCAGACGGTCGCCCAGCACCGGCACGGAAATCGTCTTGCTCAGCTCGCCGGCAGCGAAGGTGAGCATGCCGCTCACTGCGGTGAAATCCGCCGCTGTCGCGGTGTCCGCCTGCGTGCCGTATTGCACCGTCACCGCGCTGGTGGCGGCGGCGGAAAGCGTCACGGTGAAAGTCGCCGCGGTGCTGCCGGCGTTGCCTTCCGCCACCGTGCCATTGGAGATGGCGAGAAAGCGCGGGATCGGGCCGGTGTCGTTGTCGGTGATGGTGACGGCGGTTTGCCCGATGGCGACCGTTTCATTCGCGTCGGTTTGAAGCTGGACGGTGAACTTCTCGCTCCCCTCCGCGTAAGTGTCATCCACCGTCGGGATGGTGAAGGTCTTCGTCGTTTCGCCCGGCTGGAAGGTCACGAAAATCGATGTGTCCAGCAGGTCCTCACCGACCATCGCCGTGCCGGACACGAGCGACAGCCTTGCATCAGTCACGCCGCTGAGCTGCACGCCGCGCGTGAGTGTCACGGTGAAGATGCCGCCTTCCGCCACCGTCCCCGTCGCGGAGGAAAGCGTCAGCGAGGCCGGCGTTGTATCCACCAGGCCGACGCGCGCGCTGGTGCGAAAGCCGAGAGCCGCGCCGGTGCTCGGCTGGCTCAGTTGGAGTTGCAGATATTCCTCCTGCTCCGCCACCGCATCACTCGCGACGGTCAGGCGCACGGTCTTCGTGGTCTCGCCGTCGGCGAAATTCACCACCGCGTCCAGCGCCGTGTAATCCGCGCCAGCCGTAGCCGAGCCATTTGCGGAAGCGAGGCGCACGGAAGCCGCGCCGGTCTTCCCATCCACGCGGGCAACGGTGACATCCACGAACCCGGCGCTTTCATTCACTGAATAGGTAGAAGCGCCGAGCAGGAATTTTCCGACTGCTTCGTTGTCCACGATCGTCACCGTCGCCTGGTGCAGCGGAGTGCCGAGCACGCTGCCGCCGGTCGGCGCGGAAAGGGCGAAGTTGAACGTGAGATTTCCCTGCGCGATCTGGTCGTCCGTGATCGGAATGGTGACGGTGCGCGTGGCGAAATCGCGGTCGGTGAAGACGAGGTCGCCCGAGATGGCGCTGTAGTCCGTGCCGGCGAGCGCGGTGCCATTGGCCGTGGCGTAATGCACCGAAACGCTGCCGTCCTGGCCGCCGATGCGCGAGATATTCAGCACGAGGTTGCCGCCGTTTTCCGTCGCCTGGAAGGCCTGCGCGTCCAGCCGGAAGCCGCCCGCCGAGGTGCCGCCGACGTAGCGGGCGAAGTCGAAGCCGTTGCTGCTGGCGGCGGTGATTTTCCCATCGCCGCTGATCAAGACGGAGTCGAAACCGGAGTAGGAATTGAACGGCGAGGTCACCCGGCTTTTCGCGCCGAAGCCGCTATCCACCGCGCCGTCCGCATAAAGCCGCACCATTCCAAAGCGGCCGCTGAGCACGACACGCCCATCGTCCTGCACCGCGATTTGGTTCACGGCTGCGGGATCGGCGATCGTCGCGAAAGCCATCCCGCCGGTGCCGAAGCTGGCGTCCAGCGCGCCCTCGCCGGTGAGGCGCAGCAGCGCAAAACTTTCGGAATCCACGGAGCCCGCCACGAGCAGCGAACCATCCGGCCGAGCGGAGACCTGGTGCAGATCCAGGCTCCTCCCAGCAGCCTGGAAGGCAGCGAGCCCACCCGCGCCGAAGCTGCGATCGAGCTGGCCCGTCGGCGTGAAGCCGGCCAACTGCGCCGTGCCGAGCAGAGCGACAATCTCGCCATTTGGCTCCACCACGAGCGAGGTCACGCGTTCATCGATCGCGCCGCGGCCATAGAGGAAGAAGTCGCTGGCGCCGCCGAAGTCATAAACCGACTGCCCGCCAATGCCGAAGCTTTGGTCCAGACTCCCGTCCGTTTGAAAGCGCAGCAGCGCGACGTCGGAGTCGAGCGTGCCGTTGGTGACGTTGCCCGCGACGAGGATTTTTCCATCCGGGAGGAAGACGACTTTGTCCAGCGTGTCATCCACCGTGGAGAGCTCGTGCAGCACGGTGCCACCGTCGCCGAAAGAGCGGTCCGGCGTGCCGTTCGCAGTGAAGCGCGAAATGAAGAGCGCTTCATGTCCGTCGCCGGTGGATGCGCCGACGACCATGATCCGCCCATTCGGCAGCACCGTCACACCGTAGGCATTGTCCGAGCCGGGGCGGATGTGGGCAGGGACCATGCCCGTGCCGCCAAAGCTGGAGTCCAGCGTGCCGTCGGCATTGAAGCGGACGAGGGTGAAGTCCTTGTCGTCGCCGAGATTGCCCACCGTCACGATCTTGCCATCCGCTCCCGCGACCATGGCGACGACGTTTGCATCCACGTCCGCACTGGCGAGCCCGCCGCCTCCCCAGGAAGCATCCAGGTCGCCCGCGTTGTGGATGAGCGTCGGGTCCACATCCAGGATCGTGAAGGTGCTGATGACCTCTGCGACTCGGCCGCCACCCAGGCTGGTGAGCCGCCCGCCGCGTGCATTGAAGGCGCGGACCGAAAAGGTTTCATCCGCCTCCAGCAGCGTATCCCGCACGAGCGGCACGCTGAACGTCGCGGTCTTCTGGCCGGCGGCAAAAACGAGCGTGCCGAAGACCGGGAGGAAATCCGCACCTTCTCCCGCAGTGCCGGCGACGGTCTGGTAATCCACCGAGGCCGCGTCCGCCGTGGGGCCGGTGCGGGTGGCGGTGATGAGCAGGCTGCCGCTGTTTTCCTGCACGGAGGTGGAGGTGGAAAAGGTGATTGCCGGCGCGGTGATCGTCGGTCCCTGCACCACCACGCGCGCGATCGGCTGCCCGCCCAGCTCCGCGCCGCCGGTGGGATTTGCCAGCGCCACGTAGAAGCGCGTGTAGTCGAAATCGCCCTCCGCCTTCAGCAGCGGAATCGTCACCGTCTTCGCCGTGTCGCCCGGCCCGAAGGTGAGCGTGCCCTGCACCGGCGTGTAGTTCGTGCCGGCGCGGGCGGTGTCGTCGCGGGTGTAAAAGTCCACCGTCACTTCGCCTTCCGAGTGATCCAGCGGGCGCACCACCGTGAGCGTCACGGAAGTGCCGCCCGCCGGCACATAGGCCGTGTAGGAAAGGCTGGCGAACTGGAACGAACCTTCCGCGGTGTCCGATGAGCCGCCAAAGAATCGGCCAATCCCGAAGTCGCCAAAGCCGTCCGGGCCTTCCGCTCCGCCCACCGTCACGATGTTGCCGTCGGCGTCCAGATACACACCGACCGCGTTCCCGAGCGTGAAGTCCCGCACCAATCCGCCGACGCCGAAAGTCACATCGCCCGCGCCGTTCGGCTTCAGCCGCAGCAAGCCGAGTTCTCCATCGCTGCCGCCGACCACGATGAGCCGCCCCTTCGCATCGAAGGTCAGGTCGAAGCCGCCCGTCCGCCCATAATAGCGAGCGTAGGGCGAGCTCGGCGTCACGAAGCCGGTGACGTATTCGCCGCCGTAGCCAAAGGTCGTATCGACTTCCCCATTCGCCTCGAAGCGGAAGATCGCCAGGTCGCCGTCGTTGGAGCCGACGAGGTAGATTTTCCCGTCCGGCCCGACGCGCATCTTATGCACCTGCTCGTCCTGCAAGTTATAGACGAGGCTGAATCCCGCGGTCGTCGTCCCCTTGTCGCCGAACTTCGTGTCCAGCGTGCCGTCTGGCTTGAGCTTGGCCAGCGCGGCGTCGCCGGAGAAATGGGCGAGGCTCACGCCTGGCGAAATGAAGACGCTCGTGCCGGCGAGCAGCAGGCTGCCGTCGGGCAGGATTTGGAGGTCGGCGCCGATGTCGAAGCGATGATCGAAATCGACCAGCGCCACGCCGTCGCCCCCGCCAAAGGTTTCATCCAGCCCGCCGCTCACACCGTAGCGCGCGACCGCGAAGTCGCGGCTCAGCGCGTCGCCCGTCGAGCCGAGCACCACGATTTTTCCATCCGGCTGGAGCGCCACGGAAAAGGCTTCATCCTGCTGGCCGAGGATGTCCGTGCGCACGATGCCCGCGCGGCCAAAGCTGCGGTCGAGCTGCCCATCCGCGAGGTAGCGCACGAGCACGAAATCCGAGTTGCCATCGCGCACCGAGAAGCCGGCGACGACGATCCTGCCGTCGCTCTGCACGGTCACACTTTGCACGTTGTCGTTGCCGCCGAGGTCGGTCCGCACGCGCCCTTGGTCGCCGAAGCTGAGGTCCACCGTGCCGTCGGCATTGAAGCGGCCGAGGGCGAAGTTTTCCTCGGAGTCGCCGACCACGAGGAACTTGCCATCCGCCTGCCGGGCCGAGCCGAAGGCCCGGTCATTGCCGCCGAGATCGAGCACCGTCGAACCGTCGTTGCCGAAGCCGCGATCCGGCGCGCCGGCATTCGTGGGGGCACGCGTGTCGTCGTCGTAGATGACAAGTTGCGCGCTGCTTTCCCCGGGCATCGCGCCGCCGCTCGGATCGCTCAGCGTGAGCCCCACCGTTTCCAGCGCTTCGAGCGTCCCGTCATTCAGGAGCGGAATGGAAAAGGTCTTCGACTTCTCCCCATCGGCAAAAGTGAGCGTGCCGCTCGTCGCGGTGTAATCCTGCCCGGCCAGCGCGCCGCGATCACTGGTCGCGTAATGCACCGTCACCGCGCCGTCGCTGCCCCGCGCCCGCGCCACGGTGATTGTCGCGCTTTGATCCGCCTCATTCAGCGCGAACTGCGGGAAGAGAAAATTGAGCGTGCCCGGCCCATCGAAAACCTGCAGCACCGCCGTCGCCTTCGCCCCGAGCGCCGCGCCGCTGCTGGGCTGATCGAGCCGGAGCCCGATCGTTTCCACGCCTTCCACTGCCGCTTGATCCAGGATCGGAATCTGAATCGCGCGGAGCGTTTCTCCGGGGCCGAAGGTGAGCGTCTGCGTGGAGT
>CAXSDZ010000015.1:0-35212 GCA_964235505.1 uncultured Chthoniobacteraceae bacterium
ACGGCGGAGCCGTTGGGCAGGGTGTCCGGCGGGTGCTGGAGGGTGCGACGCTGACTTACGATCTCGCAACTGCGCCGGGCGCGTTGCACCTTTTTCGAGACGGCCAGCTTACTGAGCTACCACTGCCGGAACCGGCAGCGCACCAGATGGAACTCGATACGTTTGCTCAATGCATCAGCACCGGACAGCGCTTCGAGCAGTTCACCCCGGCAGACAGCCGCCTTGCAGTCGAACTGGGGCAGGAAGCACTGAGGCAGTTGGAGGGATGAACTTTCAGAGATGCAGGAGGCTAGCGACCGAGCGGCGACAAGCCTGATTTAGCCCAAGTCGGTAAGGCGCGGCACTGCTGACTTGGGCTGCTCCGCTTCTGCAAGAGCTGGCTGGTGTCAATACGTTCACCCAAACTCGTTCTGAGATTGATCACGAGAGCGAAGGTCAACGGAGAGCTTTTCAGTTATTGGATTGCTCTGGCTTTAGCAGCAGTTCTGTCTTTCGCCCACCGAGACCAAAACGTGCCGCTTTGGGATGCTGCAATGACTTGGGAAAGCGGCACGTTCTGCCCACTTGGGCAGAACAGAGCCGCCTCCCCCACTGTCGGATTTTCTAAACGGAAAACGCTGCCAGAGGCACGGTGCCTACAGCTCGGAATTTGCCTGGCGCAAAGCGCTTATGACCCGCACTAGCGCGCATTCCACTTGGGTAAGCTGAGGGGACTTGTCTTTAGCCGCGCAGCGGTGCGCACCTGAGTAGCTGTGGTTGAGTGCAGCGAGGCTGCGGCTACTTGAGTGGCTGCCGCTACGCGGCTTCACACGCCGCACTCTGGCGTAACCTACTGGAAAGGGCTTTAGATCGAATTCCATTTGCACGAGCCCTCCTTCCTTCCGCGCGGTTCTCTCCCGCGCTGTTATCCCGACCGGAGTTCCGGTCGGCGCTGCTTATGCAATGAGCACCTTTCCGCCGGAGTTCCGGTTGGGATAACAGCGCAGGAGAAAAGGGCTGATCCAACTGAAATCCGCACTACGACGCCACCCCGCACGTAGTTCGGATGACACCCGGCAACACGGATCGCCTGCGCCGCAAATGCAAAACGCCCCGCTGGCAGGACCAGCGAGGCGTTTTGGAGACTGAAGCAACAGGTGCGATTAATCAGGCAGTGCGGCGGCGGAAGCGCTGGAGGCCCAGCAGCATGCCCATCCCACTCAGCAGGATTGCCGCAGCGCTCGGCTCGGGAATTGCAAAAAGCGTCACGTCATTTCCATCCCCACCGTCGTAGCGCAGTTGAAACTGCTGTGTGAACCCAGTGCCGTTCGCGACAAAAGTCGCACCGTTGCCCAGCACGGCGCCATTGTAAGAGAACAGCCCCACACCTTGAACCGGATCGGTCCCATCTCCGTCGTTCAGAATCAACGCAAACTGATCAACGTTATCCGCAGGATTGTAACCGAGCGTGAGCAGCAGCGGAATTGCGCCCTCCAGAGTCAAGGTGCCGTTGAGGTTGATCCGGTCGAAGCTCGTCGCACTGTTGATGTCGATTTTCATCTGCCCTCCGTCACGCATGGCCAAGCTGCCAGGCGTAGTCAAAGACCCGACAGTGAGCGTGCCTGCCGTAGCACCACTAGGCGACACAGTGCCACCCGTGCGGATTTCCAGCGAAGCGACGGTGCCGGTGCCGGCGATCGTGCCGCCGAGATCCGCCGCCACACTGCCAGCGATTCCGCCGTTGATCACAGCGGTGCCGGAACCACTCGCGAGGACACTGCCTGTGCCGGCTCCTGTGCCGTTCAGCACCAACTGTCCACCCGCAACCTCAAGCGTCGAGCCCGAGGCCAATCCATGATTGGTTGCGACCAACGTGCCGCCCCCGGTTTTGCGAATGGTTGAGCCATCGTTCACTACGAGCAGCCCGGTGTTCAGTGTTTCATTTGCGCCGAGATCCACCGTGTTAGTGCCGGCAGCAGTGCTGGAGCGAATCAACCCGATCGCTGTCGTGTGAGCCGCTGCATTGGTGATGCGCAGCGTGCCGTTCGACGCGGTGAACAGGGCTTCGTTGATGTTGTTGGCAACACCCAGAGTCAGCTCTGCCGAATCACCAACGCGCAGCGTGCCGCCGCCAACTTCCGAGGACCAGAATCCAGTCTGGGCTCCCGGGTTGATGAAGGCTTCTGCCAATGACGGGGTGGAGAACCGCCCTGCTAGGCTGCCACCGCCACCCGTATCCTCCAGCACCAGCGCGACACGGTAACTCTGACCCGCCGCAAGGCTGGCGCTACTGCCAACCGAGATTGTCGGGTCCGCGTTCGGCCCGCAACATCCCTGCGTCGCAAGTTTCTCGCTGCCAGCGGAGCCGTTCAGCTCGAACAAACCGTTCTGGTTTAGATCCACCCAGAAGGCCGCATTGTCGTCGACGATGGACTCTTTGAAAGCATGCAACCCGCTTTCTTGTGCCGTGAATCTACCGGTGAAGGTCATGGTAAAAGCACCTGTGTTGGCCGGAGTCGTGCCAAAGAAACTCGCGATGGCTCCGTCGCCCGCACTGTTCGGCCCGAAGTTCAGCGCCTGTGCTCCGAGTGTCGTTGTGAAGGCCGGCTTTGCAGTCAGCGTGTTCAACAGCCCTTGATCGGTTCCGAACCCGCCCGCTGGATTCGTGAAGTTGGGATACAACCGGGCGGTCAAGGTGTTCGGCACGATCGACGGTGTCGAACCATTGATGACTACGCCACTCAGGTTGGACTCGCCGCCAATGGCTTCCAAAGAACCGCTGTTGAGCGTGATGTTTCCGCCGGTGTAAGTCGCGCCATTCACTTCGAGCGCGCCGCCAGCATTCACCGTGGTCCCATCTGCGATGTTCGTGATACCAGCAATCTGCAGGGCAGCACTGCTGCCGATTGTAGCACTGCTCGCCGTCAGTTTCGCGTTAGTTGTGAATCGCCCGGCAGACACATTAAGCGGACCTGAAGTGACGTTCGCAGCCGCGATCACGTTGCCGCCAGTCACATTGAGAGGACCCGTGCCATTCACCAACTCGCCCAGCTTCAGATTGTAATTTGAGCCCGACCGAACCGTCAGCGTATTAGCCAAGTAGTTCAGCTGTGTATTAAGCGACGCGACAATAGGAGCAGCCGTTGTCCCACTTACTGCCCCGCCCCCACCATTGTCGGCCGAGATAATTGCGTTGCCAGCGATTTGCAGGGCTGGTTCAACCCCAAAGTCACCCGCCGTTTTGGTGGAAAGCAGCAGTTCGCCATTGTTCAGCACGACTTTGGCACCTCCGAGAGGATTCGGTGACGCGCCAGCAGAGTCTGTGACTACCACCACCCGCCCGCCGCCATTTGCATTGATCGTATTGCCAGCACCACTCAATTGCGCAGTGGTTGTGTTGTTAAGGATCAAGCTGCCAGTGCCACTGTTGTTGATCGTGACCACCGCATTGCCCACCGAGGTGATAGTGCCGGGCTCGAAGCTGCCGGCACCTGCAATCGTGTAGGTGCCCGCACCGGGGAATGCCGTCGTTCCGAAAGCGGCGGTGCCATTGACAGACGTCAGCGTCGAGCCAGCCGTCCAATTCAACGTGCCCAGCGTGAGCTTTCCTCCACGCGCATCGATGCCAGAAGAACTCGTGAGGTTGACCACGTTGGCCGCAGTCACATCGGTGGTGAAGAGTTCCGAGTTTGAAACAATTCGCCGCAACCCATTAGGTCCGGTCACTTCGACAGAGAACGATTGGCCACCAGTGCCTTCGTTGAACGTCAACGCAATATCATGATAGCCGGGAGTAAGGCTCACCGTGCCATCGCGAGGCGCCTGAGTATTTTCGTCGCGGCCTTGGGGGAAGTTATTCAGTGTCACTGGCAGGCCGTCGATGAACACTGTCGTCCCATCATCCGAACGTGGGCTGAATTTGTAATTGCCCGCAGTGGTGATGAACATTTTGCCGGTCAACAGCGCCTCGATTGTATCGATGTCTGTGTAGCCATGCACATTGAACGGCGGAATCGCATCACCAGGATTGTAGTTGAGGCCCGCGTTGCCATTCGCCGCGGTGTTTGTGACCAACGCCGGCGCCGGCAAGCCAGCATAATGTGACTGCACCCCGGCAAGCGTGTTCAGCGTGTCGCCATAGGCACCCGAAGCACCCGGATCGGATTCATACACCTTCAGCGACAAGCCATAGTCGATCATCTGCAGAGTGCCGCCGGACAGCGTCACTGCGTTGGCTCCCAAAACGGCCGGGGAAAGTTCCATTGTGCCGCCGCTCACGGTTACGCCGGTCACATTGGTGACCGCCGTGGAGCCAAGCGGCGCCAGGAGCGACTGCGTGCCAGCGCCAGTCTTCACTACATTCAGCGCAGTCGCACCATTGGTGGCGAGGTTGCCGACAAAGCGGCCCGACCCCGTGCCGCTGAAGTTCAACGCAACCGGTCCACTACCCGTGCCGAGGGTAACGTTTGCCGTCGAAATCGAGTCACTCGCAAGCGAGGCGATGTTCACGGTGTTCGAATTGACGTTTAAGTTCGCCGTCCCGCCGTTGGCGTTGATTGCGACATTCAAGCCCTGCAAGGCCGTGCCTGTCGTGGCATTCACCACACCACCATTGACTGCAACCGTTCCGCTGCCGGTTGCCGTGCCCCCAACGTTGATCTTGTAGTTGTCGGCGGTGCCTAAAGTCACCGTCTGGCCCGCTCCCACATTCAAGTTGCCCGTCAAGGTGATGTTGATTGGCGTCGCTGTCGTGCCTGCCGCTCCGCTGGCAATCTGACGCGCCTCCAGGGAGCCGTTGCCGCTGAATGCTGGAATGGCATAGCTTTGATCCGCTCCGTTCTTGCTGCTGAGCACCACGCCGCCGCCGGCAAAAGTAAGAGAAGCGGCCCCCGTCGGATTGCTTGCGCCGCCCAGAAGAATACCGAGGGCACCTTCCGTGATGGTGATGTTCGACGCGGCAGAAAGCAGCGGCGTAGCAGCGTCCAGATCGTCAATCGCGAAGACACCGGTGCCAACCTTATTGATGTTCACCGCCGCCCCACCACTTGCGATGTCATTGGCGGTGAAGACACTGCCCGATGCAGTATTGATCGTGTAAGTGCCGGCACCATTTAGCGTCAGCGTAGTCGCCGCTAGTTTCGCGCCAGTCGTTGTCAGCTGCTTGCCCGGCTGCACAGTCAAGCTGGTCACCACTGCGCTCGGCGCGATGATGTTGATAGTCGAGTCCTGCTGCACATTTACCGGGTTGGCAAAGGTCGTCGGCGTCAGGTCCGGGAAGAGCACCGCATTCGGCAGTAACTGGTTGTTGAGACCCGGCCCCGCCCAGAAGACCTCTAAGCCATTTCCGCCACCACCTTCATAGAAGCCGATGTCGATGGAATGCAGCCCCGGCGTGAGAAATGATGATCCGCTGCGGGTGGTCATTCCCTGATAGAGATTGTTATTCACCACGCTCTGGCCGTCGATAAATAGCACGCTGCCGTCGTCGCTGCGGGTGCTGAAGGTGTAATTACCCGAGGCAGGGATGTTGATGTAGCCCTGCATCCGCGACACGATGTTGTTGATGTCCGAGTCGCCATAGACCTGATACATCGGCCCGTCGCCGCCACCCGGGTTGTAGCTCAACACCTCTACTCCACCTTGGGAAGTGAGCGCGGTATTCCTTGGGCCATTGCCATTCGGAGGCACTGGAGAGGCATCGCGAGTCGCAAAGTAGCTGGCATAGCTCGTGAAATTGGCAGAACCAAGGTCTGGAGCCGGACCAAAGGCAGCCTGCGCACCACCATCATCTCCCGAGTAGAACAACCCGTTCAGACCTGTCACTGCCGGAGCAAGGGTGATCATGCCTCCTGTGAGCGCAACCGTGTTACTGCCAATGGAACCCGGCACAAACTCCAGATTTCCACTGGGAACCGGCAGCGGATTCGGCAGCGTGCCGAAGTTCCCCGGGTTTTTCAGCGCGAGGGTTGCTCCATTGGAGATCGCAGGCGCATTGGTGCTCGTAAGATTGCCTAGCATCTCGAGCCGCCCCGCCGTCACATTAAGGTTAGTAAGTTGAGCGTTACCGCGAAACTTCGCCGTGCCTCCAACATTGGTGAACGTGGTGAGCCCCGAAGAGTTGCCAGTGAACTCAACCGGTGCCGTGCTGTTGTTGATGATCTCGTTACCCGAAAGTGTGCTCGCGACTGTCAGGGTGTTCGCGCTGTTGCGGATCGTCAGCGACTTGCCCGCCACAGCAGTGATAGAGGTCGTCGCGCTGCCGATCGTGTCCGCACTGTTGGTCGTGTGATCGAGAAAGCCGGACTCGTTCGCTAAAATCGACTTATTGAAGGTCTGTCCCGTCCCCACGCTTCCGATGTCGATGCTGCCACCAGCACCGCTGATGGTCAGCGGCGTGGTCAACGAGGCAATTGGACTGATGTTATTGCTCCCGAGGATCACCAGCTTTCCACCCGCGCCCGCTTCCAGCGTAGTCCCGTTGAGATCGTTGAGATTCGCAAGATCTACGTTGTCGATGATCAGCTTCCCCGAGCCGCCGGCTATCAGCCGCACACCAGTCAAGCTACCATCAGAAATCTTGCCCAGCCGCACGTCTGAAGTGCCTGCCACAGTAATTGGCGCCGTGTTGGTCGCGAGCGTCGTGCCATTCGCAAAAGCGAGCGTTTTGTGGAGCCCAGTGCCATCGTTTACGGTCAGCGTCGCGGCCGCGGCGTTTTCAAAACGCAGGCTCGGCTCGGTAACCAACGCCGTGCCGCCATCGATGGTCACAGTGCCGCTGCCGGTTACCCGCAGGTCATCTTGGAAGCCAAGGCCGCTCTGATAGCGGAACAGCGTCGCTCCGCCCCCGAGAGTTTCAGTTGGCTTACCATTGTCATAGGCCAATGCGTCGAGACTCAGAGCACCTGTGTTAGAATCAGTCTCATCCGTATAGCTGAATACGACCCCGGTAGAGGCGTTCCAGTTCACGCCATTAGCTCCAGCCGCGCCCCCAACGTTCTGCCCACTAGGCCCTGCGCCACCCACACCGTTTCCAACGCGATACTCAAAATCGACCCAAGTGCCTGCGGTGAGACCTGTGACTAAGGCTGTGTTAGTTGTATAATAAGTGTTATCATCCAGCACCACATTCCCGTTGATTTTAAACCAGTCGGCGTCGTCGTTGTTAGCTGCGAAGGAAAGTGTAGTGGATGTCCCGGTGAAAATCTGCCCCGTGTAGACCCATGTGCGGTTGTCAGCCCAAGCATCAGCGCCGAATAGCTGCGACTGGCCCATCCGCAACGTTAGCTCAGGTGAGCTATTTACCGGATTTGGATCGGTCAGATTCCTAGCACCGTTGAGAAATCCCTCTTGGAGACCCTCCTGATAAACGGGTGTGCCAGTATCCGAATTGATCGTGAACCCAGGCGGCACCACTCGATCCGCCGCTTCAGACCACGGCGCGAGTGCCAGAGTCACTGGAGCGATGGCCCCCAAGAGAATCCAGCGGTTCGGAACAGAACGACGCGCGAAAATGGCGCGTTGGGACGAAGACACACCACGAGCAAGGGAGTGCAATTTCATAACGGGGAGGTTTTGAGGTTTTAGGGAACAGCTTTACGAGAAAAGCTGTGGGATAGTTTGCGACTTTTCCGTCCGCGTCAAAGGACTTCGCTAAAAATTTGCACAAATGTTTGAACGCTGGGACACCCGCTGGATGCCACGTTCCGCAATCGGGTTCGGCATCGCGGAACGTCTGCCTGAATAAACCCCGATCCACCGTTCCGAATCCACAAACCGCTTGCGCTGAGTAGGATGCACGTTGGCACGAAATCGCCAGCAGAGGTGTTGGGCAAGATTGCCGACGACCTCAATGCCACTGTTGCCCCTGCCATCGCAGCGCAATTTGTGTGCTGGATCGCGACCCCGGCAAACCGTTCAAAGGCGGTGGCAGATTATATTTTCAAACGTGGTGTCCATCGAATCGAGCAGGCGCAGGGTTTTAAGTGGAGCCTGCTCGCGTAAGAGTTGAGCACCTTTCCGCGGAACGTATTTTCGCTGTCTTTAGCCACCTAATTCCGCACATTTGCGGCGTTGTTCATCTCGCTTTTTGCGCAGTCGAGTTGGCGAATCCACTTTTGTCTTAGGATATTGTGCGACGCTGAGGACCAACGGAAAGAAGTGATTCTCTCACTTTTCTCTCTGCCCGTCACCCCTGCTTCATTCTTTCCGTTGGTTCCAAGTGTCTGCACAAAAGTTCCCCGGCATCCTCACGCTGGAGGTGGTGCGAGGCTAGGAGTTGCGATACGTGGAGCGTGGAAGGGTGGAGCGTTGCTCAGCCGCGAAGCGGCGTCGGAACAAAGCCCGGGGTGAAGCGTGCCTCAGGCGAGCGCAACCCGGGGTTTGACAGGCGGGCACGGTCAGCCCCGAACGGGGCGACGGAAGTGAACGCCTGCCGTTTGGATGCGTGCCAATCAATGCAGCCGTTCCGCCGCCCCATTCGGAGCTGATAGCGTTTGCACACATCCCCCGGGCTCCGCTTCGCTTCACTCAGGGCTCTACTCCGCCACCGCTTCGCGGCCGAGCACGCACCGCTGATCACTGAGCACTCACCTCTCTCTTCTGAGCACTGAGCCTTGCACCCTGCCCCAACTGCTATCCGGCAACGCTTTCGTTCAGCTACCTAGGCGGATTTCTCAAGAAGAAAAGCACTTCATTGTTTCACACACGCAACGGCGGGGGGCTCCCTTCCAGCGCGGCACTTCAACCTTTTCCCGACACATTTGTCGCGGAAAAGATCAGCCAAATCGCAACGTTTAAGCGCTGCAAGCCCTGCCGTTGTCGCCTTGGCATAAGCAGTGCTGAATTGGTGCGGCACACCTTCCGTGGCCGCACCTTCTCGTGAACCAAACCACTTCAGCTCCGCATTCAGCCGACAAGGCAATCGAGATACTAGAAATGCTGCTGAGAACTCTGATCAACACCGGTGAATTCAACCGTTGCACAACGCGGCGCAGCAATCTGTGCGATGTTTCTTCTTCGCGAAAAGCCCACCCCTAGCCTCGAACTCACGCAATGTTGTATTTAGGAAATCGAAACAGCTCACACAGCATGGAAACGCAACGCGCGTTGCATGCGGCAGACGGCTACCTTTTCCTCGCCATGCCCGAGGAAGCTCTGGAAGAACTCGGCGGAATCCCGGTCCCGGAGCAGACCGACTCCTCCGTGTTGCTCGCGCGGGTGCGGGTGCTCCTGCACCTGCATCGCTGGTGTGATGCCGAAGCCCTGTCCAGTGATAGCGCCACGCACCACCCGGACGAGGAAGAGTTCACCGTTCAGCGCGCGTTTGCGCTGCATCAACTGAACAAAGGCGAGAAAGCGGTGGAAGTGCTGCTCGCGGCACCTGACTGGATCCGGCGCACGGGTATCCTGCACTACAATCTCGCCTGCTATGAGGCCCGCCTCGGCGATCTCGGCACCGCCAGGCAATGCATCCACGCTGCGATCCAGCTCAACGCCGCGATGAAGAAAAACGCGCGGATGGACCCAGATCTACAGGCGCTTTGGAACTGACTCACACAGGTTTTCCCGGTGCGAGAAAGTCCCGCACGTAAGCCTCCACAGCGTCTTTCCAATGGCGCGGTTCACCTCCGGTGAGCCGCGCCATTTTCATTGCAGACATCACGGTGAACGGGGGCCGTTTTGCAACGAATGCTGCGATGTCTGACATCCGCATTGGTTCTACAGTCCGCGCCTTCAGTTCCATCCCTGCCGCTGCCGCGCAGTCTAGCGCCCACTGTCCGTATTCCTGCCACGTGCAGCCGCCTGCGTTGCACACGTGCAGCAGCCCGCCTTCGGGCGATTCGCGCAACAGCGGACGCAGCATCTCCGCGACATCCAGCGTGAAGGTTGGCACCGCCCATTTATCTGCGACTGCCGCCGCCGTTTCCTGCTCCCGGGCGCGGCTGAGGATTTGATCCACAAAGCTCGGCCGATCCGGCCCAAAGACCCACGACACTCGCGCGACCAGATGCCGCTCGGAAATCTCCAGCGCCGCCTTTTCCCCGGCGAGCTTGGAAGCGCCATAAACACTGATCGGCCGCGCCTCGTCTTCCTCCGTGTAAGGCTCACGCTTTTCTCCATCGAACACGTAATCCGTGCTGATGTGGATGAGTCGCGCGCCCTTGCGTTCGCAAATGCCAGCGAGCGTGCCGACCGCGTGCGCATTGATCGCAAACGCCTCCGCCTCGTGCGTTTCGCAATAGTCCACGTTGGTGAGCGCCGCGCAGTTCACCAGCACCTCGAAGTCGAGTCCCTCCAGCGCCTGCCGCAGCGCCGCGTCGTCGCCGAGGTCGAGCTCGCGATGGGTGAAGCCGGCGATGATTTCGCCCGCTTTTGCCCACTCGCGCGCGAGTGCCGCGCCGAGCCTGCCACCGCTGCCGAGGATGATGATGCGTCCCATTTGGCGGATCACTTTTGATGCGCCGCCAGCAGCGGCTCCCACCACGCGCGGTTCGCCACATACCAATCCACCGTGTCGCGAATCCCGGCTTCCGGCCGATGCAGCGGCTTCCACCCGAACTCGCGCTGCGCCTTGCTGGAGTCGATCGCGTAGCGCCGATCGTGCCCCAGCCGGTCGGTCACATACGTGATGAGCGAGTGCGGTTTGCCCAGATGATCGAGGATCATTTTCACCACCTCGATGTTCCGCATTTCGCCATCGCCACCGACATTGTAAACCTGCCCTGGCCTGCCCTGGAGCAGCGCCGCCACGATCGCCGCGCAGTGGTCTTCCACATGGATCCAGTCGCGCACATTCAGCCCGTCGCCATAGACCGGCAGCGGCTTGCCCGCCAGCGCGTTCGTGATCATCAGCGGGATGAGCTTCTCGGGAAATTGATACGGCCCGTAGTTGTTCGAGCACCGCGTGATGACGACCTCCAGACCGAACGTGTGATGGCTGGCGAGCGCCAGCAGGTCCGCCCCGGCCTTGCTCGCCGAGTAGGGCGAGCTCGGCTCGATCGGCGACTCTTCCGTGAAGCGCCCCTCAGCCCCGAGTGAGCCATACACCTCGTCCGTCGAGATCTGGACAAAGCGCCGGATGCCATGCTTCCGGGCACAGTCGAGCAGCACGGAAGTGCCAACCACATTCGTGTGGATGAAGTGCTCGGGCGTGTCGATGGAGCGGTCCACGTGGCTCTCGGCCGCGAAGTTCAGGACGGCGAAGAACTGATGCTTTGCCATCAGCGCCTCGACGCCCGCGCGGTCGCCGATGTCGAGCTTCGCAAACTCGTAGCGTTCCCCGAACTGCTCCGGGACGCCCGCCAGATTGGCCGGATTGCCGGCGTAAGTGAGCACATCGACATTGCTCACCATCGCCGTGCTGTAGTGGCCGAGCACGTGCCGGATGAAGTTGCTGCCGATGAAGCCCAAGCCGCCGGTGACAAGAAGTCGCATAGAGAAAAGCGCGCGTTTTTAGTGGAACGCAGGAGGCGAGGGAAAGGCTAAAGGACGCCGGCGCGAACCTCGCCCGACCCCGCGTGCCTGCACCGCACTCACTCCGCGCCCCACCCTTTCTGCCGCAGCCGGATCGCCGCCACGTCCCACAGCATCCGCACGCTGTCACGCACGATGTGGACGCGCGATTCAGGCGAGTTGATCCATTCGACCGGCAGATCCAGCACGCGAATCCCGAGCCAGCGCGCGAGCAGCAGCACCTCCACGTCAAACGCGAATCCATCCAGTGTCTGGCGCGAAAAAATCTCGCGGCAGGCGCGTTGCCGGAAGGCTTTGAACCCGCACTGTGTGTCGCGCACATCGGCCAGGGCGAGCGCGCTGAGGATGCGATTGAAGGTCTGCCCCATCGAGCGGCGCAGCCAAGACTGTGCGCGAGTGATCTGCGACCGCGCGTGCTGCCGATTGCCCACCAGCACGCCCGTCTCCGGGTGCTCCGCGAAGTGCCGCAGAAATTCCGGCACCTCGCGCAGCGGCACGCTGAGATCGGCGTCCATGTAAAAGGCGATCTCGCCCCGCACGCGCAGCATCCCCGTGCGCACGGCGTGGCCTTTCCCGCGCTGCACGCCGCTATCGATCACCTCGCAGCCGTGCGCTCCGCCCTGCATCTCCGCCGCGAGCTGACGCGCGATCTCCAGCGTCCCATCCGTGGATTGCTCGACCACGATGAGCACTTCGATCGGCTGCTGAAACTCGCCCGCAAACCGCGCCACCTCGTGCATCGTCGCCGGCAGACGCCGCGCCTCGTTGAAGGCTGGGATGACAATGGAAAGGCGGGGCGGCATCGGCGGGCGCGTTGATAGAAAGGTTGAACTTCACGGTTCAAGGTTCAAAGCGCGCCCGCTATGGTTCCGTGTCCAGCGCGATGTTGCCGCCTTTGAATTTCCGCATCCCGTCCTCCCGCCTGCTCATCTCTTGTGCGATCGTGGCGCTCGCCTTTGCCCTGCGGATCGCGGCTCTGGAGATCAAGCCCGCGCACTTCGACGAAGGCGTGAACGGCTGGTTCGTGGACCAGATCACACGCGATGGCTTCTACCACTACGACCCATCGAACTTCCACGGCCCGCTGCACTTTTACCTGCTCTGGCTTTCGCAAACGCTGCTCGGCCGCGACCTCTGGACGCTGCGCCTGCCGACGGTCCTCATCAGCACGGCGTGCGTGGCGCTGGCGCTCGCTTTCGGCGCGCATCTCCGCCCGCGCACCTGCCAGATCGCGGCGCTGGCGATGGCGATTTCGCCCGGCATGATCTTCTACGGCCGCGACGCGATTCACGAGTCGGCGCTGCTGTTTTTTCTGATGCTCACCGTCTGGGGCGGCGCCGGCCTGCGGCGCTTCGGCGGACGGCGGCATCTGTGGGCGGCGGCGCTCGGGATCACCGGCATGGTGCTGACGAAGGAGACCTACGTGATCCACTTCGCGGTGCTGGGGCTGGCGCTGCCGAGCCTGTGGATCGTGGAGGCTTTCTCGCGAGCTGCAAAAGTTGGAAAACGTCCAACGCTCAACGCTCAACGTTCAACCCTCAACGAAGCCGCCGTGGGCTTTCGACGTTGGACGTTAGACGTTGGACGTTGGACGTTTTCCGGCCCTCGCCATTGGTCCGCCGACGATCTCAAGGCTGCTCTCTTCGCCTCCGCGCTGCTGCTCGTCTTCTTCTACACCGGCGGCTTTTTAGATTGGCCGGATTGGCACGCCGCGCCGGGCACGCGCGGCTCGCTCGCGGGTTTGTGGGAAACTTTTCAGCTCTGGGCGCGGACCGGCACCGGCGGTGAAAGCGGACACGAAAAGCCGTGGTCATATTTCCTCGATCTGCTCACCCGCTACGAGTGGCCCGCCGCGCTCGGTCTGCTCGCCACGCCAGTGCTGCTCGTCGCGCGCACCGACCGATTCCTGCGCTTCCTCGCCATCTCCGGCGCGGGCGCGCTCGCCGCCTATTCGCTCATTTCTTACAAGACTCCGTGGTGCCTCCTGCCGGTCATGTGGCCGTTCCTTTTCGTCTTCGCCCACGCGGTTGAGCGCGGCTTTGCCACGGTCGATCGCTGGGTTGCCGTCGCACTCGCGGTGCTCCTCTGCGGCGGCTCGCTGGCTCTGGCGCTGCGGCTGAACTTCCGCGCTTTCACCGATGAAAACGAGCCCTACGTGTATGTGCAGACCCTGCCCGACATCGACAAGCTGCTCGGCCCGCTCCGCACGCTCACCGCGCGCGATCCGAATGCGTTTCATCTGCGCGGCCACATCCTCCTGCCGATCTCCGACAGCCACCCGCTGCCGTGGGCGCTCGGCGATTTTACGAAGGTCGATTTCCTCGACGCGCAACATCCGCCCGCCGAGATGGACGCTGACTTCCTGCTCGTGGAAGACGCCATCGTCGCCGACGTGGAAGAGCGTCTGCACGAGCACTATTTCAAAGAATCGCTGAACCTGCGCGGTGCCTCTGGCCTGGCGCTCACGCTGTATCTGCGCGACACCACCTTCGCGGAGTTCTTCCCTGGTCGCGCGCCGGATTTCCCGCCTGCGGAGCCGTCGGACATCGGAAGTCTGATCCCCGTCATCGAGCCATGATCGTGCTCGCCGCCCTCCTCAGCGCCGTGAGCAGCACCGTGCTTTCAGCCATTGCGCTGGCGTTCGCATTCGGCGGGCTTTCTCCCGCCACCGCGAATGCTGCGCTCGGTATCGGCGTTGCGGTTGCGGTGCTGGTCCTTCGTGGAGCGTGGAGCGTGGAGCGTGGAGCGTCTGTGGAGCCTCGCAGGGAAGGCGCTCCACGCTTCCCGCTTCACGCCTCCCGAGCTGCCGCCATCACGCTCTTCACCCTCTTCTCGCTGCGCGCATTTCTGTCCCTCGTTTTTTGGGACGGCGACGAAATTAAAGTCCTTTCGCCTAACAACCTCGGCGACCTTTCGCTGCACCTCACCTACATCCACCAGCTCGCGGGTGGCGCGCCGTTCTGGCCGGAGAACCCCATCGTCCCCGGCGCGAAGCTCACCTATCCGCTCGGCGTCGATCTTTTCCACGCACTGCTGCTGCTCGCCGGCGCGGATGTTTTTCGCACCTTCCTCTGGCTCGGGCTGGCCGGCTCCGCGCTGCTCGGCATCGCGCTCTGGCGCTGGGGCGGCGCGTGGACTCTCGCCGGCTTTCTTTGCAACGGCGGCCTCGCCGGCTTCGCCTTTTTCGCGACCTGGCGGCTGGAGGATTTCCAGAGCGAGCTCGCGTGGAAAAGCCTTCCCCTCGCGCTCTGGGTCACGCAGCGCGGGCTGCTCTGGGCGCTGCCCGCGGGGCTGCTGCTGCTCTGCTCGTGGCGGGCGCGTTTCTTCGGGGCCGATCGCCGCGGAAGGCAGGGAACTACTGCATTCCCAGACCGGTTGCCGCGCTTCGTGGAAGTGCTGCTTTACGCCGCGATGCCGGTGTTTCACCTCCACACGTTTCTCTTTCTTTCACTGCTCCTGCTCGCCTGGTTCATCGTGCATCCGCGGCTGCGGTGGACGCTCGCCGCACTCGTCGGCCAGGCCTTCCTTCCCGCCACGCTCCTCACGCTTTTCGTCACCGATTTCGGCCGCGGCCCCTCCGTGCTCGGGTGGCATCCCGGCTGGATGCAGGATCAGCCGGAGTTCCTCGCCTGGTGCGCCGAAAAGCTCGGCACCGAGTCGCCGCTCATCACCATTCCGGTGTTTTGGATTTGGAACTTCGGCGCGCTGCCGCTCTTCGTCGCCGCGCTCCTGATCGTCCTTTGCCGCAAGGGAAAATCGCGCGATTCCGACGGCGAATCGCGCGTCTGGGCGCGGGCTGTCGTGCTGCCCGCGCTTGGCGTTTTCGCCCTTTGCTGCTTCGTGAAATTCGCGCCTTGGGAATGGGACAACACGAAGCTGATGCTCTGGTCCTACATCGCCGTGCTGCCCTTTCTCTGGACGCACCTGCTCGCTCGTAAACCGGCATGGATGCAGGCCTGCGCGGCTGTCGCGCTCTTCGGCTCCGGCTTCCTGTCGCTGCTCGGCGGGCTGGATGGGAGCCATCGCGGCTTCGCCATCGCCACGCGCTCGGAGCTCGATCCGCTGGACCGCGCCCTGCGGCTCGCGCCGGAACGGAGGCGCTTCATTACGCACCCGGATTACAATCATCCCGTGCTGCTGCTCGGCCGCTCCGTGGCGCTCGGCTACACCGGCCATGTCTGGAGCCACGGCTACCGCTGGGAGGAGCCGCTGGCGCGGGTCACCGCCGTGCTGGAGGGCGAACCGGGCTGGCGCGAAACCGCGCGCGGGCTCGGCGCGCGTTACCTCTTCTGGGGCGCACCGGAGCGCACCGCATACCCGGACTCTCCGCAGCCCTGGCGCACCGAGACGCGGCTCATCGCCGCGGGCGAGTGGGGCGAGATTTGGGACTTGGAGGCGGCGCCCGATGAGCGTTGAGCGTTGAGCGTTGAGCGTTGAGCGTTGAGCGTTGAGCGTTGAGCGTTAGGCGTTCAGCGTGCAGCGTGCAGCGTGCAGCCGTTGCTCAGGCCGGCATCGCCGCTTCGCTCAATACCACCACGCCTTCCGCGACCGCGGACCCGGCGACCTGCGCCCACACTTCAAACTGCCACAGCCCGCCGACCACCGCCGTTTTCCGCGCGTGCAGCGCGATTTCCTCACCGGGCCGCACGGGCGCGAGAAACTTCATCCCTTTAATCGCCGACAGGCGAAATGCCTTGCCGGGCTGGCCCGCTGCGATCCCCGCCGTCTGCGCCAGCGCCTCCGTGAGGATGACGCCCGGCACGAGCGGATCGCCGGGGAAATGACCGCGGAAGAACGGCTCGCCGGCAGCGAAGGTTTTCGTCGCCGCCGCCGATTCGCCGGGCGTGAGCGCGACCACTTTCCCGACGAAGATGAACGGCTCGCGGTGCGGCAATCCGAGCGCCACCGGATCGTGCATCATAGCGGCAGCACGTCCTCGCCGGTCACGAAGTAGGCGAAGCGCCAGCTCCCGCCTTCCAGCCGCATGCCGGCGCGCGGTTCGCGGTAGCTTTCCGGCGCGGCGGCGAACTCCGGCGGCGCGACCATGTAGGTTTCATGCGGCACGAACCGCTTTTCCAGCAGCGCCTGGAGCTCGGGCCAGAGGTTGTTTTTCTCCCAATAGGCGAAGGCCGTCTCGCCGTCCGGCGCAGTGTCGAAGCGCCACCCGAAGGAGCGCGACATGAGCGACGTGAGCATTTCGTGATCGCGCTTCGCCACGGCGATCCGCAAGCGCCCGAGGAAGGCCTGGAAGCTCTGCTCGCCGGTCTGGTCGCGGATCTGCTCCCCGCGCTTTTCCTTCTTTTCGATCTTGTCCTTTTCCTTGTAGGGCGTCTTGCAGCCCGCGAGCAGGCACAGCGCGGCGGCGGCGATGACGAGAGTGCGAGCGGGCTTCATGGCGCTGGGAGATAGGGAGGCGAATCGCGGAGCGCAAGCGCGGGGCGCGGGTGGGAAGTGCGGATGGCTTTGTCGAAAGTCACCGCCGCTGCGCGGGGCTGAACGTCGAACGTCGAACGTCGAACGTCGAACGTCGAACGTTGAACGTTGAACGTTGAACGTTGAACGTTGAACGTTGAAGGAGCGAACCCTCATGCACAAAGGGCGGTCCTCGGTCCTCAGTTGGACGTTGGACGTTCAGCGTTGGACGTTCAGCGTTGGACGTTCAGCGTTGGACGTTCAGCGTTGGACGTTGGACGTTCGACGTTCGACGTGCAGCCTGCCGCAGGCGCCTCCCTCTTTCCCGCCAGCGCTTGGCATTCCCCCGCCTCGCCTCTACACCCGTCCGCCATGCGCAAGGCTCTTTCGCTCGTCACCTGGCTCCTCATCGCGCTGCTCGGCGCAGGCGCGTATGCCGCGCTCGCGCTGCATCGCGGCGAGCACCTGAACTCCGCTTACATCCTCACGGCGGCGCTCTGCACCTACGCGCTCGGCTACCGCTTTTACTCGAAGTGGATCGCCGCCCGCGTGCTCGCGCTGGACGACCTCCGCGCCACGCCGTGCGAAGTCCACGAAGACGGCAAGGACTACGTGAAGACCAACAAGTGGATCGTCTTCGGCCATCACTTCGCTGCCATCTCCGGGCCGGGACCGCTGGTCGGGCCGGTGCTCGCCGCGCAGTTTGGCTACCTGCCGGGCACGCTCTGGATCCTCATCGGTGCGGTGCTCGGCGGCGCGGTGCAGGACTTCGTCATCCTCTTCGCCTCCATGCGGCGCGACGGGAAATCGCTCGGCCAGATGGTGAAGGAAGAGCTCAGCGATTTCGCCGGCGTCATCGGCCTCATTGCGATCCTCGCCATCATGATCATCCTCCTCGCGGTGCTCGCGCTGGTCGTGGTGAATGCGCTGGCGGAAAGCCCGTGGGGCGTCTTCACCGTCGGCGCCACGATCCCGATCGCGATGTTCATGGGCGGCTATCTGCGCTTCGTCCGCATCGGCAAAGTGCTGGAGATTTCCGCCCTCGGCGTGGTGCTGCTGCTGCTCGCGGTGTGGGGCGGGCAATACGTGCATGGGCACGAAACGCTGCGCGCGATCTTTACCCAAAAGGCCGAGCCGCTCGCGTGGGGCATCCTCATTTACGGTCTGCTGGCCAGCGTGCTGCCGGTCTGGCTGCTGCTCGCGCCGCGCGATTACCTCAGCACTTTCATGAAGCTCGGCACCATCTTCGCGCTCGCGCTGGGCGTGCTGCTGGTGCTGCCGGATTTGCAAATGCCGGCCATCTCGCGCTTTGCCGACGGCTCGGGTCCGGTGGTGCCCGGCAGCATTTTTCCGTTCTGCTTCATCACCATCGCGTGCGGCGCGATCTCGGGCTTTCACACGCTCATTTCCAGCGGCATCACGCCAAAGATCATCACGCGCGAGGGCCACGCGCGGCCGATCGCCTACGGTGCGATGTGCCTGGAATCGCTCGTCGCCATCATGGCGATGATCGCGGCCTGCACGCTGGACCCCGGCGTTTATCCCGCCATGAACATCAAAGGCACTGCGGCGAGCATCGCGGGAACCGTCGCGGCGAGCGGCTTTTCCCTCGATCCCGCGGCGATGGCGAGCCTCGCGAAAGCAGTGGGAGAAGACTCGCTTTACGGGCGCACCGGCGGCGCGGCGACGCTCGCCGTCGGCATGGCGCAGATCTTCGCGCAAGTGACCGCCGGGCGCTGGCTCGACCTCTGGTATCACTTCGCGATCATGTTCGAGGCGCTCTTCATCCTGACCACGCTGGACGCCGGCACGCGCGTCGGCCGCTACCTGCTGCAGGACGCGCTCGGCCACGTGTGGCGGCCGCTCGGCGACACGAAAAACGTCCCGGCCAACGTGCTTGCCAGCGTCCTCATCGTTGCCGGCTGGGGCACGTTTCTCATCATGGGCGTGCGCGATCCCGAGGGCGGCGTGAAGGCGCTGTGGCCGATCTTCGGCATCGCAAACCAGCTCCTCGCCTCGATCGCACTCTGCCTCGCGACGACCATTCTTTTGAAGATGCAACTCGGCGGGGGGGCGCGCGCTTCAGACCTGCAGCCGGGAGAAGTGCGGACGGCTCGCGGCCGTCCGCTCATCGCGTTGGCGACCTTCATTCCCCTCGTCTGGCTGCTCGCCGTGACCGGCACCGCAGCCACTCAGAAGATCTTCCACGCGAGCCCGAAGATCGGCTTCCTGGCCGCCGCGCGCGCGCAGGATGCGAAGCAGCCGGCGCTGGAAAGCGCGCTCGCAACTGCGAAGTCCGCGGGCGACGCGAGCGTGATCGCCGCCGCGGAAAAAGCGCTGCGCGATAGGGCTACCGGCGCTTTCAACGCGCGCGTGGACACGGCCGTGACCGCCATCTTTCTGGCGCTCGTGGCGACCATCGTGGTGCTCGCCGTGCGCGAGTGGCTGCGGGTGCTCGGCGGACGAAAAGCACCGCTCCTGCACGAAACGGAACCGGTCTGGCTGTCTGCTTCCGATGTGGCCGCAAACGCGCGCCCGCTGCATGTGCTCGGCGCGGTGGCCTTTGGCTGCACGCTGCTGAAAGAGCTTTCCGGCGAAGCCGCCCTCGACCGCGAGCAAAGGGCTGCCCAAGCGTGCGACTGCGCCGCCGCGCAAACCCCGCGCGGCCGGCAGAACGTCTATCTGAGCGCGACCGAGCACCGCTTCCGCAGCGTGCGCCGCTGCTGCTGAGGCGCATCGCCCCGCGTGGCGCGCTGGCACCGGCTGAAGCCGGCCCCCCTTCGCTCCGCGCCACCTGCGTCATTGCGTCATTCGTCATGCGCCCTCACCTCCCAGCCCGCAGCGGCCAAAAGACCGGCAGCAGCAGCAGCACGGTGATCGCCAGCACCACCGTCAGCCCCACGCCGACCTTCACGAAATCCACGAACCGATATTTCCCCGGCCCATACACGAGGATGCACGACGGCTCGAAGGGCGTGATGAAACTGACCGACGCGGCGAGCATGATCGCGATGGCAAACGTGCGCTCGTTTGCGCCGAGCTTTTGCGCGGTGGTGATGGCGACCGGCAGCACCACGAGCGCGGCGGCGGCGTTGCTCATCGGCTGCGTGAGGATGATCGTGAGCACAAAGAATCCCGCCAGAATCGCCACCAGCCCCATCGGCTCAAACCAGCGCACGATGAGGTCGGCAAGGTAGTTCGCGGCGCCCGTGTTGCTCATCGCCGCGCCAAAGGCAGTCATGCCGCCGATCAGGATCAGCAGCCGCCAGTCGATGAATTCGTAGGCCTTCTCGATGTTGATGCAGCGGCACAAAATCGTGAGCACCGCGGCGGAAAGAAACGCAATCGAAAGCGGCACCCAGCCGATGCCGCCGATGACTACCGCCGTGATAAAAAGCCCCACGGTCAGCAGCCCTTTGCGCGGGTGGTAGAGCGGCTGCTCGACTTCCTCGAAAATCGTGAGGCCCGCGTGGCTGCGCAACGCCTCAATCCGGTCGTCCGGCCCTTGCACGAGCAGCAGGTCGCCGACGTGCAGGCCGGTGTCGCCGACCTGGTCGCGCAGCGACTGCCCTTTGCGATAAATGGCCAGCGCGGTGAGGCCGTAGTGGCGGCGAAAATTCGCCTCGCGCAGCGTGCGCCCGACCAGCTCGGACTGCGGCGTGAGCAGCACTTCCGCGATGCGAAAATTCGAGGATTGCAGGTCGAGATCTCCGAGCTTCGCCTCGGCTTTGATCTCGATCCCTTCGATCACCTTCACCTTCATCAAGTTCGCGACCTGCCCTTCCACGAGCAGCGTGTCGCTTTCCTCGATGAACACACGTGAACTCGGCAGAAACTGCTGCGCGCCGCGGATGATTTTCAGGATGCGAAAATCGAGCACGCTCAGGTCGGATTCGTAGCTCTTTTGCCCGATCAGCGGTGAGCCGGGCATTACGATGATTTCCGAGAGATACTCGCGGATTTGGAAGTCGGTGGCGAGGCTCGCTTCGCGGTGATCGGGAAGCATGCGGCGGCCGATCAGCATCATGTAAGCGGTGCCGACGGCGACGATGACGAGGCCGATCGGCGTGATCTCGAAAAGCCCCAGCTCGCGCATGCCGTGCGCCTTAATGTAGCCGCTCACCGCGACGTTTGTAGAGGTGCCGATGAGCGTGCAGGTGCCGCCGAGGATGGAGGCGAAGGCAAGCGGCATGAGCAGCTTGGAAGCGCTGACGCCTGAGCGCCGCGCGATGCCGATGACCGGCGGCTGGAGCATGGCGGTGACGGTCGTGTTATTCATGAAGGCCGACACCGCGCTGGCGACGGCCATGATGTAAAACGTAAGGTGATTCGTGCTCTTGCTCGCGAGCTTCAGCAGGCGGCTGCCGAGCAGATCGAGCACGCCGGTTTCCTGCAACGCGCCGCTGATCACGAAGATCGCGCCGAGGATGATGATGATGTCATTTGAAAATCCCTCGAAGGCTTCATCCGCCGTCAGCACCCCTTTGCCGCCGGACACTGGCACGGCGACGAGCGCGATGAGCAGCATCAGCGTGATGATGTCCACGGAGAGCTTTTCCATCGCGAAAAGGACGATCGCGAGGACCAGCAGCAGGAGGACGAAGGCGATGGGAATTGTCATGGAGAAAAGGGGCGGAATGACGAATGTCGAAGGTGTGGCAAAGCGCCAATGACGAACGGACGCCGCACTCGCTACTCGTCATCCCGCCTGCGCCAGCAATGCCGCGCGCATTTCCGCCAGTGGCGCTTCGCGGTTGAACCAGATCTCAAACGCCAGCGCGCCCTGGTGGAGCAGCATCGAGAGGCCGTTCGCCGAGCATGCGCCAGCTTCATCGGCAGCCTGCATGAGACACGTGCGCGCGGCGGTGTAGATGGTGTCGTAAATCATGAGGTGCGGCTGCAGCAGCGCGCTGGGAAGCGGCGACGGATCGGTGCGCTGCATGCCGAGCGAGGTGCAGTTGATGACGAGGTCGGTGTTTGCGAGTTGGAAGCGCAGCGCGCCGTCCTCCCACGGCACCGCCTCCAGTCGCGCGACCTGCGCGGAAACGCGCGCGCCAGCGAAAAACGGCTCCAGCTCCGCCGCGAGCGCGCGCGCCTTTTCCGGCGTGCGGTTCACGAGAACGAGCCGCTCGCAGCCTTCGATCCCGCACTGCATGGCGATGGCGCGGCCGGCGCCCCCGCCGGCCCCGAGCACGAGGACTCGCAGCTCGCGCAGATGGACGCCGAACTCCGCTTGCAGCGCACGCACGAGGCCCGGTCCATCGGTGTTGAAACCGGTGAGTTCATCCCCGTCCACGGCGACCGTATTTACGACGCCGATGCGGCGCGCGTGATCGTCCACGCGCGTGAGTAGCGGCAGCGCGGCGGCCTTGTGCGGGATGGTGAGGTTCACGCCGAGAAAGCCCTGCTCCGGCAGCAGACGGAGCGCGGCGGCGAGCTCTGCGGGCCGGATGTGGAGCCGCGCATACCGCGCCGCGATCCCGCATTTTTCCAGTGCCGCATTGTGCATCGGCGGCGAGGCCGAGTGCGCCACGGGATCGCCAAACACCGCGAGTCGCAGCGGCGGCCCGGCATCGGCAGTCGCGGCGCGCCAGTTTTGCAAGTCGGCGAAATCATAGACCTCTTTAGGCATCAGGCTGGCGATTACTCCCGAAGCGGCGGGAGCGCGCAAGCCGCGCGTTTGCGGAGCACGTTGGGTTCGTGCCAGCATCTTTAAAAAGGGAAACGCGCGCTCGCGCGAGGGCTCCTGCCCTCGTGCGCGTGATTTCCGGGGCTCCCGCCCCGTGACGCGTGACCAGCAGCAAAGGGCGCTCTTATCGGGCAGGAGCCCGGCGATTCTGCGCACGAGGGCGGGAGCCCTCGCGCGAGCGACAGATGAGGACCCCACCGGCACCTGCGACGGTTGCCCATCGTTCGCGGCGTCTGCTACCCTGCCGGTCCTTTTTCCCACATGACCACGCCGACCGACCCGCCCGCTGCGCCTTCCGACTTCATCCGCGACATCGTCGCGCAGGATCTGGTGGAGCGGAAGCACGAGACCCCGCACACGCGCTTCCCGCCGGAGCCGAATGGCTACCTCCACATCGGCCACGCGAAATCGATCTGCCTGAACTTCGGCATCGCGCGGGAATTTGGCGGCGTCTGCAACCTGCGGATGGACGACACGAACCCTGCGAAAGAAGACGTGGAGTATGTGGAATCGATCCTGAAGGATGTGCATTGGCTGATCGATGGCTGGGCCGATCATGCGCTCGGCATGAAGCCCGCGGGGCAGACGCCGCAGACCGCGCAGATCGGTGGGAAGGCCGACGCCTTTCTCGCGCCGGTGCTGGCAGATGCGGCGGGCTCCCCGGCAGGGAAGCTCGAGCCTTTTTACGCCTCGGATTACTTCCCGCAAATCCACGACCATGCCGTGACGCTCATCCGCAGCGGCAAAGCCTACGTGGACGATCTCCCGCCCGAGGAAACCGACCGCTTTCGGCAGGAGGGAAAGGACAGTCCGTTCCGCGAGCGCCCGGTGGAGGAAAGCCTCGACCTTTTCGCGCGGATGCGCGCCGGCGAGTTCCCCGATGGCGCGCGCACGCTCCGCGCGATGATCGACATGCAGGCGCCCAATATGTGGCTGCGCGATCCGGTGCTCTTCCGCATCCGGCACGTGGCGCATCACCACGCCGGCAACCAGTGGTGCATCTACCCGATGTATGACTTCGCGCATTGCCTTTCGGATTACATCGAAGGGGTGACGCACTCGCTCTGCACGCTGGAGTTTGAGGTGCATCGGCCGCTCTACGACTGGATCCTGGAAAGCCTCGAATTGCCACGCACTTTGCCAAAGCAAACGGAGTTCGCGCGCTTGAACCTGACCTACACCGTGATGAGCAAACGCAAGCTCATGCGGCTCGTGACGGAAGGGCTGGTGACCGGTTGGGACGACCCGCGCATGCCGACGATCTCCGGGCTGCGCCGCCGCGGCGTCCCGGCGAGTGCGCTGCGCGCCTTTGCGATCGGCGTGGGGGTTACAAAATACGACGGGATGACCGACGTCGCCGTGCTGGAGCACGCGATCCGTGAGGAGCTGAATCGCACCGCACAACGCCGCCTGGCGGTGCTGCGACCGATCAAAGTCGTGATCACAAACTATCCCGAAAACCAGGCGGAAGAGTGCCACGCGGCGAACAATCCCAACGACCCGGAGGGCGGCACGCGCGCGGTGCCGTTCGGGCGCGAGCTTTACATCGAGGCGGATGACTTCATGGAGGTGCCGCCGCCGAAATACTTCCGCCTGCGGCCGGGCGGCGAAGTGCGCTTGAAGTATGCGTTCATCATCCGCTGCGACGAGGTGGTGAAGGACGCGGCAGGCGCAATTTCAGAGCTCCGCTGCACCGCCGATCTCGGGAGTAAAAGCGGTGGCCCGAACGCCAATCGCAAGGTGAAAGGCACGATCCACTGGGTCTCGGCTGCCGACGCGATCGATGCGGAAGTGCGCCTTTACGACCGGCTTTTCACCGAGCCGGAGCCGGACGCCGAAGGCGACTTCACCCGCCACATCAATCCGCATTCCCTCGAAGTGCTCACCGCGAAGTGCGAGCCGTCCCTGCGCGACGCCGCCCCCGCGCAACGCTATCAATTCGAGCGCCTCGCCTACTTCGCCCTCGACCCTGATTCCACGCCCGGGCGGCTGGTTTTCAACCGCACGATCACGCTGAAGGATGCGTGGGCGAAGGAGGGGAAGAAAGGGTAGCAGCCGGGAGGTTGCACACGGCGGGAGCGGGTGACACTATGATGCCATGCAGACTGTCGAACTCGCCGTTGCTCAATCACGCTTTGCTGAGTTGGTCGCTTCACTTTCGCCCGGCGGCGAAATCGCCATCGAGCAGGATCATCTAGTAGTCGCGCTTTTGGTTTCACCGCACCCCGCGCTCGGATTGACCAAGCCACCGACCCGTTCGGTGCGGTCGTTGAAAACTTTTCACCCCTTGCCTCTGGCCGAGCAGAACCAGCTCAAAATGCACGATCGGGAGTGGTGCGAACCATTGGAATGAAAGCGGTGTTTGTCGATACCTCGGGCTTTTACGCGAGTCTGGATGACTCCGACATCTCATGCGACGCAGCACGGCGGGCCTTTCACCGGGCTGAACTCGAACAATGGCAGCTCTTCACGTCGAACTATGTTGTCCATGAGACATGGGCACTCGTGCAGCGACGACTCGGACGGGACGCAGTCAACGAGCTTTGTGATGGGCTGCTGCCGTTGTGCTCCGTTGTTTGGGTAGATGAGGCGTTGCACGAGGCGGGTGCGGCGCGCTGTCGTTCAGTGAACGAGCGGCGGTTTAGCCTGACCGACGCCGTGAGCTTGGAACTTCTGGAACGGCGGGGCGTGCATGTGGCCATTGCGTTTGACGAGCATTTCTCCCGCGCGGGAATTACGTTGGCATAGCCGCAAAGCCTCGATCAACCGTCCGGTCAATCCGCTCCAGCACCTTCGCTTTTCCGAGCACCTCCAGCAGATGATACAGGCTCGGCCCGGCGGTCGCGCCGGTGGTGGCGAGGCGGGTGGGGTGGACGAGGAGGCCGACTTTTACCGCGTGTGCTGCGGCGGTGGATTTGAGCGCGGCTTCGATCGCGGCAGCGTCGAAGGTTTCCAGGGCGGCGAAAGCGTTGCTGACGGCTTGCAGGCGCGGCTTGTTTTCGGGGGTGAATTGCCTGGCGCTGTCGGCGGGTTCAAAGGCGAGTTCGTCGGTGAAATAGAAGCGCGCGTAGGCGGGGAGTTCGCTGAAGACGCGGACCTTGCCTTTGCAGGTATCGAGCGCGGCGTCGGTGTAGCTCGGTGAAAACTGCGCAAGGTCGATGCCCGCGCGCGTGAGAGCTTCGCGCCCCATCTCGCGGTGGCGTTCGTCGGGCAGATCAAGGGCGTATTGACCATTGAGCCACGCACATTTCTCCAGGTCGAACGCGGCGGCTTTGCGGTTGACGTGCGCGAAGTCGAAGATGCGCGCGACTTCCTCGATGGGGAGCTTTTCGCGGCCGTCCTTGGGCGACCAGCCGAGCAGGCAGAGGTAATTCCGCACGGCTTCTGGAATGAAGCCGCCCTCCACATAGCCCGTGATGCTCGCGCCCTGATCGCGCTTGCTCATCTTCGTGCCGTCAGGATTTAGGATGAGCGGGATGTGGGCGTAGCGCGGCGGCTCGGCGCCGAGCGCTTTGAAGAGCTCGAGGTGCTTCGGCGTATTCGAGAGATGATCTTCGCCGCGGATCACGTGGGAGATGCGCATTTCGATGTCGTCCACCACGTTCACGAAATGGAAGATCCACGACCCATCCGGGCGG
Source organism: uncultured Chthoniobacteraceae bacterium (assembly GCA_964235505.1). Lineage (GTDB taxonomy): Bacteria > Verrucomicrobiota > Verrucomicrobiia > Chthoniobacterales > Chthoniobacteraceae > CAXSDZ01. The sequence goes on from CAXSDZ010000015.1 coordinate 26,191, forward strand.
CGGATGGTGAGGTCCGGGTGCGTCTCGGCGTTGGAAAGATCGAAGTCGATTTTACCGCAGATCGCGTCGTCGAGCAGCACGTGTTCTCGCGGCGAGCGGAAGCGCCACGCGCCGTGATCTTCAAAGAGATGCCCGCCGGACCGCAGTCGCTCAAAGTAGCGCTCGTAAATCTCGGCGCGCTGGCTCTGGAAGTAAGGGCCGCAGTCGCCGCCGGTTTCGGGACCCTCATCCCAGTCGAGGCCGAGCCAGCGCAGCCCTTGCAGGATCACCTGGATCGCCTCGGTCGAGTTGCGCGCTTGGTCGGTGTCCTCGATGCGCAGGATGAAAGTGCCGCCGGTGTGGCGCGCGTAGAGCCAGTTGAAAAGCGCGGTGCGCGCGCCGCCGACGTGGAGGAAGCCGGTGGGTGAGGGAGCGAAGCGGACGCGAGTTTCAGTGCTCATGGCAAAGGCGCAGAGCGTCGGCGGCGCGGCGGGAGATTGGGAAGCGCAAAAGCGGCGGCTGCGCCGCGCTCATCTCCCACCCGCCGGGAGTTTGGTTGACCGTCCCAGCGACGCCTCCCTACTTTGCGCGGTCGCGGTTGCGCCCTGCCGCCGGCCTTTTTTTTGTCACCGCCATGCCCTTCAAAATCCTCGTCATCGATGACAACCTCGGCGCTTCCAAGCTCGTGGAAAACGTGCTCGCGCAGCATTTCAACGGCGGCGACGTGCTGGTGGCGGAGCGTGGCGCGGACGCCTTTGAGCGCTTCAACGTGGCGCAGCCGGATGCGATCCTTTTGAACGACACGCTGCCGGACATGGAGGCGGAAGCCATTTGTTTCCGGCTGCTGAACGACGCTGCGACGGCGAAAGTGCCGGTGCTTCTCCTGGCGGCGGATGGCAAGGCAGACTGGCTGCAGGATCGCTACACGAACGTGGCGCGGGTGGTGCAAAAGCCGGTCACCGCCGATGCCATGCGGGACGCGCTCACCAGCGCGCTGCCGAAGCAATCGCGGCCCGGGATGAACCCCGCGCGGTCGCTGCTTTTCTATGATCCGGGTCAAAATGTCTTCTCCGGGCACACTGGATTCTTCACCCTGCGAGCGGCCTTGCAGATGGCCTACGGCGACCGGCTCACCGGCGTGCTGCGCTTCTTTCTGAACCGCCATCCCATCGAGCTTTATGTGTCGAAAGGCCGCTTCCTTTTCGCCACCACGCGGAACTTCCAGCTCTACTGCCGCGAGTCGCCCGTGATCCTTTCCAACACGAATCTGGGCGCGATCATCGATGGCCAGATCAATCAGGCGGCGACCGGCTGCCCGCTCTTTCTCTACATCTCAGTGCGCGGCGGATTTCCGCATGAAGACGTGGTGCAAATCACGCGCGACCACGGCCAGCGGCTCTTTTCCTCGTTGTGGACGGCGGGCCGCGTCCACTTCGAGTTCGAGCAGCTCGACGAATTTCCCGAGTTCATCAAGAACTTCCCGCCCGCGGCCGATGACCCGGAGAACTGGACGCTCGGGAGCCTGCGCCACGTGAAGTATGAAGATCTGATGGCCTCGCAGCGGCCGGACCCGAATGGCAGCCCGGCCTACACGCGCAAAGGCTATGAGCTAATCCAAAAGCTGAAGCTCAACGACATCGAAGCGCGCTTTGCCACGGCGGTGAATGGCGCGGAATCACTCCAGTCCATCGCGAAACGCATCGGCACACCGCTGAACGACGCGCTCCTGATCGTCTTCCGCTTCGCCGCGCTGGAGATCATCGATTATTGGTCGAGCAGCGTCCTTTCGCTGGCGCCCGGACCTATGGCTGGGGCGGTATAGGACGTATATTAGATTGTTCGACTTATCGCCTATGAAATTTGCACTACTTGCTTCGCTAATTGCACTGCTCTGCGGTTGCCAAGGCAGTCCCGAATGGGCTGTTGACTCCACAACTCCACCGAAGGCTTGGACAACGCATCCAATCACCAAACACTTTAAACCGCTTCGCGCGAGCTATACGTTGCATCCAAACGGTGCCGTTACCGCGCATGTCGCGCAGCGGTATTTTCCATTTCGGTCCCATAGGGAGGAAGGGCATCGCGATCTCGCAAATGGTCTTGGTGAATATGGGAGTTGGACTACTGACATCACCTTCCATGGTGTCACTGAGCGCTATTGGGGCCACTACGGCAACGACCCAAACTGGCGCGCGATGCTCACAGTCGTTCCACGCGGTTTCAAACCGGACCCGAACTATGAGACCCGACGAGCCCAAGCCTACGCCCGAGGGGAATTGCTCCGGTGATGTAACTGCAAAGCTCCCTGTAGTTTCGACCAACCATTGTCCTGCGCGACGATGGATAAGCTGAAATAGGAGTGGCTTAAAAACGACGAAGCCATTCCACGGATGCATATTTGGATGGGGTAAGGTGGTGAGCTCCAAGCAGTTCGCTTTGAGTTAACTCACGCTGCCGCACGCAAGCGCTTAGGAATGCCGCACATTGCGATCCATTTAGCTCGGATTTCTGAAAAGGCGATCGCATGCTTCCCTGATGTAGCAACCCCTCGCGCGTGCGTCTTTGCGCCGCGCCCGCAATTTTGCGGTCATCGGCTAATAGGTCGTGTTGGCTAGCGCCCTCGAAGCACCCCACCGACATTCGTGAGTCACTAGCATCTGCCAAATGAATGTGATGCTTCAAGTCCGCGAACAGCTTCGCGATAGCTTCGTGAATCATGCGATAAGACTCCGCGGCGGGGTATGCGAAGAAGGGATGCCCTCGCGGCACGATCAGCGTGTAAGTCAGATCCTCCCCGTGCTCCACCACGCCGCCGCCGGTCCAGCGGCGCACGAGGTCGCGGCCGGGCCAGGCGGGCGCGATCTCGGCCCATTTCCCAAAGTAGCCGAAGGACACCGCCGGCCGCTCCCAGCGATACACCCGCAGCAGCGGCTCGGAGGCGGTGCGAAGCAGGATTTCATCGATTGCCATGTTCAGCGCGGCGGAGTGCGGCTCGGGGTCGAGCACTTCGGTCAGCGCGGGAAAAAGCATCGCGAAACGGTAATAAGGCTTTACCCCGAGGCAAGAATTGCCTTTGGCACGAGTGCCGCTACTCTGCGCTCCTTTATGCCCAAACCCGCTGCTCTCGGAAAAGGTCTCAGCGCGCTCATCAATGTGCGCGTGGCGACGCCGACGCCGATCGTGGAAAAGGGCGAGCGCATCCAGGTCATTCCCCTTTCGCAGATCACCCCGACGCCGCTCCAGCCGCGGTCGGTTTTCCGCGATGAGAACCTGCAGGAGCTGGTCGATTCCATCAAAGAGCACGGCATCATCCAGCCGCTGATCTGCCGCAAAAAGGGCGACAATTTCGAGTTGATCGCGGGCGAGCGGCGTTGGCGGGCGGCGCAGCGGGTGGGTCTGCCGGAGGCCCCCGTCATCGTGCGGATCGCGACGGATCAGGAAGTGCTGGAGCTGGCGCTGATCGAGAATCTCCAGCGCGAAGACCTGAATCCGATCGAGGAAGCGACGGCGTTTTCGCGGCTCGCACACGAGTTCGGGCTGCGGCAGGAGGACATCGCGCAGAAGGTCGGCAAGAGCCGTGCCGCCATCGCCAATGCGATGCGGCTGCTGGATCTCGAGCCGCAGGTGCAAAGCTGGCTGGTGCAGAGCCGCATCTCGGTGGGCCATGCGAAGGTGCTGCTTTCTCTGAAATCCGGCGAAGAGCAGGCGCTGCTGGCGGAGGAGATCATCCGGCGGGCGCTCACCGTGCGCGCGGCGGAAAAGCTGGTGGCGGGGCAATTCGCCAAGAACGGGACCGTCAAGCCGACCCGCGGGCAAAATTCCCAAACCGCCGCGGCAGCCGCCGCAAACGGGCACGGATCGCTCGCGCCCGCGCTGCTGCACTTGCAAAATCGCCTGCAGCAGCACCTTGCCACGCACGTCACTTTGCAGCACACCGACAAGCGTGGAAGCATCGAAATCGAATACTACGGCACCGACGACCTGCACCGGCTCCTCGCTGTCCTCGGGCTGCATCTGGACGGGGTCTAAACCCCGGCGCCTGTGGCGGCGCGCCGGCGGGGAAATGGCCGCCCGGACGTCCCTGCTTGCCCTTCTCCTCACGCTCGCGCTGGCAGGCTGCAAACGCCGCGGCTCGGAGCCGCCGCCACCTGCGGCGTCGCCCGCCGATCCTGCGGGCGTGGTGAATCCCCCGCAGACCGAACCGCCTGCCACGACATCGGCAGCGATGCCTTCGCGCACCCCGGCCGCGCCGCCACCCGCGGAGCTTTGGAAGGAATTCTCCGGCGACCGGGCGATGGCGGAAGTGCGGGCGCAGGTCGGCCTGGGGCCGCGCCCGGCAGGCTCCGCAGAGATCGAAAAAGCGCGGGAGCTGATCACCACCGGTTTGAAGCGCGCGGGGTGGGATGTGCAGCGGCAGGAGTTCAGCGACGACACGCCGCGCGGGCCGATCCGCTTTGTGAACTTGATCGGGCGATTTGCGGCAAATGGCGCGCGGCCCGCGCCTGCGAATACCCAGCAGGCGATCGTCTGCTCGCACTTCGACACGAAGCGCTTTTCCACGATCCGCTTTCTCGGCGCGAGCGATGGCGCCTCTTCCACCGGCGCGCTGGTGGAGCTGGCGCGCGTGCTGGCGCTCGATCCCGCGCTCGCCGCGAAGGTCGAACTGGTCTTCTTCGACGGCGAGGAAGCGCTCACGCAATTCACCGAAACGGATGGCCTTTACGGCAGCCGCTTTTACGCGAAGACGCTGCGCGAAAGCGGGCGGGCGGCGCAGTTCAAGTTCGGCATCCTATGGGACATGATCGGCGACCGCGACCTCACGATCACGCTCCCGCCGGATTCGCCCGCGGAGCTCGCGCGCGGCATCTTTGCAGCGGCGGACGCGCTCGGCACACGCTCACACTTTTCGTATCTGAACCGCTCGATCCTGGACGATCACGTGCCGCTGAATCAGATCAAGATCCCGACGATCGACCTCATCGATTTTGACTACCTCTACTGGCACACGCAGGACGACACGCTCGATAAGCTCGGGGCGGAAAGCTTGCAGACGGTGGGAGCGGCGACGGTGTGGCAATTGCGGAAGGCGCTCGGGAAGTAGTGGAGCTGACCCGGACCACCACGGCCGCTACGCAGGCTGAACGTTCAACGTTCAACGTTCAACGAAGCAGCAGCGGCGTTGTTTCGCAACTCGTTCGGAGTTGGACGTTGGACGTTGGACGATCGGCGTTCGACGTTCGACGTTCAGCCCGCCGCAGGCGTCCCCCCCGCTTCCTTGTAACCACTCCCCCACCCCGCGCGTCTTCTTCCTGACTGCCTTCACCCGATGATCTCCGCCACCCTCGCCTGGCCTGCGCTCCCCAGCGCATTTGCATCCTGTGAGATGTCGGCGCGACCGGAGCCAGCGGCTTCTTCTCCGCCAAGCGACGAGGCGCTGGTAGCCGAGACGCTCGCGGGCGACGACAGCGCTTTCGCCGAGCTGGTGCGGCGACACAAGCGGCGACACGGTTCGCTCGCGACGCTCATCAGCTCGACGACATCGCGCAGGAGGTCTTCGTGCGCGCGTTTCGCAACCTCGGGAAATTCCGCGGCGACGCGCCCTTCGAGCATTGGCTGGCGCGGATCACCGTCTCGGCGTGCTACGATTTCCTGCGGCGCGAGCGTCGCGTGCGGGAGCAGGTATCGCTGGATGGTTCCGAGTGGGACATCAAAGATCACTCGGTGGAAAATGCCGCCGCCGCAGGGCGCGCGCGCGAGCTGCTCGCGTGGGCCATGCGGCGGCTGAGCGCGGAGGAACAGCTCATTCTTTCGCTCTGCGAGCTGGAAGAGCGGCCCGTGCGCGAGGTTGCGCTCCTCACCGGCTGGAGCGAAAGCAACGTAAAAGTCCGCGCTTTCCGCGCGCGGCAAAGCTTGAAGAAAATCCTGGAGGCCAGCCATGAACGATAACTCCGACTCCGCGCTCGACGTGCTTTTTTCCGGCGCCCGCAGCGAGGAAGCCGCACAAGAAAATCCCGCCGCCGACCGGCTGGAGTTCGGCTTTGAAACCCGCGTGCTCGCTCGGCTGCGCGAAGAGCGCACGCTCGTCGCCGGGGTGTCGGCGTGGGCTTGGCGGCTCTGCCCGTTTTTCGCTGCGCTGGCGCTGGCGGTCGGTTGGTGGACGCAGGCGCTGAATGTGCGCGTGCAGGCCGATGCGACGGTGCTGATGGAGGCCAGCCGCAGCGGCCAGGAGCAGCTTCTGCTCGCCTTCATGACCGGAGATCGCCGCGAATAAATGAAGAAGCTCAAAGGCTGCCTCGGCGTTTTCCTGATCTTCTTTTTCGGCGTCATCGTCGGTGTCGCGGTGACTGCGGGTGTGATCCATGAGCAGGTGCAGGCGGTGATCGAAGGCGGCCCGGACAAGGTGGTGGATGTTGTGGTGGAGCGCCTGAAGAAGGAGCTGAAGCTCGACGGCTCGCAGCAGCTCCGGCTCCAGCAAATCGTGGCGGACACGCGTATCCGGCTGCGGCAGATCAATGAGCAAACGCAGCCGCAGATGCACGCAGCGCTGGCGGAGGCGGAGGGAAAAGTGCGCGGGATTCTCTACGCCGCGCAGGTAAAGAAATTCGACACGATCGTGCGGCAGGGACGCGAGAAGTGGAAGGCGGGCGACGGAACGCCAGAGCCAATGCAGACGGCTGAGCCGGCACCTGCAAATCCCGCGATGGAAGGTGCAGGCGCTCTGCCGGGAGCGGCCCCTCCCGCGGAGGACGACTCCGCGCACGCTCCGGCACGCCCATAGCCTTGCGCACCGTTGTGGGACCAGTCGCGCTCCGCCGCATGGCTCGCGAGCAGATGCCGTGGTCGCGGATGCCCTGCGCATTTGCGTCTCACTTTCCGGGACCTGGAGGATCATTCCTCTTGCCTCGCCGCTCCGCATCTTCCTCCTTTGCTTTTCGTAATCCGCCGAAGCTTTCCCCATGACCCACAGCCTCCTCCCGACCCTCGCCCTTTCACTGCTCGCCGCCGGCCTTTTCCCCACCGCGCGAGGCGAAGACTTCACCGTGCTCCCCGGCTTCAAAGTCGAGGAGCTGCACCAGACGCCAAAAGACCCTGAGGGCTCGTGGGTGAGCCTTTGCGTGGATGGCAAAGGCAACCTGCTCGCGTCGGATCAATACGGCTTTTTGTGGCGCATCACCCCGCCGCCGCTCGGGGAGAGCACCGGCTCGAAAGTCGAGCGCGTGAACCTCGATGTCGGCAAGGCGCACGGGCTCCTGTGGGCGTTCGACAGCCTCTATTTCATGGGTGGCCCGATCAATCCGGCCGACCCGAAATCGAAGGACAACGACGTGCGTTCGCTGTGGCGCGCGAAGGATGCGGATGGCGATGGCGTCTTCGACGCGCCGCAGCGTCTCGCGACCTTCGAGATGAGCGGCGAGCACGGGCCGCACGCGCTCGTGCTTTCACCCGATGGGAAGCAAATCTATCTCGTCTGCGGCAACCACACGCCCGCGCCGGACTTCGCAAAATCAGTCGTGCCGCGCGTCTGGCAGGAAGACCATCTGCTGCCGCGCATGTGGGACGCGCGCGGCCATGCCCGCGGCATCCTGGCGCCCGGTGGCTGGATCGCGCGGTGCAACCCCGACGGCTCGGAGCTGGAGGCCGTTTCCATCGGCTATCGCAATGCGTATGACCTCGCCTTTGACCAAAACGGCGAACTCTTCACCTACGACTCCGACATGGAGTGGGACATGGGCGCGCCGTGGTATCGGCCCACGCGCATCTGCCACGTCGCGAGCGGCAGCGAATTCGGCTGGCGCTCGGGCTCGGGCAAATGGCCGGACACGTATCCCGACTCGCTGCCCGCGGTGCTGAACATCGGGCCCGGCTCACCGACCGGCGTCGTCTTTGGCACGGGCGCGAAATTTCCCGCGAAATATCAGAGCGCGCTTTTTGCGATGGATTGGAGCTTCGGCACGCTTTACGCCATTCAGCTCCAGGCGGAAGGCGCGAGCTACTCGGGCCAGCGCGAGGTGTTTCTGTCACGCAATTCGCTGCCGCTCGCGGACCTCGTCGTCCGCCCGCAGGACGGCGCGCTTTACTTCGTGACCGGCGGGCGCCGCACCGCGAGCGGGCTCTACCGCGTGACCTACACGGGCACGGAATCGACCGCAGCCGCGCCAGCCGTGCCGCTCACGGAGCAGCAGCAAATCCGGCGCAAACTGGAGGCCCATCACCGCGCGGGCGATGCGGAGGCGGTGGCCTTTGCGTGGCCATTTCTGGAGGATCAGGATCGGTTCATCCGCTTCGCCGCGCGCACCGCGATCGAGCTGCAGCCCGTCGAGCAATGGCAGGAACGCGCGCTTTCCGAAGCGCGACCCCGCGCACTGCGCGAAGCTGTGATCGCCCTCGCCCGCTGCGCGAAAGAGCCTGCGCTGGAGCCGAAGCTCATCGCCCGTCTGCTCACGCAGGATTGGGCAAAGCTGGATCCCTTTGAGCGCATCGGCTGGCTGCGCGCCGCTTCACTGGCGCTCGTGCGCATGGGCGCGCCGGATGCGGCGGTGAGCGATCGGCTCCTGCAAACCCTCGATGCCGCATTTCCCACCGGCGACAACGGCGTGGATCGCGAGCTCGGCAATCTGCTCATCGCCCTTAAATCGCCGACGGTCACCGCGAAAGCAGTCGATCAAATGTATTCCGCGAAGGATGGGGCGGAGGAGATCTTCGAGGAAGCGCACCTCCAGCGCGGCGGCGGCTACGGCAAAGTCGTCGCCGAGATGCAGCGCGAAGGAACGCACAAGCAGCAGATGCACTTCGCCTTCAACCTGCGCGCCGCGACCGCAGGCTGGACGCCGGAATTGCGCGAGCGCTACTTCGCCTGGTTCGGCCCTGCGAAGGCGTGGAAGGGTGGCAATTCCTTTCCCGGGTTCCTGACGAACGCGCGCGATGAGGCGTTGGAAAAAGTGAGCGATCCGCTCGAAAAGCAGCGGCTGTTTGCGCTCGCGATTTCCAATGAGCCGCAGCCAAAAATGCTGCCCCGCGCCAAAGGCCCGTGCGCGAATTACAC
>CAXSDZ010000015.1:35222-39747 GCA_964235505.1 uncultured Chthoniobacteraceae bacterium
CACCGCATCGTCCCGAATTTCAACGCCGAAGCGGAGGGGATCACGGTCGAGCAGTTGCAAAAGCGCGACGCGGCGCATGGCAAGGAGATGTTCCAGGCAGCGCTGTGCGGCTCGTGCCACAAGCTCGGCCGCGAAGGCGGGAACGGCGGCCCGGACCTCACCGGGGCGGCCGGCCGCTATACGGTGAATGATCTGCTCGTCTCGATCCTTGATCCGAACAAGGTCGTGTCGGACCAGTATGCGTTCACGGAGTTTGCGCTGAAAGATGGCAGCACGGCGGTCGGGCGAGTGGCGCGCGAAGACGGCGGGAATCTGCAGCTCATCACCTCCTTCCTCGCACCGGAAGCGCTCACGCCGCTGCCGAAGAAAAGTGTGCAGGGGCAGCAGCTCTCGAAGATCTCGCCCATGATGGCCGGCTTGATCAACGGCCTGAACAAAGACGAAGTGCTCGACCTGCTCGGGTATGTCCTGAGCGGGACGAAGTAACATTTGGTCGCGCGATCCGTCCTCGTGATGCGGCGGCGGGTTGCCACGATCGAAACGCAGAGTCGCGGAGCGACGGGAAGAAAATAGCCCAGCACTTCAGTGCTGGGTCTGAGCGTCAAAGCAGGTGAGTCGCGAAGCGACGACAGAACGCCTTGCTCTGCCCATCTGAGCTTTCGTCGCTTCGCGACTCGCACGCGCGGTCTTCGTCCACCCGGCACTGAAGTGCCGGGCTATTTTCTTTCTGTCGCTTCGCGACTGTGCGCAAAAACAACGCCCGCAAGTCACCATCCTTGAGTTCTCAGTTCGCTCCTATGGCTTCCACCACTCCGCTCCACGGCCGCTCATTTCTCGGCGGTGTGCTCGTCAAAGAAAGCACGCGCTCGTTTCATGCGATCAGCCCGCTGGATAGCCAGCCGCTGGAGCCTGCGTTTCATGAATGCACCGAGACCGCAGTCGATCACGCGCTGACGCTGGCAGACGAGGCGTTCGCGATTTACCGCCGCACTTCGCCCGAGCAACGGGCCGCATTTCTCGAGAAGATCGGCGAGGAAATCGTAGCGCTCGGCGATGCCCTCCTCGATCGCGCGCACCGCGAGACGGGGCTTCCTCTCGACCGGCTCACGGGCGAGCGCGGGCGCACGGTGGGGCAACTTAAACTTTTCGCCGATGTCATCCGCGAAGGCTCGTGGCTCGACGCGCGGATCGACACGGCGCTGCCCGATCGCAAGCCCGTGCCGAAGCCCGACCTGCGCCGCATGCTGCTGCCGCTCGGGCCGGTGATCGTCTTCGGATCGAGCAACTTTCCCTTGGCCTTTTCCGTGGCCGGCGGGGACACGGCGTCTGCGCTCGCGGCCGGAAATCCGGTGATCGTGAAAGCGCACCGCGCGCACCCCGGCACCTCTGAGCTGGTCGCTGGCGCGGTCATGCGCGCGGTGGAGGCGTGCGGACTTCCGGGCGACGTCTTCTCCGTGTTGCACGGCAGCGGCGCCCAGATCGGCACCGCGCTGGTGCGGCATCCGCTCGCCAAGGCCGCGGGCTTCACCGGCTCGCGCGAGGCGGGTCGCGCGCTCTTCAACGCCGCGGCAGCGCGGCCCGAGCCGATCCCGGTTTTCGCCGAGATGAGCAGCCTGAATCCGGTCTTCATCCTGCCCGGCGCGCTGCGGGAGCGCGGCGCGCAGATCGCGGAAGGATTGAAGCTTTCTGTGACGATGGGCGCGGGTCAGTTTTGCACAAAGCCGGGGTTGATTTTCGGCCTCGGAGGGCCGGATTTGCAAGACTTCGCGAGCACTCTCGCGAAAGGGATCAGCGCCACCGCGCCGACGACGATGCTCCATCCGGGCATCTGCAAGTCGTATCACGCCGGGCTCGACGCCGCGGCGAAAGTGCCGGGCGTGGTCGCGCTCGCAAAGTCCGGCGCCGAAGCCGACGCGAGCCGCACGCAAGCCGAAGCGGCTGTCTTTGCGACTGACGCCGCGGATTTCCTGCGCCAGCCGCAACTGCACGAAGAGATGTTCGGCCCCGCGACGGTGCTCATCACCGCGGGCAGCATGGCCGAGCTCATCCGCGCCGCGCACGCGCTGGAAGGCCAGCTCACGGCAACGATCCACGGCACAGCGGAAGACTTGGCAGAAGCCGCGGAGCTCATTGCGATCCTCGAACGCAAAGCCGGGCGGCTCTTGGTGAATGGCTTCCCCACCGGCGTGGAGGTCTGCCCGTCGATGAACCACGGCGGCCCCTATCCCGCGACAACTGACGCGCGCTTCACCTCCGTCGGCACTGCCGCCATCGCTCGCTGGGTGCGGCCGGTCTGCTACCAGAACTTCCCCGCTGCCTTGCTGCCTGCCGAGCTCCGCGATGAGAACCCGCGTGGGATCATGCGGCTGGTGAACGGAGGGCTGACGCGGGATGCAGTTGGCGGATAGATTACCAGTGGCCTCACTTTCTGTGGACGGACGCATCCCGCTACCTTCTGGTGAGCAGTCTCCGCAATTGAAGTCGTCTTTGATCAATCGACGGTTTCTCCTCGTGCTGCTTTCCGCTGTCACGATCAGTTCGCTAGCGTTCATCGCACATCAGCTCACCCGTCCAGAACCACCGAACCCCTATCGGCAGGCCGGCGAACTGGATGCCTTTATACGCCGTGATCCGCGCTTCACAGACGTGACTGCACAGTGCTTCTATCCTTCAGTTGTAGTTGTTGTGTTCAGACATCTCTCCGACGATGCCAAATCTGATTTGGAGCGCCTTGTCCGCACGCATGCACCCCATCCTGACACTCCAATTCGCTACCTGTCCACCGATGCGGAATTCGACCGGATTCTCAAGGAGTGATGAACCGGCGCCGTTCGATTCGTCCTTTTTCCGGGTTCTCGAAAACGTTTACAAGCGCGGCTGGAGAGTGGGAATCCACCCAAGCCGGAGGCTTGCCGGACATTAGCCGGTGGTGAAACCACCGGATCTCCAGCGTCAAGCGCTCGCGTCCCGGAGGGCCGCCGGAGCGGTCACCAAAGATAACGCTCGTTGAATTCCACCATCCCGCGCCGGAGGAGTTCGACATATTCCTGCTGAAACGTTTTCGCCTCGTGATGCTCCTCTTGGTGGAGCACATAGGCGCGCACCCGTTCCAGATGCGAGGCGCTGACGGTGAAGCCTCCATAACCCTCCTGCCACGCAAACCCGGCGAGCCGCAGTTCATCGTGCATCCATTTGGAGGAGGTGCTTTTGACCCGCCACATCACGTCTGCCAGGCAATGCGTCGCCCGCAGTCCGGCGAAAACATGCACGTGATCGCCGGTGCCGCCCACGGCGTGAGGGATGCCGCCCTCCGCGCGCACGATACCACCGAGGTATTCGTGCAGCCGGGGGCGCAAGGCAGGTGGGAACCACGCGTCGCGATTCTTGGTGCTGAAGACGAGGTGGTAGTGCAGGGCGAGGTGGGTGGAAGGCATGGCGAGCGAGGCTCCGGCGGCCCTGCCGGGGCGCGGGGCATCTTTGTGGCGAGAATCCGGTGGTTCCACCACCGGCTAATTTCCGGCAAGCCTCCGGCTTGGGTAATTGGCGCATCGTGCATCGCGCTTCACATTGCGCGCCTTGAATTCGCCTGCATTCCCTCCACTCCCACACAAAGAATCCTTCCTTTCCCGGATCAACTCAGCGCCAACTCAAACCCCTCATTTATGCCACACAACTCCCCAGTCACCCGCCGCCGGTTTCTTTCCCTTTCCGCCACGCTCGGCGCCGGCATTTTTGCCGCGCCGGCTTTTCTCCGATCGCAGAACCCGAACTCGAAGCTCGATGTCGTCTTTGTCGGCACGGCGGGAAAAGGGACGGAAAACCTCAGCAATTTCCTTCGGCTCGGCCACAACGTCGTGGGACTCTGCGACGTGAGTGTGAAGAGCCTCGACCAGGCCAAGGCGCAGATCGAGAAGGCGCGCGGCACCGCCTTTGCCGGGAAGGAATATCGCGACTACCGCAAGATGTTCGACGAGATGAAGCACTACGACGTGGCGGTCGTCACCACGCCGGATCATCACCACTACCCGGCCACGCTGCGGGCGCTGAAGGACAAGAAGCACGTGTATTGCGAGAAGCCGCTGACGCACACGATCTGGGAAGCGCGCGAGATCGCGCGGCTGGCAAAGGAAGCGAATGTCGCCACGCAAATGGGCAACCAGGGCAACGCGAGCGAAGATCTGCGGCTCACGACCGAGTGGATCAAGGCCGGCACGATCGGCGCGGTGAAGGAAGTGCATTGCTGGAGCAACCGGCCGATCTGGCCGCAGGGCGTGACGTGGCCGACGGAAGGCGATCCGATCCCGGAAGGGTTCGACTGGGATCTCTGGCTCGGGCCGGCGGCGGAGCGGCCGTTTTATGCCAAGGCGGTTCCTTTCAACTGGCGCGGATTTTGGGATTTCGGCACGGGCGCATTTGGCGACATGGGCTGCCACATCCTGAACTGGCCTTACACCGCGCTGGACCTCGGCTCGCCGATCACTGCGGAGTGCGTTTCATCCGAAGACGCGACCAAGGACAGCCCACC
>CAXSDZ010000016.1:0-1859 GCA_964235505.1 uncultured Chthoniobacteraceae bacterium
AGGTGCCGGTCGTGCGGGCGACGATCTGGCGTTCGTGCTCGCGATCGGGGTAATCAACCTTCACGAGAAAGAGGAAACGGTCCTTTTGCGCTTCGGGGAGCGGATAGGTGCCTTCCTGTTCGATCGGGTTTTGGGTCGCGAGGACGAAGAAGGGCTCTTCGAGTTTCAGCGTGTGGCCGCCGACGGTGACGGAGTGCTCCTGCATCGCTTCGAGCAGCGCGGATTGGGTCTTCGGCGGGGTGCGGTTGATTTCATCCGCGAGGATCATTTGCGCGAAGATCGGCCCTTTTTGAAAGACGAAGCGGCGGTGACCGGTGGCGGGATCCTCCTGGATGATGTCGGTGCCGGTGATGTCGGCGGGCATCAGGTCGGGCGTGAACTGAATCCTGCGAAAGCTCAGGTCCATGCAGCGCGACAGCGAGCGGATCATCGCCGTTTTCGCCAGCCCGGGGACGCCTTCCAGCAGGCAGTGGCCGCCTGCGAGGACAGCAATGATAAGCTGCTCGATGACGTCCTGCTGGCCGACGATGAACTTGCTCATCTCGGCGGCGATGCGGTCGTAAGCGTCCACCAGCGATTTGGCGGCAGCACGGTCGTCAAGGATCGGCTCGGGGGAAGCTTGAGGAAGCAAAGTGGCGGGAGCGGTGGAAAGGTTAGTGGGCATGATTCGGGAGAAGGGGGCCGGTTTCAGCAAAAGCGGGAGGCGCCTTGAAAATGAAGAGGCGGCAGACTTTGAAGAAAACAGCGCCTCTGAACAGCAAAGCGCCGTTCGGCAGGCGATGCAGCGAACGGCGCTCTGAAAATGAGGATCTGAGAAAGGTCAGCGTTTCAGTGCAGCTCTGCAAACTCCGTGCTGCCTTCCATCCACGACGGCGGCGTGCAGATCATCGCCGGCTGCGGCAGCGCATCGGACGCGGTCTTCAGCCACACCGAAGAGTCTTCGGAAACCGTTTCCCACCAAGTCTCGATCGCAGCGGAAAAATCCGCCGTGTCAGCAGGCGTCACACTGGCGGTGACCAGCTTCGACATCTGATCGCCGACTTGCGAGATCCGGGCGGCGTGTTCTTGAGCGTGCCACATCTGCGGATGCACGATCGCAAAGGCAAGGCATGCCGCGATAGCCACGGAAGCGGCAGCTTTGTGCAAAAACGCGAGCGTGGCGCGTTGCCGCTGCGGACGCAGCAAGCGGGCGCGCTGCTCAGTCGTGAGACGCTCGCAGGCGGCGACGTTTTCGCGCTCGAAGCCGACTTCCAGCATTTGTGCCATCTCGATCATCTCATAGATGTCGTTCCGGCACTCTTCCGACACGGCGAGCATCGACTCGGTGTAGAGCCGCTCGCGCGCGTCGAGCCCGTCGTTCAGCGCGTAGTTCGTGAGATCTTGATCTGAAAGTTGGCCCCTCATGACGCAGCAGCTAGCTTGGTGAGGTAAATGATTTTTTCGTTCTTCTCGTCGCGCTCCAGCTTGCCGCGCAGGTTGCGCATGGCGGCATTGAGCAGGAAGCCGACGTTGCCGACGCTCAGCCCGGTGATGTCGCTGATTTCCTGATACGAGTGGTGGTGCTGAAAGCGCAGCCGCACGACTTCGTGCTGATTCTTTGGCAGCTCTTTCACGAGTTCCATGAGCCGCGCGATCTGCTCTTTCCGCTCCAACTCCATGAGCGGCGTCAGGCCTTCGCACTTCTTGTGCTCGAACTCCGCGCCGTCCACGTAGATGTAGCGGTCTTCCTTTTTCAGCATCTTCAGCGCGCAGTTCCGGCAGACGGTGAAGAGCCACTGCGAAAGGTGTCCTTCGATCGCCTCCTGCTCCTGCTTGTGCATCCGCATGAAGGTGTCCTGCACCACGTCGCGCGCCCGATC
>CAXSDZ010000016.1:1869-3715 GCA_964235505.1 uncultured Chthoniobacteraceae bacterium
CCGATCGATGTCTTGCAAGATGGAGAGCGCATACTGGAGCAGCGGGCGCTCGTAACGCTCCAGCGCAGTCTGCACCCAGGCGGCTTTCTTTTTTTCTTTAGAGAAGAACATGATCAATCAGGAAGTTCGGGAGGGATGCTTGCCTGTGAATAACCCGGTGGCGAACGGTTTTCTGAGAAAATTTCGCGCGGTTTTTTGCAGCAAATGAATCAGCGCGCGGCGGTGGCAGTGGAAAGTGGCGAGCGCTTCAGCTCGCGCACCAGCAGTGCAAATTCCTTCGAGTCACGCCGCGCCACGGCGTCGCCTGCTTTGATGAACACCGCCAGCCAGCGATTTTGCAGAAACTGCGGCGCGCGCTCCTGCAGCAGCTTCGCCTGCGCGATCTGCGCGGCCCAGTTGCCTGCCTGCCCGACCGCGTCTTTCGGCGAGTAAACGCTGACCCAGTTTTCCTCGATCGCGTTGAATGCCTTCGTCACCACGAGGCCGCCTGCGCCGCGCTTTTCCGCGCGATCCCGGAAAGAGCCGATCGCGGTGACCTGCTCCCAAGTGTCGAGGTTCACGTCATTCGCGAGCGCGGCGAATTCTTCATCTGCTGCGAGCACTGCTACGGGAGCAGCAGGAGATGGCTGCTCCGCGGTGGCGGGTGCGGCCTTTTCCACGGCATCGCGCCCGTAGAGCTTTTGCACTTCCGGCGGGAGCAGCGCAAAAGGGATGCGCTTTTCGCCCGCGGCGGTTTTGAAGGTGATCTCGGTTGGCGCGCCGAGCTCGCCTTCCAGAGTGGTGCCGTCGCTCAGGCGGAGGGTGTCGGCGAGCACAGCCGGGGTCGTTGCCAGGGAGAACATGCCAACGATCAGGTGGATGGTTTTCATGTCGCGGGGATAAGCCGCAGCCGCGGCGGTTATTAGACCGGGAGGCGAAATCCATCGCGAATCGCCGGGGTGCCCCGGGGCACGACCGGTCACTTGCCGCCGCCGATGGCCTGCAGCAATTCGCCGAACTCAGCGGGCGAAATCCTGCGGATATCGTCGGCCTGCCCTTCCGTCGGTTGCCAGGTTTCTTTCGGCAGCGCCGGGCCGAAGCGGACTTCATCGAGGCGGACGGCGAGGCCGAAGCCCTGGCGCGACAAGCCGAGGCGCGCGGGGGTCGCATCCGGGCGGAGCCACAGGCGAGCGGCCCAGCCGGCGGAACCGAGCGAACGGGCGAGCTCGGGCATGAGCTGGAGATCGACAACGCGGCAGGGCGTGCCCTCGATCGAGGCAGCGCCGCCGTCGCGCACCTGGAAGAGCGCAGGGAGGAAGATGAGCTGCTTCTCCGGGAAGGGAAGACGGAGGGGCGGGAGCTTGGCTTTTAGATCGGGCGGCGGGAGCTGTTTGCCGGCGGTGGCGGCTTCGAGCAGGGCGGAAACTTTCGAGCCGGGAAAGGCCCACAGCTCTTCGCCGCGGCGGCAGACCGTGAGCTCTTCGCCGAAGATCGGGGCGCGCAGGCGGAGCTTGTCCGGCGGCTGGAGGATGAGCTCGGCACGCGCGCCGGCGAGGGCGGGCGGGAGGTCGGTCATTTCCTCGATGCGGGCAGACAGGGTGAGGGAGCGGTTGGGGCTTTTGTTTTTTGCGGCGAGGAGCTGGACGAAGGGAGCGACGGCGCGGCCGAAGAGATCGTAGGGATTGTCGGCGGCGAAGGCAAAGGGCGCGGCGAGGAGCGGGAGCAGCGCCGCGACGCGGAAAAGGAAGGGAAGAACGTCGAACGTCGAACGTCGAACGCTGAATGTCGAACGGAGCGGCGCTTTCAGGACTTCGACGTTCGACGTTCGACGTTCAGCGTTCGACGTTTTCACAGCGCGCCGGGCGGC
>CAXSDZ010000016.1:3725-29328 GCA_964235505.1 uncultured Chthoniobacteraceae bacterium
AACCAATGCTCCCCGCATGCCGGCAACGCTTTTTCCCACCAGCAGCGCCAGCGGCTTCGCCTTCCTCGCCTCCGGCGGCAATGGGCTCATCTACGCGTTTCACGAATCGACGCTGGCCGGCAAGTCCATCCTGCTGCTGCTTTTCACCGGCTCCATCTTTTCGTGGACGGTCATGTGGACGAAGTTTCGCACGCTGCGAATCGCGCAGAAGCAGCGCCGCGCCTTTCTCGACCGCTTCCGCGCCGACCGCCAGCCGCTCACGCTTTACACGGCGCGGGCGCACTTCGAAGGGACGCCGATTTTCTCCGTTTATCGCGCCGGTTGCCGAGAGCTGCCCTTTCAGCTTCTCGGCTCGGCGGAGGTGGATGAAACCTTTCGCGCGAGGCTAGAAACGGCGAACAAAATCTCGCCCGCGCAGATGCGCGTGGTGCGCACGGCGATGGAGCGCGCGGTGGGCGAATCCGCGCTGAAGCTGGAGTCGCAGATGATCCTGCTCGCGACGGCAGTGAGCGGCGCGCCTTTTCTCGGGCTGCTCGGCACGGTCTGGGGCGTCATGGATACCTTTGGCGACGTGGCGGCGGCGGGCTCGGCGAGTCTCGCCGCGATGGCGCCGGGCGTGAGCGCCGCGCTGATCACCACGGTCACCGGCCTGCTCGTCGCGATCCCGGCGATGTTTGGCTACAACTTTCTCGTCACCACGCTGCGCGGCATGGTCGTGGAGCTGGACAATTTTGCCGCCGAGCTCGCGAGCGAGTTCGAGCACAAATACGTGGACCATGGCACGCCGGTGCGGGCGTGGAGCTGACAGGAATTTAGGAAGGGAGAAGTATGATTTAGGAAGTATGCGTCGCACCACGTTTCGCGAACTTTCCAGATCAAACTGCCTCGCAGAACTCACCACTTCCTAAATCCTAACTCCTACTTCCTAAATTTCAGATGCGCCGCTTTTCCGATCGCCACCCGCTGCAGACGCTTTCCGAGCTGAACGTGACGCCGATGCTCGATCTCGCCTTCGTGCTGCTGATCATTTTCATCATCACCACGCCGCTCATGGACAACAGCGTCGATATCGTGCTTCCCTCTAGCGAGGCGGCGAAGAATGCCGTCGATCCCGGCGCGGTGCAGACCGTCGCGGTGCATCGCGATGAGCGGCTCACGCTGAATGGCGCGGACACCGATCTCGCAGGGCTGGAAGGCGAGTTGCGGCAACTGCGAGCCGAGCGGCCGGAGGTGGCGGTGGTCATCCGCTCGCACCGCGAGCTGCCTGTGCAGCGGCTGGTGGAAGTGATGGATGCTGTGCAGCGCGCGAAGATCAGCAAGGTGGGCGTGGTCACGCAGGCGGAGGGGCTTTAAGAGAAAGGGAAACCGCGCATGCCGCCGCCGCGCGCCAGACCACGAGTGCAGAGCAGCCCAGCGCGGCAGCGGCGTGCGGAAGGGCGCGGCGCCAGCACGCGGCGGTCTCCAGCAAAGCCGCAACTCGAAGAACCGTTTCGCCGAAACCTCACGATCGTCGCAGCGCTCCACGTCGCGGGAGTGGCGTTCCTTTTCCTCCTCGGCAAGCTGCACCCGCAGCCCGTGCCGGAGCATGTGATCTGGATGGATGGCGGTGCGCTCGGAGGCGGTGCGGAAGGCGGCGAAACAGCGTCTGCTCCGACGGAAAGCGAGTCCGCCGCGCCTGCTCCCGAGCCTGAGTTTGACACGGCCGAACCACCGCTGCCCGTCGCGGCGGAGCCGGAGTCCAGCTTCACTTTCGAGCCGCCGCCGCTGCTGCCGGAGCCGGGGCTGAAGCCCGAAATCGCACCAGCCGAGCCGCCCCTGCCGAGCGAGATCGTGACGCCGAAAGCGACGCCTGCGCCCACTCCCAAACCGGCCCCCACGCCAAAGCTAGCAACGCCGCCACCCACCCCAAAACCAACGCCAAAGCCCACGCCAAAAGCAACGCCTCCTCCGACGCCAAAACCGAAAGCGACCCCGCAGCCGACGCCCGCAGCCTCCCCAAAACCCACTCCAGCTGCGACGCCAAAAGCCTCACCCGCCGCTTCCCCGAGCCCGAAAGCAAAACCCACCGCGGCTTCGCTCAAGCCGAAGACCTCCCCTGCGGCAGCGCCCTCAGGGACCAAAGCAAAAGCAGCCGGAAAGCCGGACGCGACCACTGCGGCGGCGGATAAAAGCGCAGGGACAAGCGGCACAAAAACGAGCACTGCCACAGCCTCGGGGAGCGGCGTCGCAAGCGGGGCAAACGCAGGCACTGGCAAGGGCGCGGGCAAGAGCGGGAGCGGCCCGGGCGCGGGCGGCGCGTCGGAGTTCGGGTGGTATCATTCCATGATCCGCGAACGGTTTGTGGGCAGTTGGAATCAGCCCACTTCCATCGTCCGCTCGTCGGCGGATTTCGTGACACGCCTGAAAATCCGCATCGGCAAGGACGGCGCGATCCTGCACCGCGAGATCATCATTTCCTCCGGCAATGCGCTGATGGATGAGTCGGTGATGGCCGCCGCGCAAAAGGTGCTGGAGATCGAAGCGCCGCCGGCCGGCATCGGCGCGGTGCCGTATGAAGTCGCGGTGGATTTCAAGCTGGATCAAGGCGGGTGAGATTCCCAACGACCGATCCGTGGCGGCTGCACATCGCCATTCTTTCGGATTCCGCCCCGCGCGTTTCGTCCTCTACCCTGCGCCCGCTCATGAAACGCCTGCTCACCCTTTTCCTGCTTCCGCTTTCCATTCCACTCCTCCCGCTGCGTGCGCAGGAGCCGCCGGTCATCACCGTCACCAAGAGCGACAAGCTCAGCATCGCGGTCGCCGGGCTCGGCGGACCGGAAGGCGCCGCGGCGATCAAGACGCTGCAAAATGATCTCGCGATGTCGGGCTACTTCACCGTCACGCCAGCGGATCGCGCGCAGTTCGTCGTGAGTGGCTCGGCAGGCGGCGCGAGCGTCGAAGGGAAGGTCGCGGATCACGGCGGGAAGACGGTGCTCAGCCAGACGTTTTCGGGCAGTGGAAAAACGAAAGTGCATCGGTTTGCCGACTCCATCGTGGAGACGATCACAGGCAATCGCGGCATCGCTTCCACGAAGATCGCCTTCGTCGGGACGCGCACGGGGAAGAAGGAAATTTACACCGCGGATGCGGATGGCGCGGGAGTCACGCAGCTCACCAAGGATGGCGCGATCTCGGTGGCGCCGAGCCTTTCGCCCGATGGCCGCTCGCTTGTCTATACCGGCTACCAGAGCGGCTACGCGGATGTGTATGAGATCGAGCTCGGCTCCGGCGCGCGCAACCGCATCATCAAATATCCCGGCACCAATTCCGGCGCGGCGTATTCGCCGGATGGCGGGCGGATCGCAGTGACGATGAGCAAGGACGGCAACCCCGAGCTTTACACCACGAGCAGCGGCGGTGGCGGCGCGCGCCGGCTCACGCGCACGCCCGGCGTGGAAAGCTCGCCGACGTGGTCACCCGATGGCAGCGAGCTCATCTACTCCAGCGACGACCGCGGCGGCCCGCAGCTTTTCCGCGTCTCCGCGAGCGGCGGCAGCGGCCGCCCGCTCTCGACGGGTCACGGCTACAACACCGAGCCGAACTGGTCGCCCGATGGGAAGAAGATCGCCTTCAACGTGCGCGGCGGTGGCGCATTCCAAGTTGCGATCCTCGATCTCGCAGGCGGCGGCACGCGCATCGTCGGTGAAGGCCAGGACCCCGTGTGGGGCGCCGATTCGCGCCACCTCATTTTCGCCAGCGGCGGCTCGCTGGTGATGCTCGACGCACAGACCGGCGCGCGCACCACGATCGTGAGCGGCCTGGGCAAAGTCTCCGAGCCGACGTGGTCGCGGTGACGGAAAACGCGACGCGTGGAGAGTAGAGCGTGGAGCGTCCGGAGGCCGCCGTTGCGCAAACGCTCGATGCTCCCCTGTTTCCACGCTCCACGAACCTTTGCCTCCACCGCAAAAACCCGCTAGCTCTCGCCCATCATGTTTCGCCCACCGCTCACGCACTCCGCCGCAGTTTTCGCCGCCATCCTTGCTATTACCCTCAGCGGCTGCACCAAAAAGAACGGCCAAAGTGCCGGAGGCTCCGGTGCCTACGGCTCGGACTCGGATTCCGTGAATGGCACGCCGCTGCCGGAGCGGCAGGAAGGCGTTTCCTTTCTCAGCTCGAACGTGGACCGGAACAAGTTCGAGCCGGTCTTTTTCGAGTTCGACAGCCACTCGGTGCGCGGCTCGGATCGCGGGAAGATTCAGGCCGTCGCGAGCTTTCTACGCGAAGGCGGCGGGTCGGTAATCCTCGCCGGCTTCACGGATGAACGCGGCACGCCGGAATACAACCGCGGTCTCGGCGAGCGGCGTGCGCAGGCCGTGCGCGAGGCGCTCATCAGCGCTGGCGCGGATGGCGGCCGCTTGCAGACGGTGAGCTTCGGCGCGGAGATGCCGGCGGATGCCGGGTCGGGCGAAAGTGCGTGGGCCAAGAACCGCCGCGCGGAGTTCGGCGTGGTGAAATGATGCCTTCCGAAATGTCGATTTCTGCTGCCCCCGAGAGTGGCCCGCGCATGGATGCGAGCCGTGTAGATGCCGCAGTGGACGGGTGCGATCTCACGATTCTCATGCCGTGCCTGAACGAAGCCGAGACGCTCGTGGCCTGCATCGAAAAAGCGCGGCGCGGGATCGCGCAGGCGGGCGTGGATGGCGAGGTGATCATCGCGGACAACGGCAGCACGGATGGCTCGATCGAGCTCGCCGAAGCGCACGGCGCGCGCGTGGTGCGCGTCACAGCGAAGGGCTACGGCAGCGCGCTCCGCGGCGGCATTGAGGCGGCACGCGGGCGCTGGCTTTTGATGGGCGACGCGGATGATTCGTATGACTTTTCCCAAGCCCCGCGCTTCGTGGAAGCACTGCGTGCTGGCAATGATGTGGTGATGGGTTGTCGGCTCCCGAGCGGCGGCGGCACGATCGCTCCCGGGGCGATGCCTTGGAAAAACCGCTGGCTTGGGAATCCCGTGCTGAGCTTCCTCGGGCGGCTTTTCTTTAAGACGCCAATCCTCGATTTTCACTGCGGCCTGCGCGCTTTCACCCGCTCCGCCTACGAGCAGATGGAGCTGAAAACGACCGGCATGGAGTTCGCCTCGGAAATGGTGATGAAGGCGTCGCAGCGCCAGATGCGGATCGCGGAAGTGCCGATCACGCTGCACAAGGACGGCCGCTCGCGCCCGCCGCATCTGCGCCCGTGGCGCGACGGCTGGCGCCACCTGCGCTTCATGCTGATCTACTCGCCGCGCTGGCTTTTCCTCGTGCCCGGGCTGGTGCTCGCAGGGCTTGGCACAGTGGCAGCGATGGTCATTTTCTTTGTGCCAATCCAGCTCGGCCGCGTGCAGCTCGATGCCGGCACCTTTGCCGTGGCCTGCGCATGCGCGGTGGCAGGCGTGCAGCTCGTGGCGTTTGCGTGTTTCACGAAAGTCTTCGCGATCGGCGAAGGCCTGCTGCCGGAGGACCGGCGCTTTGCGCGCGTCTTCCGCGTCTTCACGCTGGAGCGCGGGATGGTCGCCGGAGTGGCGCTGCTGCTCGCGGGCGTCGCGGTGTTTGCGTGGGCGCTGGTGCTTTGGAGCCGCGAAGATTTCGGCCACCTGAACTATCCCGAAAACATCCGCCGCATCCTTGCTGCCACCACGCTGCTCGTGCTCGGCGTGCAAGTCAGCTCGGCGAGCTTCTTCATGAGCGTGCTGGGATTGAAAACTACCTCGCGCAGGCCGCCGGAGACGGAATATCGAAGTTAAGATCTCGGATCTCCAGCCGTGACTTGGGATTACCTCATCGTCGGCGCTGGTTTTGAGGGTGCGATGTTGGCGGAGCAGCTCGCTTCGCAGCTCGGCGCGACGTGTCTCGTCATCGACCAGCGCGACCACATCGGCGGGGATGCTTTCGACAAGACGGACGACGCTGGCGTGCTCATCCATCCCTACGGCCCGCACTACTTCCGCATGAACTCGACCCGCATCGTCGCCTCCCTCTCGCAGTTAATGGAATGGCAGCCGGTGGACTACAAGATTCTGTCGTGGACGGAGGGCCGCTTCTGGCATTCTCGATCGATTTTTCGAGTGGCTGAGGGTGCCGTTAACGCTAGAAAGGTAATGAGCTTCACAAGCCGATCCATCAATATGGATTTCTTTCGATCAGACTACGCTTAATCCCCATTATGCTCACGGTTCATCGCGGGCAGCGTGGCTATTTCCGCAGCGGGCTTGCGCAAACGAAATCCTGTTTAGGGATGTGGCTTACCAAGCTGAGAAACGACGCTAACATTTTCGTGTTGGGCTCTTCCTCGAAGGTGAGCTGTGAGCAAGGTGAATTCCCCTCGGTTACGGGCAGTTCATATTAGGCATCCAACCTCCTCACCCGCGATCACCATCAGGGACGAACCAAGCCAGTGCTGCGGGATAATCTCAGCTTGGGAAAGCCACCCGAGCGCTTCATTAGCCAAGGCGGAGGGTGGCTTCATTCCATCGCGCAAGATTTGCTCTGCATCCGTGGCATGCGCCAACCGCCGCTTGCGGATATGCAGAAGGGGGTAAAGCAGCAATCCCCAATAAGTCCATCGATTTGTCGTCAGCCCAACTTGAGCCAAAACGGCCTTCAATTCGCGCATGCCGTATCGTCGAACGTGCCCGACAGCAAGATCATAGCTGGAATAAACGCTAGGGTCCGCCGGCACGTTGATCACCAAGCGACCGCCACTCTTCAGGTGAAAGAGAGCAGCTCGCAGAAAAGAAACCTGATCCTCTATGTGCTCGATGACATCGAACAGGAAGATCACGTCATAACGTCTTTGAAGCTCAGGCCGTTGATCGTAAATATTGTAGCAGCAGACACGACTGCGAGTCGCCTGATTTTGAGCTAGCGCATGCGCATTGAGGTCAAAGCCATCGACGCTGATTCCTAGCATGTCCTCGCACTGTTTCTGGAGCAGCCCGTTGCCGCAGCCAATCTCCGCTACTTCGAGCTCATTCCATTCTATCTCTCGAGCAAGTCTGCGGAGAACCTGGAAGCGCCGACGTATCCAAAAATGATCCAAGCTGGCGATCTCAAACCATTGATCGCCCATGCTCACACGGGCTGCTGGCGAAAGGTATTCGATTTGGGCATTCATCGTAGATAACGCGATCAGGGCACCATCAGAATGGGGACAACACGGATGCAGGGAATGCGTGTGTTGCGCGGGCGCTGGCCGGACGACGCACTCGCTCAGCGATCATTACGCATCGGGCAGGTCACGCTCGGAACGAGCAAAGTCCCGGTTTGGTTCGGACAGGTGAAGTCCCGCCGCTTCGCGAAAGATCCAACGGGGGCGGCGTTTCACTTCGGTATAAATGCGGCCGATGTATTCACCAATAAAGCCAAGAATTAGCAATTGCACGCCGCTGAAGCTAAGCAACCCGACAGCTAGCGCCGTCCAGCCGGGCAATTCACTGGGAATATGTCCCATAAAGCGGAAGCCCAGCACCCTCCACACGAGCAGCCACAACGTGATCAGCACCGCGAGCGAAAGGACACAGAATCCGAGATAAGTGGCGAGCCGGAGCGGGGCCGTCGAGAAAGAGAAAACGCCGTCGCTGGCAAGGCGGATTAGTTTGGTGAGCGGATACTTTGTCTCGCCCGCTGCGCGGGCTTCACGCTCGTATTCCAAAGCGATCTGGCGGAAGCCAGCCCAAGCACGCATACCGCGCACGAAGATGTTGCGCTCTGGCATCGCTTTTAGCGCATCGACCACGCGCCGCGTGAGCAGGCAGAAATCGCCCGCATCTAGCGGGATGCGCACTTCGGCGACGATGCTCAAGAAACGGTAGAAAATCCGATACGCCGCGCGTTTGAGAAGGTGTTCCTTCCGTTTCCGGCGCACAGCATAAACGACGTCGTAGCCGGACCGGAGCAGGTTTAGGCAGGCCGGAAGAATCTCTGGCGGGTCTTGCAAGTCTGCGTCCATGACTGCCACAACGTCGCCTGCGGCAAGGTGCAGCCCGGCAGAGATGGCTGTCTGGTGGCCGAAATTGCGGGACAACGCGGCTGTTTTAAACCGTGGATCAGCAGCGTGAATCGCGACGAGCGCGGCGTAGGTTCCATCCGAAGAGCCGTCGTCGATGAAAAGGACTTCCCAAGGCAAGCCCAGAGTATCGAGCGCTTTAACGAGGCGGGCTTGCAGCAGCGGCAGAACAGCTTCCTCGTTGAAGCAGGGAATCACGACGCTTAGAAAGGAGAGGGCGGGCAGATTCACACAAGGAAAAGAAAAGGGCGGCGAGTGGATCGGCGCAAATGATTGAGGAAGGAGAGCAGGTTGAAAAGGTGCGTTTGCGAAGCTTCTCGCCAAACTCCCCGCCACTGCGGTGCTTGCCTCGGCCTGCCCCGGCGGCTAGACGCCACGGAGCAGCAACGCGCACCCGCATGAAAGACCCCCGGCTCCCTTATCTTCTGCTCAGCTTGCTCTTTCTCCCTTGTATGATCACGAGTGAAAGCTTGTGGGTGGACGAAACCAGCACTGGGCTTTTCGCGCGGCAGCCGGATTTTGTGACGTGGTGGCAATATTTGCAGGGAAACATTTCCTCCGACGGCCTTATGCCACTCTCGATGTTTTTCGCCTGGGTAGGCGGGCAGGTGATCGGCTCCGGAGAGTGGCAGCTTCGCGCGTTGAACCTACTCTGGGGAGCGGGCACGCTGGCCGGAGCCGCAGTGGCAGGCAGGCGGCTTGGGGTCCGGTGGTTGCCGCTGCTCGTAGCGATCCAGCCTTATTTCTGGTTCTATACGAGCGAAGCCCGGCCGTATGCGCTGCAGATTTGCGCAGGAGCGTGGCTGCTTGTGGGGGTGGTGGATTTCATGGAAAACAGAGGCGCAAAGTGGAGTGGGGCGCTGATCTTTACGGCGGCCGCTTTGGTGCTTTGCTATGCTACCATGCTGGCACCGATGACTTTGGCTGCCATGGTCGCCCCGGTGGTGGTGATCGCGGTGCATGACCGCTGGAGGATCGACTCTCGCTTTTGGTGGATCTTTGGAGCAGGTGCGGCCTTGGCTATTCCAGCCGCATGGCACTACCTCTTCATGCTCGGAAAAGGCGCCAAGGGGGCCGAGTTGTGGCAGGTGGACGCCAAGTATCTTGCTTACATGGCGTATGAATGGATGGGGCTGAATGGGCTCGGCCCTGCAACTGCGGAACTGCGCGAGGTCGCGCGGTCTTCGGGCTTGAAGGCGCTTCTGACCGGACACCGGCTCGAAATGGCCACCGTGGCGGCTTGCGCCGGAGCATTGGGATTTTTTGTGGTCTGTGGCGCCACAGCCTGGCGCGGGTCGGCACGACGCCGGACGATCGGGGTGCTGCTGGCAATCGTGCTATTCGGAGGGTTTGGCTTTTTCGCGGCATCGCTCGCCACACACAAGGCGTTTTGGGCGAGGCATCTCGCACCGATTTTTCCATTCTATGCGGCTCTGCTGGCGTTGATCATCACAGAGTCTGCGCGGATCTTGCGGCCCTGGATTTTTCGCACTTTGCTCGCGGTTTTGGCGACCCTGTTGTTGTGCTCCAGTCTGAGCTTTCGCTTCGCCGCACGGCACCGCAAAGAAAACTACCGCGCGGCTGCACACGCGGCGCAAACGGCGCTGAGCCAAGGCCGCAGCGTCTGGTGGATTGCGGCACCTGAAGGCGCGGATTACTATGGTGTGCCGTTGACTCTCACAGGCAGAGAAGCTGGGCGCGCATTTTGTCCGCTGGTCCACACTGGGCGACCTCAGGGGGACGAAGTGTCGGGCAATCCTTTGCAACTCCCAACGCCCGATTTCCTGATCCTGTCCAGGCCAGAGGCATTCGACGCTTCTGGTGCGGTTCGAAGCGTCATCCAGAATAGGTCGTATCATCCCGCCGGGAGCGCTCCGGGCATGGAATTTTACGCGCGCTGAGCTTTGAAACTTGTGAATAGAGAATACCGCGTCGGCAGTTCCAACATGCAATGGCCCGATGACTCATAAGCCAAGCGAGCGCCTGTAAACGGAAGGCTCTTGCGGTTCTCAATCCGAGCGGGAACCCGACTTCGGGACGGCCGACTTACCCAAAAGTTCCCACATGAGCGGCGAAACGCAGTCGTTGCACCGGACGCACGTTGCTCTATGTTGCGCGACTTTTTCGCTGTGCTGACTCAATCCTCAGTTTCACTCGGGTATTCAAAGCGAATTTACCCATCCACCCGGCTGACAGTTATTGCGTGCTTCTCGCCAGTTGCATGCATGTCCTCAACGTCATGAAATTGGACCGCCTCCCGCAACATATCACCACTGCCATCGGGTTGCTGGTAGGGATCATCATTGCCGTCTTGTGTGGACGACTTACCGGTGCCGGTCAGTTGGGATTGATTGGCTTACTCGGCTTTTCAGTGGGCTTTCTAGTGCTCTGCATCGGACTTCGCGCGAAAACATGGCTGCTGCTGCCGCTTACTTGGGAAGTCACAGGTCTGATGCCCTTCCTGCCGGTTCCGTTCAGCGTTCGGGATCTCACCATCATGGTAGTCGTAGGCAGCTACCTCATTTTTTATGCTCTGAAGGTCATCCGCTCGACGGTGCGACTTGATGCCATTTACCTTTTGATCATTATAAATATGGCGTATTTGACGACTGTCTTTGTCCGCAATCCAGTGGGGCTGGATGCTTTTGGCTCAGAGATGGTTGGTGGGCGTCCTTATTTCACGATCGGGATGGCGTTTCTCTCTTTTTGGGTGCTGGTGAGAGCTCCAGCCACCATCCAAGAGATCCGCATGCTTCCGGTGCTGTTGCTGATGGGATCGGCGGTGGTTTCGCTGGCCAGTCTTGTCATCTATGTCGCGCCGGGAGCAGCGATGTATCTCGGGCAGTTCTACACCGGATTTGTCCCACTCGATGACTTGACTCAGGAAGAGGATGTGACCGGACGCAAGCTGAGCCTTTCGGTCATCGGCAATGCGGGTTCGCGGGTGATGTGTTCTTATTTCCCTCCAATCACCTTTCTAGTGCCGGTTTATCCGCTGCGCTTTGCTGCAGCTATGGGCTCGTTCCTTTGCGTGCTGCTTGCCGGATTCCGGAGCGCATTTGTTACGGCTGTCATCTTCATTGGGCTCAGCACCTATTTCCGAAGGCGCTATCAAGACTTAGTGATCTTCGCGCTGGCTGGTGTCTGCCTCATCACTGTGGTTGGCATCGGAAATGGGCGGTTGTTCAATCTGCCGCTGTCTGTGCAGCGGGCTCTATCATTTCTCCCAGGCAATTGGGATTACCTGGCAGTGTCGAGCGCAAGAGGTTCGAGTGAGTGGCGGTATGAGATGTGGCGGATGGTATGGAAGGAGGAAAAGTGGATTAAAAATCGGTGGCTGGGCGACGGCTTTGGGTTCAGCCACCGTGAGCTAGGAATGATGCTGGCTGCACGTGAGGGTGCCGGGAATACTTTGGGTGGCGTCATGCAGGAAGAGTTTATGATCGTTGGATCCTATCACAACGGTCCGCTCTCCTCGATCAGGTATGTCGGCGCAGTGGGGTTCGCGCTTTATTTGGCGCTGATCGTGGTCCTTGCTGTCCGCGGCTGGCGGTTGATCGTCTCCACCCGAGATATGACTATCTTTCCCGTTGCGCTGTTTGTTGGGATGCCGGCCATCATCGCACCGCCTGTCTTTCTGTTCATGGTCGGCGGCTACGACTCGAATCTGCCAGAAACGCTGTTTCTTGCTGGAATCATCAGACTGCTGGAGCGTGCGCGCGACTCGGAAGCACCTGGCCTCACAGCAGGATCGTCAACCCTGACAGATATGAAGCCGACCACGCTTTATCGACCACGTCGTCCTCGGGCACAGGAAGCTCTGCCAGTCTGAGCAGACGGCGAAACACGACACTTAACGTCTTTCGCATCGCTTACCCACAGGTTCGCAAATCACTCGATGAGTCTAAAGCGGCAGACCCTTTGGAGCATACTTCCGCTGCTCTCGATCACCATCGTGAACCTTGTATCGGTGCCACTCTTCTACCGGTTCCTCGGACCAGAGATGTATGCGCTCTGGTTTTACGTCCTGACGTTTGCAGGCTCATTCGGTTTTGTGGACATGGGTTTCGGCGTAGCGGTCGGGCGCTACATCGGGCTGGCGTTGGGTCGCGGCGACTCGGATTCCGTCCGGCAATATTGGGGCACAGGGAACGCCGTTGCGCTTCCTTTGCTCGGGGTAATGTCGCTCTTGTTTGTGACGCTCGGGGTGGCGTTTGGTCCGCAGTGGTTTCGGGTGCCGCTCGAGCATGTTACCTTGCTGCGCTGGTCATTTGTGGCAGGCGGCGCCGGTTTGTTCCTGAATTTCTACGCCCAATTCTGGTTGATCCTATCGCAAACCCATTTCGACTTTAAGTTCCTCGCCATACTTCGCACTGCCATCAGTCTGCTGGGGCTGTTGCCTTCTGTTGCGCTGGCGTGGTGGACCGGAAATCCTCTTCTTTTGATTGCATGGGGCACAGCGGTTGCAGCGCTCCAACTCGGCGTTTTCCTTTGGCACGCCCGGCGGCAGTATCATCTAGGGCTGGAACTGGGCCACGCGGGCTGGGGACGGGTGCGCGAGATGGCTGCTTATTCGTTGAAGACCTTCGCCGCGTTGCTGACGAACTCCTTCCTCGGTTCGGCTGATCGCCTCGTTGCAGGCCGGCTCGCGTCGCCCGCGGGGTTCACGCACTATAACATCTGCGCAAATGTGGGGGGGCGAATTCAGGGTTTGAGCACCGCAATGATGGGACCAGTTTTCAGCAACACCAACCGCTCGTTGGGTGGTGGATCCTCGAGTTCGGTCGCAGCAATTTACGACCAGACGTTCGCCTTCACTTTTCCGTGGTATCTCCTCGCGGTAGTCGGGGCGGCGCTCTGGCATCCGGTGCTGCTGAGGGCTTGGCTCGGAGCGGAGTTGGGTGCGCAAGTCGGGCCGCTTTTCACGCCTGTTGTGGCGGCCTGCTGCCTCACGGCCATCTCGAATATCTCCGCCGCGCAACTCGGCTCGCTGAACCGGGTTGGCACCGGGATTATCTTCAATCTGCTCGCTGCTGGGCTGCTAATGCTGGGAGCTGTGCTGGGGTGGCGCTGGGGCGGACTCCCTGGCATTGCGTGGGGATTCCTGTTTTCCCGCTCGGCGATGGTTGCGCAGGATGTGTATGTGCTAAGGCTGATTGGAGCCGGCGGCTGGCGGGCCGCGGGCACATGGCGCCAGATCGCCTCCCAATGCGCGGTTGGCCTCGCATTGAGCTTCACCTTGCTGCTCGGTCGTCGGGACTCACTTTGGCAACTTCTCCCGGCTAGCGCGCACGCCGCTTTCATGACTACTTGGATTTTGCGTGAGCCGCTGAGGCATTACTGGCTCAGGCGGGAAACAGCTTTGGCAATGCCCTCTGCGCGGAGATAGACACACGCAATGCCCGCCCTTTTCGCCAAGCTGCCTCAATTGATTCGCCTGCCCGCGTCGCAGTGGCTTGGATTTGCCCGCGCGTGGCTGCGACGGCGGCGCGCCGGGTTGATGCCATGTGCATTGCCTGGAGCGCGTCACCTGCTGCTGATTCCGCTGCAGGACTATTACGAGGCTTATGCCTTCTTTGCAGAAGTGCCCCAAGGCCGTTGCGAACTGAACTTCTTCGTTGATCAGTTGCGCCCGAGGGAAATCGTTTTCGACATCGGCGGCTTTCGCGGCGCTTACTCCTGCGCCGTGAAAGCGGCTGTCCCAGACTCCACGGTGCATTTCTTCGAGCCACTCGTGGAAAACTTCGACCGCGCCAGGAATATCCGCGACACGAATGGCCTCGCCAGCTTCGAGATGGTCAACAAAGCCGTAGGTGCTGGAACAGCCGTGCTTTCTGCGATGCGACGCGACGATGGGATGTTGTGTGGAAACACCCCGGATCATTCCGGCGCGGCGCGAGAGTTTCCGGCAACTTCAGTCGATGCGTATTGCCGTGCGACTGGAGCGAGGCCGACCGTGCTGAAGATCGACGTGGAGGGATTTGAAGGAGACGTGATCGCAGGCGCCCGCGACACCTTGGGGACATGCAAACCCCGCCTCTGGCTGGAGCTGCACCCTGCCGCGTTGGCTTCGCGCGGGGAGCGTTGGGAGGATCTGATCGGAAGTCTGGAAGCGCTCGGCTACGAAGTTTCCCGGTTTGCTGATTTCAATCTGCCCGCCCGTGATCTGGGCTTCCACGCCTGGTGCGAGGCGACTCCCAAATAGCTCCGGTTTGCCTGTGAGCCTTTGCCTTCGCCCATATTCCGACCTCCACGCGGCTGAACTCGCTGGGCTGGAACGTGCGATGATCAGCTATTACCGCCAGCCGCCACCAGCCTACTACGCCACGGCAAATCGAGCTGCCGTTTCCTACGTAGCAGCAGAGCAGCCGTTTCATTGCGATCTCGTGTCTCGCGTGATGCCCGGGATGGCGGTCCTGGAAGTTGGTTGCGGCACCGCACACCTGTGCCAGCATGTGCAGGATCGCGGTGGAAGCTATACCGGTCTGGATCACAGTCCTGAGCTGCTGGAGGAAAACCGACGGCGCTTCCCGAGCGCTCGCTTCGAGCCGATCGGCACGAACCTCGGCGCGAACTTCGATCTCGTCACCAGCCTCTACACGATCGAGCACGTGGTCCATCCGCCTGATTATTTGGAAGGCCTTTGGCAATTCTGTGAACCGGGTGGTCACGTCGCTGTCATTTGCCCTGATTTTGTCGATGGCGGCGCTCTGCCGCCGAGCCTGTATTATGGCCGGACTCCCAGGCGCTTGCGCGAAAAGGGACGCGCGCAGGCTTGGGGCGATCTTGCCACGCATGCACTCGATCTCTGGTGGCGTGCTCCCCGCTGGAAGGCAAAGGCGAAAGCTCGGGGTCCCGGCGCATTTTGGATGAACCTGCAACCCCGCGCGCTCCACGGGGCCAGCTACTCGATCGATGCGGATGCTGTGCATCTGCCGCGTTTGGTGGATCTCACGTGGTGGCTGGTGCAGAGAGGTGCCAAAATCGTGGTGCGCTCAGACACAATGCCAGGCGTGGGGCGCGATGTGCTGCGCTACAACTGCTATGTGCTGGCAAGAAAGCCGGTGGCTTGAGCACCTCCCAGAGGCAGTGCCATGAGAGTCGCCGTTTTTCTCAACAGCCTGGGTATCGGCGGGATGGAGCGAGCCGCTTGCCGGTGGGCGCTGGGGCTCCAGCAGCGCGGGCATAGCATCCACGTCCTGGCGTTGAGGGAT
The DNA here is from genome assembly GCA_964235505.1 of uncultured Chthoniobacteraceae bacterium. Taxonomy (GTDB): domain Bacteria; phylum Verrucomicrobiota; class Verrucomicrobiia; order Chthoniobacterales; family Chthoniobacteraceae; genus CAXSDZ01. The sequence goes on from CAXSDZ010000016.1 coordinate 18,965, forward strand.
GGACCACGGCGGGAGGAACTCAATCGCGCGGGGATAGGAGTGGAGATCGTGCCAGCGGTGGCAGGCAAGATCGCCGCCGCGCTTCGGATGGCACGGACGGAAGTGATCCACTCACACGCGCCGGGACACCCGCACCCCGGCGACGTGCTAGGCGAGGCGCTCGCCTTGCTGCCCAACAAGATCCCGGTGGTGCAGACGAACGTGTTTGGTCGCTTGGAAAATCCGCGCGAAAACGCGTGGACGGATTTCCGCCTTTTCATCTCCTGGACGAGTGGTGTCCAAGCTGCGAGGCGCTCTTTCCACAAGCTGGACACATCATTCTTCAAACGGGCCAGCGTAGCGGTTTACCCCCTGGATGCTGAGGAAGAGCCTCCGTCGGCGGAGATCGCGTCCTTCCGCCACGCAAATGGAGTCGGGGACGACGAGGTGCTCGTCGGCCGCTTCTCCCGGCCGGATCCCAGCAAATGGAGCGATCTTGTGGTGGACGCCTTTCGCCTCGCCGCACGCCGAGGCACCCACAAGATGAAACTCCTGCTGCGCGAGCCGCCCGCAGAGGTGGCAGACGTGCTGCGGCAGGCTCGTGATCGCGATCGATTTCTGATCCTCGCGGCGACGAGTAATCCCGCGGCGTTGAGGACGACGATGGCTAGCTGCGACGTGGTCCTGCACACTTCACGGATCGGGGAAAGCTTTGGCTATGGAATCGCCGAGCCAATGGGCTTGGGCCGGCCGATCATCGCAAACTCCACGCCGTGGCAGGACCAGGCGCAGGTGGAACTCGTGCGCCACGGCGAGTGCGGCTTTCTGGCAAGCACCCGGACGACGATGGCGGCTGCCCTTCAACTCCTCGCAGGTGATGCAGCGCTCCGGAGTCGCTTGGGAGCGCAGGCCAAGGCTCACATCCTCCAACTCGCAGACGCAGGAAAATCGCTTGATCGTCTGGAGCGCTGTTTGCGCATTGCCATTGAGGGTGGGGAAAATCCGTTTGCGGCCGAAGACGCGCGAAGTGCGCAACGAGCGGCGACATATCTGGACCAGCATCAGTTCGGGCATAGCCTCCAAGAACGCCTTGCCCTCCAACCGCTCTATTGTAGGGTCCGCTTCCACCAGCTCCGAGAGCACTTTCTCCCGAGATACGTCGCCCGCTTTTCTTCGCTGCTTCCCAGGTCGTGAGCGCTTTTGAGAGATGCACCGCGTGCGGAACGTTGTCCGACGGCGACCCTGATCTTCAGCTTCGGTGGCCCCCGCTCGGAGCTTGCTCCTGCATGATCAGAGTGGGGCCGACGTTTTCCATATGAACGAGAAGTCTTACCAAGCAGACATCTGCAATATTTGCGGTTCAACAAAGTTTCATCAGATCCACTTTTTCAAGGAATGGGGCCTGGGGCGAAATGCGGTCCAGAACGTAGCGATCGTAAAGTGTGGAGGCTGCGGGGTGCGGCGGCGGTCACCTGGAATTGTTGACGACTACGAGGAAGCTTATCACTCGACCTACGTCGGGCAGGGACAGTCGATCCATCCCCACCAGCTCAGCCACTTCGCCGACCTGATGACAGCGCGCCTGCGCCGGTTCAACGAAGCCCATGTGGACTTCCTCGATGTCGGCTGCTCGACGGGGCGCGTGCTGCGGCTTGCCACGACGCTGGGCTTTACAGTTATGGGCTTGGATTACTCCGCGTGGGCCGCGAAGCATTGCTCAGAACTTGGCTTTGATACGCGCCACGGGAGTCTCCTCGGCCAGTGGGATGAGGCAGCGCGCTTCGATGTGATCCATTGCTCGCATACCATCGAACATGTGCCGGATCCGCTGGTGTATATACAGGAGATGTCACGCCTGCTCAGGCCCGGTGGGCATTTGATGCTCGCGTTTCCAAATTACGCCTCGCTGCCACGGGTGATGCTGCGGAAAAAATGGGGGACGTGGTGCCTCGACTCGCATCTCTGGCAGTTCACTGCCCGACAAATGTGCGGAATCTTGCAAGCGAATGGATTCTCCATCTTCACGTGCCACACCCATCATGGCTACAGCCCAGACAGTAGGCTAAAAAGGCGGGTGCTCGATTGGGCGGCCACGCTTGGCTTTGGCGATGGCTGCAATATCGTTGCCATCCGTCAATAGAGCACACGCTCCCAGCGCTCCCTTGCCATGTCGAATTCATTGAAAAAGCTTTTTTGGGATCTCGCCCGTCCAATTCATCGCCCCGTGACCACCGCGTTGCGGCGACGGCTGGGCGGCGGCTACTTCGAGCATCCAGAGATGGAACTGCCACCGCCGTATGAGAGCGCCCAACTCGACGTGGAGCGGCACCTCCACCGCTACCTGCACCGCAGCGCGCAAAGCATCGGGCAAATCGTCATCGTCGGTGCGCATGAAGGAGACGAAGTCCCACGCCTTCAACTCGCCTATCCCGCTGCACGCTTGCATTGCTTCGATCCGAATCCGGAGTCTTGCCGTCGGCTCCACAAGCGCTTTGCCGCTTCGCCAGCCGTCACGATCTCGCAGCTTGCGCTGGGCGAGGCAAAGGGACGCATGCGATTTTATGAGCTGCCGATGTCGGGGAATGGCTCTCTCCTGCCGCCGGACCCTGATCGCTGGGCACTCGCAAATCAGCAGAGCGCGCGGGAGGTTTCCTCGTATGAAGTCGAGGTGAGCACAATGGATGACGAGCTGCGGGACGTGCTGGTCATCGATCTGTTGTGGATGGATGTGCAAGGTGCGGAGGGGCTCGTCTTGAAGGGTGCCACGAAGACCCTTGCGCGGACGCAAGCGATCTTCGCTGAAGTCGCACTGGTAGAATCGGCTTACACAGGCGCGGCGCTGTTTCCAGAAATCAGCGCGACTCTGCAGCCGCACGGTTTCACCTGCGTCGGTTTAGGAACCGACGCGTGGAATTTCACGGGAAACGCGCTGTTCGTCCGGGGGATCGGTGACCTGTCCTGCAAGGAGAACGCCACTTGAAGCTCGTCGGGGGATCTCCCTCGCAATGGCGCGAGGGTGAGCACAGGTAAAGCGATGCCGGCGATTTCTCTCGTGGTATGTCTGCACCGGGAGCGCGCGCTGCTGGAGCGGTTGTTGGAAGTGGCAAAAGGTTGCTTTGACGATCTCGTCGTCGTGCATGACGGACCAGAAGTGGCAGCCGGGCCTGCTCTCTTGGAACCGCCGCTGGCGATCGACTTTGCCCTGCTCGCGGTGACCGCGCCCCCGCCTCAGCCTTACCGCGCGCCCTCCGCAGCGCCCGTGCCAGAGAGCACCCAGGCGCTCGTGGAGCGAGCTGGCGGCCGCTATTTTGAAGGACCGCGCTCGCTCCAACAGGAGCCGCACTGGCCCTTTGCCTGGTCGCAAGCGCGGCACCCTTGGATTCTCCGGCTGGATGCGGATGAAGCTCCAAGCCCTGAGTTGCGGGAGTGGCTGCGCAACTTTCGGCAAGCACCCGAACCGGAGCCGGCAATCTCTGGTTTTAACTGCGTCTGGCCGCTCTGGGACGGCGCCCGGATCATCTCCCGGCGCTGGCCAGGAGGGCGCACGTTTCTTTTCCACCGCGATCGCGTCCGGTTCTTCGGCATGGTCGAGCAGACGCCGATTGCGGACGAGCGCTTCGAGGATCTGCCTTTGATTCTGGAGCATCGGCCAAAGCGGAAGTCGTTCGGCTTTCGCAACATCTTTCTGCGGCGGCAGGCGTATGCGTGGCGCTACGTGATCGCCCGGTCGCTGCTCGGCAGTCCGCTGGATCTGGCACGCTGGCGCTGGGACAGCCCGCAGTGGCCGGGATTTTGGGAAAGCCTCCGCCAGCGCCCATTGCGCACCGGTCTGCGCGGGCTCATCCGGGGGCCGTTCCACGCGATCCCCGCTCAGCTCCGCACCGAAGGGCGCGTGTTTCTGGGACCGGCATTTCTGGGTGGCATCTACCATTTCATGATCGCGCTGCGGCTGGCTCTGATGAAGCTGACGCAGAGCGCCGCAGGCGGCCAGCCTCCGCCCAAACCATGAGCGCACCCCCATACCCAAAGCTGCTGGTCGCGACCGAATTCCCTCCGAACGGTTCCGGCGGCGGCCCGGCGGTGGTCCGCCAGCTTTTGCGCGGGTGGCCCGCAGAGCGCTTGTGCTGGTGGAGCTGCGCGCCAGATCTCGATGCGCGCTTCGGGCAAACCGTGGCGACCCATCGTGTGGCGGCCATTCCACCGAAGCTCTATACAAACCGTCGCTACGCTCACCTGAAGGCCGCGCTGCTGCATCGGCTCTGGACGCCCTGGGCCGCACGGCACTTCCAGCGGACGCTGGCGACGCTGCAGCCGGATGTGGTCTGGGCGATCCCGCATGCATGGTCCATCCTGCCGCTTGCCAGGGTGCTGCCCCACGCTGGCACCGGTTTTCACGTCAGCATCCACGATTATGCCGATGCCCACGGGATGGCCGCGCGGATCGGTGCCGAGCCAGTCGCGGACATGGTCCGCGGTGCCAAGCATCTGTATGCGAGCGCATGCACCCGGGACGCAATCTCCCATGCGATGGCTGCGGACCTGCTGACAGCGACGGGCAAGCCCGCCTGCCAGGTGGCACGGGCGGGTGTTGAGGAAAGCGATTTGGTTGCCACTGAAACCGCCCCGGCTGGGTCGGCGGCCGCCGTGCGGGTGGCCTACGCCGGCTCGATCATTGTCGCGCGTGAATTCGAGTTGTTTGCGCGCGCCCTGGCAGCGGCGAGAATCCACCTCAAACGTCCGGTGGAGTTTCACCTGTTCGGCGCTCACCGCTTCGCTACGCAGCCGTGGTTTCAGGAAGGCTGGATGATTGAGCGCGGCAATCTGCCGGAAGGAGAGCTCACCGAGGCTTTACGCGCCTGCGACTGGGGCTTTTCACCGATGGCGCTGACGGCGACGGACCCGCGCTACAATCAGTTTAGCTTCCCCACGAAGTTCATCGGCTATCTCGCGGCGGGGCTGCCGGTGATCACGCTCGCGCACCCCACCACGAGCGTGATGGAGGTCGCCTCCCGCTACGACGTAGGGCTCGCCACGAGTGCGGACAGCCTCGAGTCGCTGACCGCTGTGCTGGTTCGGGCACTGTCCGAGCCTATGCCCCGCATGCGCCATCGCGGTGAGATCATTCGCTGCGCGCGGGCGGAGTTCGATGCCGGCAAGATGCGCGCGGTGCTTCACGCCGGCTTTGCGGACTGCGCGGCGCGGACGCGGCGCAAAGCGGGGAGAGCGTGATGTCCGCGCCACCGAGTTTCAGTTTGCGCCGCTTGGGGTGACGGTGGAAAGAAATGCGGATGTCAGTTGCGCTCGTCACCGGCTCCGCCGGTCTCATTGGTTCCGAAGCCTGCTTCCGCCTCGACGCGGAGGGCTTCGACGTGGTCGGAATCGACAACGACATGCGCGCCCGGTTTTTCGGCGCGGAAGCCTCCACTGCCCAAAACCGCCATCGGCTTCAGCAGGCGCTGCCGCGCTACTGCCATGCTGCGGTGGACATCCGCGATGGCGAAGCGCTGGACAAACTTTTCGCGGAATACGGTCGCGCGATCGAGGTGATCATCCACTGTGCCGCGCAGCCTTCGCATGACTGGGCCGCGCGCGAGCCGCTCACCGATTTCACCGTGAATGCGCTTGGCACGCTGCACCTTCTGGAGGCCGCGCGGCGTCATTGCCCCGAGGCGGTGTTCATTTTCACCAGCACCAACAAAGTCTATGGCGACACGCCCAACTGGTTGCCACTCCACGAGCTTGAGAAGCGCTGGGAGATCGACCCGGGGCACTCTTATGCACCGGGCATCGACGAGACGATGTCGATCGACCAGACGAAGCATTCGCTCTTTGGCGCGAGCAAAGTTGCCGCGGACGTGCTCGTGCAGGAATACGGCCGCTACTTCGGGATGAAAACCGTGTGCTTTCGCGGCGGCTGCCTCACGGGGCCAGCCCACGCGGGTGCGGAGCTGCATGGCTTTTTGGCGTATCTCATGCGCTGTGCGGTGACGGGCCGCCCATATCGAGTCTTCGGCTACAAAGGAAAGCAGGTCCGCGACAATATCCACAGCCACGATCTCGTGGAGGCGTTCTGGCAGTTCTTCTGCGCCCCGCGGTGCGGCGAAGTTTACAACCTCGGCGGCGGACGCCACTCGAACTGCTCCATGCTGGAAGCGATCGAACTTTGCGAAGAGATCAGCGGGCGGAAGCTGGAGTGGACCTACGTGGACGACAACCGCATCGGCGATCACATCTGGTGGGTCAGCGACGTGCGGAAATTCCAAGCGCACTATCCGGCGTGGCACTATCGCTACGGGCTGAACGAGACGCTCGAGGAGATTTACGGCGCCTGCCAGGCGGCTCGCACGACGTGAAAAACTGGCTCGCGCCACCTTCTCCAGCCCTCGACAGCGGCGGCTTCCCTTGCGTTTAGTAGCCGGATTCCTATGAGCGTCCCCATCGAAGGCCAACTGAATGAGCGCGAGCGCGAAATCCTGCGCGATGCAGTGCTGACGAGCCCGCGCAAGCCGCGCGTCGTGCTGGAAGTGGGCACGTGGCTCGGGGGCGGCAGCACGCTGCATCTGCTCCGCGCACTGGAGCAGAACGGCGAAGGGCACCTCTGGTGGATCGAAGCCGACAGCTCGATCTACGAGCAAATGGTGGCCAACCTCCGTCGGGCTGCCCCCGAGGCGCTGCATCGTTTCACACCAATCTTTGGTTTCTCCGATCAGGCAATCCCGAAATGGGTGCAGGAGCAGCCGAAGCCGCTGGAGATCGATGTCACATTCCTCGACGGCGGCAACCGCCCTCTCGAGCAGATCACCGAGTTTCGACTGCTGGACCCTTGGATTCCGGTCGGTGGACGGCTCCTTTCGCATGATGCAAAGCTGCGCAAAGGCAAGTGGCTCGTGCCGTATGTGGCGCGACTGGACAACTGGAAGTCGGAGCTTTGCGACATAAGTGACGAAGGACTTTTCCGCGCCACCAAAGTGGCTGCGCAGCCCTCACCCGCGAGTGCCCGTGCCGCTGCGGCACACCTGTTGAAGCTGCGGCTCCATCCGGCGGAAATCGCCGCCGTGGCGCTGCCCGCGAGCGTTTGCGGACTCGTGCTGAGGTGTTTGCCAAGGCGCTTTTCCCGCCGCCTTTCCGACGGCCGTCCGTGATCTTCAGCGCAGCTTTCGGCGTTGCCGATGAAGGTTCTATTTTCCAACACCATTCCGTTCTTCCTCGCACACGGTGGCAGCCAGACCGTGACCGAGGCGCTGATGCGCGAGTTGCCTGCGCTCGGTGTGGAGGTGGAGCCGGAGCGGTGGTGGGATTCGGCGCAACACGGCGACCTCCTGCACTACGTCGGGCGACCCTCCACGCTGCACGTGCGGCTGGGGCACCAGAAGGGTTTCAAGGTTGTCATGACAGAGTTCCTCGACCAGCCCGTCCACCGCAGCCGTGCGCAGCTTTTCGTGCAACGGCAAATGACACGGCTTGGCCGGCGGCTTCTCCCCGGCCTCACCGGTCGCCTCGCGTGGGACGTGTATCGCGAAGCCGACGCCATGGTCTTCGCCGTGCCGCACGAGTGGACCGTGGCGCGCTACCTTTTCGATGCGCACCCGGATCGCGGTGCGATCATCCCGCACGGCTTGGAAACCGTCGCGCTTCAAGCATTGGCGCAGGGGCAGGCGGAAGAGGATTACCTCGTCTCGATTGCGACAATCGCCCCGCGCAAGAACAGCCTCCTCCTTGCGGAAGCAGCGCACGCCGCGAAAGTGCCAGTCGTCTTTCTTGGCCGCCCGTATTCGGAGGACGACGATTATTTCCGAGCCTTTCAGAAGCTCGTGGACGGCAGGTGGGTCCGCTATCCCGGCTTCGTCTCGGCGGAGGAAAAATATCGCTGGCTGCGGGGTGCGCGCGGCTTCGCGCTGCTCAGCGAATTTGAAAGCGGATGCGTCGCAGTTTATGAAGCCGCCGCGGCGGGACTGCCCCTCATCCTTTCTGACAAGCCGTGGGCGGTGAAATCGTATCCTGGCGCCCGCGAAACGCACTTCATCCCGATCGGCGCGTGCGATGCAGTAGCGGCGCGGCTGGCGGAGATTTACCCCCTGGCGCACCGTCGGCCGGGCATGACGTTTCCGGTCGTCTCCTGGCGCGAAGTCGCGCAGCGATATGCCGCACTTTATGAGAAGCTGCTGACGCCGGGGAGTGATGCCGCGGCCCGATGAAGATCGCCTTCCTGGTTCCCGACAACCGGGACGAATTCCGCCGCTACGATGATCCCGAGCCATATTTCGGCCCTGCGCCGACGGCGCTGTTGGAGGGGTTCGAGCTGCTCGCCAGCGAGTGCGAAGTGCATGTCGTCTGCTGCGTGCAGCACCCACTGCGCGCACCAGCTCAGATCGGTCGCAACATATTCTTCCACGCGCTCCCGGTGGGAAAATGGGGCTGGCTGCGCGGCGGCTATCTCGGCTGTGTCGCGGCGATCCGGCGCTGCCTGCGCCAGCTCCAGCCGGACATCGTGCATGGCCAGGGCACCGAGCGATATCCTGCGCTCGCGGTGGCGCTTTCGGGTTTCCCAAACGTCGTGACGATCCATGGCAACATGCGGTCGGTCGCCCGCTCGCTTCGAGCACGGCCTTTTTCTTTTCACGATCTGGCTGCAAAGCTCGAGCGTTTCACGTTGCCGCGCGCAGGTGGAGTCTTCTGCAACTCTGCTTACACGGAGCAGCAGGTCCGCCTGCTCGCCCGGCGCATGTGGCGGGTGCCAAACGCGTTGCGGGCGATTTTCTTTAAGCCGGGGGAATCGCGGGAAATGCGACCGCAACCGGTCCTGCTAAACGTCGGGCACTTCTCGCCTTACAAGCGTCAACTCGAAGTCCTCATGATGGCGGAAAGCCTTTGGAAGCGCGGCTGCCGCTTCAAGCTGCTATTCATCGGAAAGAACGATGTGAGCACATCTTATGGTCGCGCGTTTGCAGACCGTCTTGCCGCCACGGAGCACCTCGGTTTTGCAGAGTGCCTAGGAAGCAGGTGCGTGGACGAAATCGTGACCTGCTTCGATGCGGCGGACGCCCTTGTTCACTGCCCCACGGAGGAGGCATTTGGTTTGGTGGTTGCGGAGGCGCTGGCACGCAATCTCAAGGTTTTTGGCTCCAGCGTCGGAGGCGTCGTGGACATCGCGACAGGTGTGGAAGGCGCGGAACTTTACCCCAGCGAAGATTGGGATGCGCTCGCCGCTGCGGTGCATCGCTGGTGCGAAAGCGGCTATCCACATCCGATTGGCGCGGCGGGGGAAATGCGCACCCGTTATCACCCAGAGCACGTCGCGCGGCGACATCTGGAGATCTATGCAGAGCTGCTCGGAACGCTCCATGGCAATGCGGAACGCGCATGAGCAAACCGCAGTTTTCCATCATCACGCCCAGCTTCCGCCCCGGGCCGTGGCTGCGGCTTTGCATCGCGTCGGTGGCGGATCAGGCGGGGGTGGAGGCCGAGCACATCGTGCAGGATGCGGGGTCGGATGATGGGACGCTGGAGTGGCTGCCGGGCGAAGGGCGGGTGCGCGCTTTTGTGGAAAAGGACGAGGGGATGTATGACGCCGTCAATCGCGGGCTGCGGCGAGCCGAGGGCGGGTTGCTGGCGTATCTGAATTGCGACGAGCAGTATCTGCCGGGGACGCTGGCGCGGGTGGCGGAGTTCTTCGCGGCGCATCCCGCGGTGGAGGTGGTCTTTGGCGATGCGGTGCTCGTCGATGCGGATGGGCGGGCGCTTTCCTACCGGCGCGCGGTGCTGCCGTCGCGCTCGCACGTGCGCTGGGTCCATCTGAATACGCTGACGTGCGCCACGTTTTTCCGCCGCTCGATCGTGGAGCGCGGCTTCGTGTTTGACCCGCACTGGAAGGCGCTCGGCGATGCGGTGTGGGTTGAGCGGATGCTCGCCGCGCGCGTGCCGATGGCGGTGCTGCCGGAGCCGCTCGCGGCGTTCACTTTTACGGGAGAAAATCTCGGCGCCAGCGAGCGCGCGACTCGCGAGCTGGCGGAGTGGCAGGCCGGGGCGTGGCAGGCGAAGTTCGCGCCGCTTTTCTCCGCCATCCATCGGGTGCGAAAGTGGCGCGCCGGCGCGTATCGCCGCCGCACCCTGGCGCTGGCGCTCTACACGCGTGAGTCGCCGGGGGCGCGCGTGACCCGGCGCTTCGAGGGCATCGGCTACGGCTGGCCGCGGTAGGTGGCGGCCGCTGGCGGCGGCGGCTCCGCGATACGAGCGAGCGCGCGCTCCAGGTGCGCGAGGTGTCGGTCGAGGACGAAGTGCTGGAGGAAGTGCGCGCGCAGGCGGGCGGCATCATCGTCCCGCGCGAGGGCGGCGAGCAGCGCCTGCGCGACGGCTGCCGGCGCTCGCGGCGGCACGTAGCCGGGGTA
>CAXSDZ010000016.1:29338-38713 GCA_964235505.1 uncultured Chthoniobacteraceae bacterium
CCAGGCCGCGCCAGCGCGTGGCGAGGATCCCGAGGCCCGCAGCCATCGCTTCCACCACCACGAGGCCGAAGCTTTCCGCCTCGTAATACGTGGGAAAGCAGAGCAGATCGCACTCGCGCAGGAGCCGGCTTTTCTCCTCGCCGCGCACGAAGCCCGCGTGCCGCACGGTGCTCCCGCCGTCGCCCAGGGCAGCGACTTGGGCGTGAAATGCGCGGGCTTCGGCCTCATCCAAAAAAGCGCCCGCCACGGTGAGGTGGAGGCGCAGCGGAGAAGCGCGCTGGCGCAGCTCCTCGTTGCCGAGCAGCACGGCATCGAGCGTATCGAAGAGTCCTTTTTCGCGGATGCAGTTCGACAGGAAAAGCACGCGAAACACGGCGGGGTCATCGCCCTCGGAGTCTGGTGGATCCAAGGCTCCAGCGCCACCGGCGAGCAGCGCCTGCCGCGCGGCGGCACGCGCGACGCGGCGCGGCAGCACCGTTTCCGCGAAATCGGGAAATGGATCGGGGATGCCGTAAAAGACGACTTCCGCATGCTGCGAGCGGAACCAAAGCGCGTCGCGCATGGAGAGCGTCGCCACGGCGATGCCGAGCCGCGGGCGGCCGAGCAGGCGGTGCGTGAGCGAGCGCTCCACCCACGTCCCCTCCTCCGCCAGCCAGTCGCCGAGCCCGGCGGCGTGCCAGTAGTGTATGAAGTGCCGGAAGAACGGACGACACAGCAGCATCACAAACCAGTCGCGATACAGCGCGGCGCGTTTCCCCGGCGCGGGCACATAGTAAAAGGCATCGATGCCATAGCGAAACCGGCACCAGATCGCTTCCAGGCAATAGCGCAGCAGCAGCGCGGCCTTGCCAAAACGGAACGCGCCGATGTCTTCCACGTCTTCGGAAAAGCGGGCATTTACGTGGTAGCACTCGATGGAGTCGAGGGACGAAGGGCGAGGGTCGAGAGCAGCAGCGCCGCCGCCGCCGCCCTCGCTCGTCCCTCGTCTCTCGCCGCTCGTCTCTTTCCGCCGGTCGCCGCCGAAGCCGCGCAGCATCAGCTCCACCATGTAGCTTTGGCCGTGGTGCGGGGGCGGGGTGTGGGCAAAGACAAGGAGCTTCATCGGGCCGAGGAAGTGCGCCGCCGCTCGAGGATTTCGCGCCCGAGATGAAAAGCGAAAAGGGAGTTGAAAACAAGGTAGCGACGCAGGAGGCGGCGCGGCTCGGCGAGCATGCGGAAGGCCCATTCCAAGCCTGCGCGCTGCATCCACAGCGGTGCCTGCCTCACCCGCCCGGCGTGGAACGCGAACGCCGCACCGACCGCGGAATACACGCCCGCGGGCAGCAGGGAGCGGTGGCGCGCCAGCCAGAGTTCCTGCTTCGGGCAGCCGAGGCCGATCCAGATGAAGCGCGCGCCGGAGTCGCGGATCGCTTCAAGAATGCGCGCGTCTTCCTCCGCCGGCCACGGGCCGAAAGGCGGGGCGTAGGTCCCGGCGATTTGCAGGCGCGGGAACTTCGCCAGCAGCGCGGTGCGCAGGGCGGCGAGCAGCTCTTCCGTGCCGCCGATGAGCAAGTGTTTCCACTCCTCACCCTGCGTCGCCGCCAGGCAGTGCAGCATGAAGGTGGGGCCATAAACGCGGTCGCGCAGCGGCTCGCTTCCTTCTGCTCGCAGGCGCTGATTCATCGCCCAGACGAGCGGCATGCCATCGGGCAGGATCAGCGAAAATTCACCCAGCGCGGCGGCGAACTGCGGGTCGGTCCGCGCGAGCGCGACGACGTGCGTGTTCGCGGCCGCGATGCAAAAAGCGCCGCTCCCTTCCCCCGCCCATGCGCGCGCCTGCGCCACCGCTCCCGCGTAGTCGGTGACGGCGAGCGGCGTGCCGAGGGTGCGGCACGTTTTCATCGCGGGGAAGCGCCCGCCGGCTCGCCGCCAATCGCGCCGCGCGCCAGCACCCGGCCGGCTTCGGCGAGCACGCGCGGCGACCATCCCCACGTGCGGAGAAAGCGCAGCACATTGCCGGGAATCGTCCGCACGAGGCGGCGGCCGTGCGGCAGATGCGCGGCGGTGTAAGCGATGTTTTGGAGCATTGCTCCGTGCTTGCGATATTCCTCGTCGCTCGACACCGGGCCGGGCGGCGGTGGCAGATGCTGCACCCGCGCGGCGGGAACGTAGATGCCCTTGCCGCCATAGGTGAGGCGCAGGGAAAACTCCAGGTCTTCGCCCCGCACCCAGAAATCGCCGCGGTGCAGGCCGAGGCGCTCCAGAGCGCGGCGGGCCACGAGCAGCGCGATCCCCTGGCACCACGAAAACGGCACCGGCGCGGCGCCGCAGCTCGCGATGAATTGCTCCGGCGTGCCGGGCTGGCGAGCGGCGCGAAACTTTCCCCCATCCAGCAGCCCGGGATACCAGCCGAGCTGCCCGGCGGCGTCCGTCACGAGCGGGTGCGCGGCCACTGCCTGCTCGCTCGCCATCGCGGCGAGCAGCACCTCGAGCGAGTCGGGAGAGACCACGGTGTCGTCGTCCAGAATCCAAAGGTGAGTCCAGTCGCGCCCGAGCTTTTCCAGGGCAAAATGCTCGCCCGCCGCGAGGCCGCCGCCGCAGCCGAGATTCGCGCCGGGGCTGAGGTAGCGCGTGGGAATGCGCGCGCGCTCGACCCGCGCCCGCGTGTCCGCGTCGCCAGCATTGTCCACCACCACCAGCGCGCGAAAGTGCTGCGGGAGCTGCTCCAGCGAGCCAATGAGCCGTTCGAGCTCGGCCGGCCGGCGAAAGGTCGCGATAACTCCGACGACGGAGGGCGCAGGGGCGGGGGAATCGCTCGGTTGCATGGCGCGGAAGAGTTCACCCCACGGCAGCGACAAGCTCAAGGGCGGACGCGCGCCGGCGCAGGGCGCGCGGCAGCACGCCGCTCTCGATCAGCCGCCCGATGTGCTCGCGGATGTCCGGCCAGATCATGTCGGGATGCAGCTTGGTGAGGCAGTAAGGCTCGGAAAATTTGCAGTAGTCGAAGCATGGCCGCCACGGACAAATGTCGCGGATCAGCACGGCGTGATCGTTTCCCCAAGGCCGGAACCAGTCGGGATCGGTCGGCCCGAAAACGGGCATCGCAGGCCGGCCGCAGCTCGCGGCGAGATGGCCCGGACCGCTATCGTTGCAGAGCAGCAGGTCCACGCGGCGGAGCACATCCACGAGTTCATGCACGGCGAGCGGCGGCAGCACCGTATCCGCGAGCGGCGCGAGCGCGCCGCCGTAGCCGTCCGGGTCCGGGATGAGCAGCAGGTGAAAATGAAAGTGTTGCCGCAAACGCGCGACGATCTCAGCGAAGAACGGCTCCGGCCAGCGGCGCACAAGGATGCGCGCGCCGGGATGCAGGCAGAGCAGCGGCGCGCCAGAGGCGGTCGCGGCGGCGAGCAGTCCGTCCACTTTGGAACTGCGGTAGCGCTCGGAAACGAGGCGCGGCTCGGCGGTGTCGATGCCGGGCAGCGCGAGCGCGCGGCCGAGATCGCGCCAGTCCTCCACTTTATGCTGCCGGGCCTTGGAGCGGATGAGCGGCCGGGTGAGGAAAACGTGGCTGCCCTTCAGCGGAAAGCCGATGCGCTCGCGCGCGCCGACCAGCGCCATGAGCAGGTGATCGCGCGGATCATTGCGCACGGACACCGCGGCATCGAACCGCTCGCGACGCAGCGTCCAGATGAGGGCGAGCAACTCGCGCCAGGGCCACTTCCAGAGCGCATACTTGTCGCGATACGCAGACCACGGCGCATCGAAAGCGGAAAAGCGCAGCGCCGGAAAGGAAGGCGCGAGCAGCGGACGGGCGTGGGCTTTTCCCACGAGAGTCACCTCCCAATCGCGCTCCGCCGCACGGAGCAGCGGCGTGGAAAAGGTGAGGTCACCAAGACCCCAGAACTCCATCACGAGGAGCTTGGGGCGGGGATGAGCAGCAGGCACGAGCGCGGGAAAGCGCGGAGCATCGGACATCCGACCGCGGACATCCAACAGAATGGTGTGGGCAGTGGGCGAGCGATGTGTGAGGTGCTCCGAGAAAGGCAGCGTCTGCCTCGTCTCGCTTCTGCCTGCTCTGTTGAAACCGCCGCACTGTTTGCGCTGCCGGACGCTTCCGCAGCTCTGGGCGAGTGGCGGGACAGCGATCGTGTTTTGATGCGCCTGCACTCACAACCGCAGATTGATGGCAAAGCGATTATTTTCCGAACCTCCAACCAATCAACGTCTTATGCTGCGCTGGGCTGTCATCTTTCTCATCATTGCAATCGTCGCGGGAATCCTTGGGTTCGGCGGCGTTTACGCCGCTGCGGCGGGCATCGCGCGTATTCTGTTTTTCGTGTTTCTCGTGATCTTCGTCATCGCCCTTGTCCTTGGGCGGCGTCCCCGCGTGTAGCCAGGCGGGTGGCTTTTTACGGGCGCGTGAGGACGGCTGATGCCATAGGGCGCTCGGCCCTTCTTTGCGTTGGTTTTGAATTGCAGTCGCGACTTGCGGGGTCGCATTACAGCTTCGCCAGGGTGTTGTCGTGCTCGACGAATCCACCGGCGAAATCGACCACGCACATCGCGCCGTAGATTGCGTGCTGACCGTAGCCCACGCCAGCCACGCGGAAGCTGTGGCTGAAGATGTTCTTGCGGTGGCCGCGCCCGCGGACGTTGTCGTCCACGATCAGCGCGCAGACGATGCCCCGCGCGCTCCGCTGGCCGTAATAGATGTTTTCGCCGGCGGAACCGACCCATTGGCCATAGCGGCCCATGCGGCTCCAGGGTGAACTGCCTCCCTGCCCGCCGTGGCCACGCGCTCCGCGGGCTCCCTGCTCGGCCACGTGGCCTTCTGCCGCTTGGCTCATTCCGCCGGAAAGTGCCAGCGGTGCCAGCGAATCGGCACGTTCCAAAAAGCGGATGGCTTCCTGCACGACTCCCGCGCCTTCCACGCCGCGGTAGCCGTTCATCTGCTCAGCGAGCAGGCGGGCGTAGGACTGCGGCGCGGTGCGGGCGAGGTTCATCTCGGCAAGCACACGCGAGGAAAGGTCCTGGGCGTGAGCAGCAAGGGAAAGCAGCAGGGTGGCGAGGAGGGAAAGATAGAGCTTCACAGCGTGCTGTCCCAAAGCAGCGTGGGTGCCAACTTGCGAGCACATTCTGGGCAGAAGATACCCGTGCGGTGCGAAGTGCGTTCCGAATCCCGATCTGGGGCGGGTGATGGCTCTCGGGCAAGGAGGTGAAAAGCCTGAGGACGGAACGTGGAAATGCACCCTGTTGCGGCGCGTTTGGCAGGACGAAGTCCGGTGCCGCCGCGCTGAACCTGCACAGCCTTTCAGAATACGCCGGCGTGACGCCGATCGCACACACCCATGCCTCGTTCGCGCTGAACTCGAACATCGGCGCGGCAACCAATGCGGATGAAGAACTCGGCCTAGGAATTCCAGTGTCTTTCAGTCTCGTCGGGTCGCCCCGGCGCGGCTGAATTTCTTCACGGCAAAGTGCAGATAGCGGCGGCTCCGCAAAAAAAAGCAGCGCGGACTCCGATCGAAGTCCGCGCTGCGTGAAGTTCAAGTAAGGGGCGCGCCTTTCCCCCAGCTAAAACCCAAGCGAAAACGAAAACCGCGGACGCGAGTAATAGCGCGCGCGGGGATAGTAGCATTCGTCGTAAGAGCGATACGACCGCACCGGGCGGTAGTAGGCATACGATGGGCGGTAGTAGTCGCTGTAGTAATAGGAGCGGCTGTGGCTGCGATACGACGAACCGCCATAGTAACCGTGCGAGCGGGAGTAATGATGATGTGAGTCGTGGTGGCGATCGTGATGGCGGCTGCGCGCCTGCGCTTCCGGCGCGAGGAGGCTGACGCTGAGCAGGGTCACAAGTGAAAGAAGGAGTGTTTTCATGTGGTGATGTTTCGGGTTTCTGACGAGGCATGCGCGCGTCGCATTCGATGCGGTGAGCTCCGAACGACACATTTTGCAGGACTCTCGCGCAGGACTGCGGAACCTTGACACCGCGCACCAGTTGCCACGTGCTGCCCGTCCCCCTGTTCCAATCCCCCACTCATGAAACGCGTCCTTTCCATCGTGTGTGCAGCGCTCGCCTGCTGCTGGTTTTCCGCAGCCTCCGCGGTGCCCGATCCCGCCGCCGCCGGCACGCTGCCGCTGGGCCGCGACGGGCATCCGCTGAATACCGATTTCGAGACCGGCACCCTGCAGGACTGGACCGCGGAGGGCGATGCCTTCAAGGCGCAGCCGGTCGAGGGCGACACCGTCGCGGCGCGGCGGAAGGACGCATCGAGCCGGCACGCGGGGAAGTTTTGGATCGGAACTTTCGAGAAAGCGAACAGCGACGATCCGCAGGGCGTGCTCACGTCCGCGCCGTTCACCATCACGCATCCCTACGCGGCATTTCTGATCGCGGGCGGCGGCTATGAAGATACGCGCGTGGAGTTCGTGTGCGCGGACAATGGACAGGTGTTTTGGAAGACCACCGCATTCGAGCCGGAGCTTTTTGCAAAGCAGGACAACGCCAGCGAAGCGATGCGCAGCGTCATCGTGGACCTCCGCGCGCAGCAGGGCGTGGAGATGTTCATCCGGCTCATCGATCGCAAGGGCGGGCATTGGGGGCACTTGAACTTCGACGACTTCAAGTTCTATGGCGCGCGCCCGAAAGTGCTCGCGGAGATGAAGGCGCAGGAGCGCGGAATCAAGGATCGCGGCGGGGCGGCGCAGCCTTTCGATGAGATCAAATTCGCGGGCCTCACCGGCGAGCAGGCGGCGAAGGAAATGACCGGGCGCAACGGTTTTTCGGTGAAGCTTTTTGCTGCGGAGCCGGACGTGCAGCAGCCCATCGCGATGGCGCTGGATGCGCGGGGGCGGCTCTGGGTCGCGGAGGCTTACACCTATCCCACGCGCGCTCCGGAAGGCCAGGGCAAGGACCTCATCCTCGTCTTTGAAGACAAGGACGGCGACGGGAGATTCGATCAGCGCACGGTCTTCACGGACGGGCTGAACTTGGTGAGCGGAATGGAAGTCGGCTTCGGTGGCGTGTGGGTCGGTGCCGCGCCAAACCTGCTCTTCATCCCGGCCGATCTTTCCGCCGATGAACCGAAGCCGCTAGGGCCGCCAGAGGTGCTGCTCGACGGCTGGGGCTTCGAGGACACGCACGAGGTGCTGAACACTTTCATGTGGGGACCGGACGGCTGGCTCTACGGCTGCCACGGCATCTTCACGCATTCCAACGTGGGCGCGCCCGGCTCCCCCGACAAGTGGCGGACAAAGCTGAACGCGGGCATCTGGCGCTTTCATCCGCAGCGCCGTGAGTTCGAGGTTTTCGCGGAAGGAACGAGCAATCCGTGGGGTGTGGATTTCGACGACTACGGCCAGGCGGTGCTGACTTCATGCGTCATTCCGCACCTTTTCCACGTCATCCAAGGCGCGCACTACAACCGGCAGGCAGGGCAGCATTTCAACCCGTTCATCTTCGACGACATCAAGACCTGCGCAGACCACGTCCACTACGCCAGCGCCACTCCGCACGCTGGAAACCGGCGCTCCGGCGCGGCTGGCGGCGGCCACGCGCACTCCGGCGCGATGATCTATCTCGGCGGCTCGTGGCCGGCGGAATATCGCAACCAGATCTTCATGAACAACATCCACGGTGCGCGGATCAACATGGACCTGCTGGAGCGCCGCGGCTCGGGTTTGGTGGGAAAACACGGCCCGGATTTCCTGCTCGCGAACGATGAGTGGAGCCAGATCCTGAACCTGCGCTACGGGCCGGATGGCTCGGCCTACATGATCGACTGGTATGACAAGCAGGCGTGCCACACGCCGGACGCCGCGGCGCACGACCGCACGAATGGGCGCATCTTCAAAGTGGTGCACGAGAACGACAAGCCGGCGCAAAACGTGAACCTCGCGAAGCTTCCGTCGAGCGAACTCGTGGCGCTCCAGCTTTCGCCGAATGACTGGCACGTGCGGACCGCGCGCCGCATCTTGCAGGAGCGCGGGCCGGATGCGGAGACGCACCGCGCGCTGCGCGAAATCCTCACAGGCAAAGGGATCGGCGCGGTTCCGGCGAACTTTGCGGAGGGCGAAAAGGCGTGGAGGACGACGCGCCAGCTCCGTGCATTGTGGGCGCTGCACGTCACGGGCGGCTTGGACGAAGCGACGCTGCTCGCCCTGCTCGATGACGGCGACGAATGGCTGCGCGCGTGGGCCGTGCAGCTTCTTTGCGAAAAGGGTGTGCCATCGCAGGCAGTGGTGCAGCACTTCGAGAAGGTGGCCGTGAGCGAGCCGTCGGCAACCGTGCGGCTCTACCTCGCGAGCGCCGCGCTGCGCATCCCTGCCACTCGCGGCCATATCATCCAAGCGGTGCAGCGCTGGGGTCTCGTCGCCGCGCTCGCGAGCCACGCCGAAGACGCGCGCGACGCCAATTTGCCGCTCATGATTTGGTATGCCGCCGAGCCGCTCTCGGAGAAGGATCCCGAACGCGCGCTCGATCTCGCGCTCGCGTCGAAGCTGCCAAATCTGCTCCGCTTTTCCGCACGCCGCGCGGCCGCGATCGTCACGCCGATAGGGCTCGGCACGATCGGCGTCGTCAGCACTGAGGAAGCCCTCGCAGCGATCGTGCGCGTGCTTTCAAAGACCGAAGATGAAGCGCAGCAACTCGCCATCCTCACCGGCATGAATGAAGCCCTGCGCACACAGTCGCAAGCACCGCTGCCGGCGGGCTGGAACGCGCTAGCGCCGCGGCTTTCTGCGAAGCCTGGGCTCCAGTCCGCGGTGCTCGCTGCCGCGGTGAAATTCGGCAGCACCGACGCACTCGCCACCTTGCGCCAGCAACTCTCCGACGCGCAGACTCCCGCCGCCACCCGCGCCGCCGCGCTCGATGCGCTGCTCGCCGCAAAGGACGCCGCGCTCGCGCCCACGCTCCAGCGTTTGCTCAATGAGCCCGCACTGCGCACGCCTGCCCTGCGCGCGCTCGCGGGCTACAACGATCCCGGCACGCCCGGCACCATCCTCGCCGCGTATCCCGCGCTTCCACCAGAGAACCGGCGCGACGCGCTGAACGTGCTCGCTTCCCGCGTGGTTTGGGCTCGCGACCTCGTCGGTGCAGTCGAGACGCAGAAGCTTCCCGCACGTGATCTTTCCGCCGAGCTTGTGCGGCAGATTCGCAACTTCAAACAGGACGATCTGAACGCCGCGCTCGACAAACTCTGGGGTGCCGTGCGCGAAAATCCCGCGGAGAAGCAAAAGGAGATCGCGCGCTACAAGCAGGTCTATCAGCTCGGCTACTCCACGCCCGGCGATGCGCGCCGCGGACGCGCGATCTTCACCCGCACCTGCCAGCAGTGCCACACGCTCTTTGGCGAAGGCGGAAAAATCGGCCCGGACATCACCGGCGCAAACCGC
>CAXSDZ010000017.1:0-624 GCA_964235505.1 uncultured Chthoniobacteraceae bacterium
GAACCTGCGACCTCCTGGTCCCAAACCAGGCGCTCTACCAAGCTAAGCTACACCCCGAATTTCTCAGACGACCAAATCACTTACAACACACTCGCCTCAGATAGAAATCCTCAACTTGGGATACTTATCCTCCGCATCGTTTTGCTATTCCCGTCGGCTAAAGAGAATGCAGCCTTCTCAACTAGTGCTGCGGATAACTGACATCTCTTCAACCAGCAGCGGGCTACTTTGCCCGGCTCCGGCCTCTACGCAAGAGAATTTGCCGCACTCTAGGAAAAGGACGCCGCGATTCTGCAAATGAGGCCTGTCAGCCGGCAGACGTGCTGAATTGGCGTTTGCCAAGACCCGGACAAACCGCAGAAACGTCTGCGGGTGTTGCACTGCTCCGTGCAATTCAGGGCAGCTTGAATACCACGACGGAGTTCGAGTTTTCATCGGCGACATAGACGAACTTCCCATCTGGCGAAAAACACAGTCCGGCGGATCCGGGATTGGTTTGCGCGCCCACGAGTTGTGAGCCCAGTGACGTGAGCGCGCCGGTCGCCGCATCCCGCTGAAAACGAAAAAGCCGGTCGGAAACACTCGCCAGCGCATACACCAGGCCGCCATCCGGTGATACCTTCA
>CAXSDZ010000017.1:634-2960 GCA_964235505.1 uncultured Chthoniobacteraceae bacterium
CCGCTGAATTCCTGCATGCTGCTGGCATCATCCGCGTATTCCGCGATGAGCTTCAGCGTCCCATCCGGCTGGGTGGCAAAGGCGCTCACTGCCTGATCTCCGCCGAAGCGCCCTGCGCTGATATACACGTGTTTCCCATCGGCGCTGGGTGCCGCGCGGAATGCGCCGCCGAGCGCCTCGATCCCGTCTTCTCCATCCGCGAGCACCTGCGCCACGGTCAGCTCACCGGTATCCGCGTCGCGCCGCAGCACGCCGACGGCACTGCTGCTATAGGCCGGCGCATAGATCACCCGGGCATCGGGGCTGAGAGTTGCCCCGCGCAAGTTTCTCAAGCGGCCATCCGCCGACTGCAATTGCACGAAGGAGAGCTTGCCGGCTTCGATCTTATACACGCCGATGCCGTTGCTGGCGGCGGTGTAGAGGAAGCGGTTGTCCGGCGAGAAATTCGCGTCGATCACAAAGCCGAGGCCATCATTGGCAGCCTCGCCTTGCCGCACAGTGTCCAGCGCCGTGAGCTGGCCCGTCGCTGCATCGCGCTGGAAAATCGTGACTGCGTTTGCCCGAAACGCGGAAGCCGCGGCAAAGCGGCCGTCCGGCGAAAGGCGCACGCTGACGACTGCGGCGAGGTCTGGGGTGGAAAGCGTGTTCGCCAGGTCGAGGCGTCCGGTATCCACGTCGCGCTTGAAGGTGGCGATGGTGCTGCTGTTGAAAGCTGCGGCGTAAAGGAAACGACCGTCTGCGGAAATCGCCACGCCGGTGACGGAACGCAGCTCCGGGTGCTGGAAAATCTGCACCTCCTCCAGGTCGCCCGGCTCGCGGGCTGGCCGATCCGGCGGGGACTGCGGGAGTTGGGCGAGCGCTGCGGAAGCGAGCCAGAGGCAGGTGAGAAGAAGGAGTTCGCGTTTCATATCAAGGGGGCAGCTTGCTTTTATAAGATTTCGAGCGGGCGGTGTGTTATCACAACCGATCACGTTTGTCGCGCCAAAGCGGACCCGCTTTGGTGGCACCGCAGGAATCGAAATTCCAGGGCATGCTTCGCTCACCACGATTGTAGTTGAACGATCCACTACACCTGTAGTAAAAAGGTGCTCACATGCCGCTGCCTGCTATCTCCGAAGCCGAGTGGACCGTGATGGAAGTGCTTTGGGACCACGCGCCGCAGACCGCCTCCGCAGTTGCCAAACGCCTGCGCAAGCCGATGCGCTGGGCGGAAAACACCGTGCGCACGCTGCTGACGCGGCTCACGGAAAAAGGCGCGTTGCGCGTGGACGAAAATGCCGCGGGCGTGCGGCAGTTCAGCCCCGCGGTGGAGCGCGAGGCGTGCGTGAGGGCGGAAAGTGACTCCTTTCTCCAGCGCGTCTTCCGGGGCCGGGGCAAGGGGCTGCTGGTCCACTTCGCCACCCAGACACGGCTCACGCCGGAGGAAGTGCGCGAGCTGAAGCGCCTGCTCGACCGCTCGCTCAAAGACAACCCGTAACCCTTCCCCTCTCCCCCGGACCCATGCGCTTCCTCCTCTTCTTTCAAGACTCCGTGCTCCGGCATCTCGCCGACTTTTTCCGCTGCCAGGCGGGCGCTTCCGCCCGTGGGGCGGCGGTGGCGCTGGCAGTTCTCGCCGTGCAGGGCGCGCTTGGCTCGCGCCTCCCCGCGCGCTGGCGGCACGCGCTCTGGCTCGCCGTGCTCGTGGCGCTGCTCGCGCCTCGTCTGCCGGAGAGCCTGGAGCGCGGAAGGCTACGCACGGCCGATCGTCGTGCGCTACACGCTCGCGCCGGAGTCGCCGACTGCTCCCGTTGCTGCCGCGCATCCGACCCTGCCCGCCGCCGGCTCTACCCCCGCGGGCAGCGTGCTCCGCCGCTTTTCCGCGTGGGAAGGGGCCTCGCTCGCCTGGCTGTGCGGCGCGTGCGGCCTTGGCGCATTCTGGATCGCCGCGCACCTAAAGCTGATGCGGCGCATCCGCACGGAGGCAACCGAGCCGGACGCGCTCGACCATGCGCTGCTGGCGGAATGCGCCCGCGAGTTGCGGCTGCGGCGCGTGCCGCGGACGCTCGTCACCGCTGGCGTGCAAAGCCCAGCCGTCACTGGTTTCCTGCACCCGCTGCTGCTGCTCCCGCGCGGCTTGCGCGAGCAATTCGGCGCAGACGAGCTGCGCCTCATTTTTCTGCACGAACTCGCGCACGTGAAGCGGCGCGATGTGCCCTTTCACTGGCTCGCCACCGCGCTGCTCGCTCTCCATTGGTGGAACCCGCTCCTCTGGCTCGCCGCCGCCCGCCTCCGCGCCGATCGCGAGCTGGCGTGCGATGCCTTCGTGCTCAGTCGCACCGGGCGCGAC
>CAXSDZ010000017.1:2970-12245 GCA_964235505.1 uncultured Chthoniobacteraceae bacterium
GCGACTCCCGCGCCGCTTATGGTCACACACTGCTGAAGCTGCAAAGCGCGCTCGCCTTCCCACGCTCCCAAGCCGCGCTCGTCGGCATCCTGGAAAACGCCGCGGGCGTGCGGCAACGCATCCAGCGCATCGCTGCCTTCCGCCGCGGCGGCGTGGTGTGGGGAGTTGGTGCGGCGCTGCTAACGACTGCGCTCCTCGCGTGCTTCGCCACCCGTGCTGCTCAGGACGCGGCGCTTACGCCGGCGCTGCCCGCTGCTCCTGCTGCCCCTGCAAACGAAGTGCCGACGAGCGGAGCGAATGACACTTCAGCGCAGACCGGAACGTTGGCTGGCGTGAATTCCAAGTGGCAGGTGGAGGTCGCTGCGCGCTACATCGTCTTCGAGCCGGGCGAGGATCTTTCGGCATTTTGGCCGCACGTGGCCGAAGCGCGCATGCGTGCGGATAGCGCTCCGGAGACTCCCGGCAAACTCATCGTCACTGCCGTTATCGCACCCGGAGACACTGAGCACTTGGCTGAGAGCATCGCCACCGTGACCGGCATTCACGAGCTGAAGAAGCTAATCGTGGGCGAACCCTTTGCTCCCGGTCAGGCGCTTGCATTAGAGGTGCAGCCCACCGTCCCTCGCGCTTCGCTTTTCTCCATGCCGCGGGTGACCACCAAGAGCGGCCAGCGCGCGGTGATCGAAATCATCCGCGAGTTCCGCTACGCAAAGGAGTTCGAAGACCCAAAGCCGGATGCTCCCGCTGAGGCGCGCGTAGCGAAGCCGGTCGCTTTCGAGACTCGCAATACTGGTGTGTCCTTGGAGGTGGAGCCTCAGGTCACCGGAGATGGGACTCGCCTGAATCTGAAGGTGCGTCCCAATTTGGTCGCCTTCGCAGGCTGGCGCGATGCTAAGACACGCGGTGGATACCCGATTCGTGTCCCGGCGTTTGCGGAGCTCAATTTCCCCAGCACCGACGAGCAGACCAAACCGATCGCGATCTGGTCGCGCAGCACCGTTTGCATGTATGCCGAAGCGGCGCTGCCGGATCCGGTGGACGCGATGTCAAAACCCGTTGCCGACGACACGGTTCCCAAGCTGCGTCGTCGTCCCGTGCTCGTGCTCATCGAAGCGCGGGTTTTGGACCAAACCCAACATCGTGCTCGCGATGTCGCGATGAGAGTCGTGGACGAAGTGAAGATGGACAACACTCCGCTTCACAAGGTGCTGTCGCTCCTGGAAGCGCGAAGCCGCGAAATCGATCCGTGGCACTTGGGTATCGAAATCCGGGCGACTCCGATGCCTGTCGAGGAAGCAGACGTGCTGCCGCGGGTGAGCCTCAACCAACGAGGCGCGAGCCTGCTGCAAGTCGCACAGGCCGCGGCCGATCAGGTCGGTCTGGATGTCGCCCTCACCACGAATGGAATCCTGCTCATACGTCCGCGAAAGTAGCCGCGACCTCCGGTCGCGCTCCGCGCTCCGCGCGCTCGCGCGAGGGTGCCTAGCCTCGTGCGGAGAATAGCTGGACTCCTGCCCAATGAAGCTGTTGCACTTTCAGCCGCTGAGCGGCTGAGCAACGAGCCGCTCAATTCAGCCGGCAGGAGCCCGCGCGCGCGAGCGTGTGACTGGCTGTGGCGAGATCGGCGCCTGTTGGATCAAAATTTTCCGCATTACGCCGTGAGGGCAAGCGACCGCTACTTGCTTGCCGCCCGCTCGATTCGCACCGCGCAGGTCGCGGACCGGCCGTGATCATCGAGCGCGAGGAGCTGATACTCGCCGGGCGTCGGGTGCCACGGGAGTGATTCGCGCGGCAAGGCAACTCCGAGAAACGTGCGGTCTGCGAACCAGTAGAGCTTTGCCACATCGGCCTCTGTTTGCGCGCGGAGGAGAATCGCGCCCCGCGTGCTGCCATCTGTTTCCGGCGCGTAGATGCGGCCCTTCTGCGGCGACGTGATGCGCGGCGGCTCGCCGCTGCGATCGAGACTTTCCAGCGCATCCGCGCCGCTGCTGCCGGGGAGAAAAGGGGGTGGCTGTCGGCGCGGGAGACCGGCCTTCGCGAAGAGCGTGAGCAGGTCGGACGGCCAGAACTCGAACACCTCGCGCCGCAGTGCGCGCGTGCCGTCATCGGACGGAACTCGGAGGCCGCTTTCGGCATCGACGAGCACCTCGCGATGGACCTCGCACGTGGTGATCGGCGACACTCCAGGGATCATCCAGCCGGCCGTTCGATGGGTGCAGGCGACGGTCGGCATTTGGCCGGACACGGCGCAGAATTCTACACGCTGAAGATTCGCGCCGGGCGGAGCCTGCAGCGGCGTGCAAGGCGCATGGCCGCTGGCCCGCAGCGCATCGATGATGCCGAAGAGCAGCGGCCCCGCGGCGGTCCGGCCGACGAACGCGGCGTTGCGGTGACCGTCAAAATTGCCCACCCAAACCGCGAGCACGTAGTGGTCGAAAACCGCGATCGACCATGCGTCACGGAAGCCATGCGAGGTGCCGGTTTTCCAGGCGACAGCGGGCGCGTTTGCATCCGCAAACGTCAACCCGGGCGCCGGGTTGTGGCCGAGCATGTCGAGCGTGAGGAACGCGGCTTCCGGGCTGAGGAGGCGCGTGCCGCGTTCCGGCGCAACATCTGCGACGATGCGGTGCAGCGGGCGGAGGCGGCCGCCATCGGCGAGCGCGGCGTAGAGGCGCACGAGCTCTTCCATCGTCACCTCGCCGCCGCCCAGCGGCAACGCGAGTCCGTAGAAGCTTTCCTCGCGCGGCAACGCCACGCCGCCGCGCTTCAGAAACGTGTAAAGCGTGGGCCGCATGAGCTGCGCCGCGAGCGCGACGGCGGGCACGTTGCGCGAGCGCGCGAGCGATTCGGTCGCGGTGATCGGCCCGGCGAAATCGCCGTCGAAATTCTCCGGGCCGTAGCCGCTGAAACTCTGCGGCGTGTCCTTCACAATCGCCAGCGGGTGGATCAGGCCCGCATCGATCCCGAGCGCATACACAAAGGGTTTCAGCGTCGAGCCCGGTGAGCGGCGGGCGCGCGTGCCGTCCACCTGGCCGCAGATTGCCTCGTCGAAAAAGTCGGCCGAGCCGACCTGTGCCAGCACTTCCATGTGGCGGGAATCGACGAGCATCGCGGCGGCGTTCGCGATGCCGAGCGGGCGGTGCGATTCCACAAACCCAGCGATGCGGCGCTCCAGCATGCGCTGCAGTGGGAGGTCGAGCGTGGTGCGCTGATCGTAGCACGAGGCGGCACTTTCCTTCAGCACCTGCCGGGTGAAGTGCGGCGCGGCAAAGGCGCGCTCCGCAGTGGCGCACGGGATGAACTCCCGGGCGAGTGGATCGTCCGCCGCTCCCGTCCCTGCGAGGCGCGCGGCGAGTCGGTTCTGTGCGGCGGCGAGCGAACCATCTCCTGCCTGCCGCCGCAGCGCGCGGCGCGTGGGGCTTTGCGGCACGACGCTCAGCGCGATGGCCTCGTGGCGCGTGAGCTTCGCCGGCGGCTTGCCAAAGTAGAGCAGGCTCGCTGCACCGACCCCTTCGATGTTGCGGCCATACGGCGCGGCGTTCAGATACGTCTCCAGGATTTCGCGCTTCGTGCTGTGCCGCTCGATCTGTAGCGCGCGCCACATTTGCAGGAGCTTTCCGCGCGCCGTGCGCGAGTCGATGCCGTAGCGCATCCGCGCGAGCTGCATGGTGAGAGTGGAGGCTCCGCCGTGCATCCGGCGCGTCCGCGCAAACCGCCACCCAGCCTGCAAAGAGGCGATCGGATTGATGCCGGGATGCCGCCAGAAATACTGATCCTCGTGCCGCAGCGTGGCCGCGATCAGGTCGGGTGCGATGTCCGCCAGCGGGGTGAAGAGCCGATACTTTTCATCCCGCGTGAGTGTGACGCGCAGCAGCCGCCCGTCGCGATCGAGCACGCGCTGAGAGAAGCTCGCACTGGCGGTAAGCGGCGGTGCGGGCAGGCAGAACCACCCAATGCCGAGCACGGCGAAACACGCAACGGCAGCAATTCCCAGTCTCCTGCTCCCACGGGTCACCGCCTTCATTTCGCATCTAAAACGGTGATCTTTCCAGCCACTCCGCACGCCTTCACACCGGGCTCATACATCGACTCGGCGAAGACCGGCGGGACGGTGAACGTGCCGCGGTTCGTCGGTTTGATCTGGTAGGTGATCTCGCGCATATCCAGGCCGACTCGCGTGAAGAAGATGGTGCGGTCTTCGCGCACGTCCACGTAGTCGCAGCCCGCGCTGCCGACGCCCGGCTGGAGCGAGCCAGCGGCGATCTCGAAGGCGCCGGGGAGCAGGTCCACGAGCGCGACGTTGGTGATCTCCTGCTTCCGCAAACTGCGCATCCGCAGCCGCACGGTGAGCGGCTCGCCGAGGGTGGCGTGATCGATCGGGTGCCCGTTGCCATCTTCAAAGACGCGGAACGCCTCCAAGCCATCCGCGATCGACTTTGCGGGCGGCGCGAGGTCGTAGCCCGCTTCGACGACTTGGAAGAATGCGCCGATGCCGCGCGGCTGGTTCTTTGCGGAAAAGCGGAGCGCCGTGGCATCCGCGGAGAAGGCGACGCGCAGCAGCAGTGCGCTGCCGTCCGTGCGCACCGGAGTCGCGCGCTTGTCGTTGGCGATCTGCGTGATCGCGAGCTGGGGCGCGTTCTTCGCGAGGTGCTGCGAGTAGCTCTTCAGCGCGAGCACGGCATACGCGGCGGAGAGCGTGTTGAAGCGGCCTTCACTCACCGGCTTCACGATCGCCTGAAACTCCGCCGCCGAGACTTTCGCGAGCAGCTCGGGGAAGTGCCGCGCCAGGATCGCGACGTATTGCGAGTCGGTGCCAAGCGTTGAATGAAAGTCCCAGCATTCGCTCAGATCGTGCGTGCCGAGCCGGTAGCCTTTGATGAGCCGCTGCGCTTCGTCGCGCTTCTTCAAGAGCGCGCACGCGCCGGCGAGATAGATCGCGGTGAGATCGCCCGGCCATGCCTTCGCGTGCTGCTTCTCGAGGTAGTCGCGCAGGTTGAGAATGTAGTTCGTCGTGATGACGCCTTCCCGCGTGAGGAGGTAAATGGCGTAGGCCTGCGTGCGCGCTTCGCGGAGGTTGTGCGGGTCGATCGCTTGCAGGTGGCGCAGCCCGCTTTGCAGCACGTTTTGCGGCGGGGGAAAGCCGGCCGCTTTCGCCTCGACGAGAAAGTGCATGACGTAGGCGGAGACGAAGTCGATGCCGTCGTTCCCATCCGCGGCCCAGTAGCCGAAACTTCCCTGGTCATTCTGCCGGCGGCGCAGCGTGGCGAAGGTGCGCTCAAGCTGCGAGTGGACCTCGGCGCGGGTGAGGCCGAAGTCCACTTCATCCGACAGCAACAGGCGGCAGAAGGCGCCGCTCGTGATCTGCTCGGAGCAGCCGTTCGGGTAGTTCTTGAGGAAGGCATCCAGCCCGCGCGCAAGCCCGAGCGGGAGCGCGGAAACCGTGGCGTCGAGCTTGCGGAAGTCGGCATGCAGCGCGCGCTCGATCGGCACTTCCACCGCTTCCTTGGTGAAGTTGCCGCCGCGCACGCTCGTCATGAACGGCACCGGCGGACGCACGCTGAGCGTGGAACGGACGCGCGTCTCCTGTCCCGCGGCAGCTGCGGTGGAAGCGCGAAAGGTGAGGCTCGCGGAGCCGAGCTTTTCCTTCGCTCGCACCGTGAGTGTGGCGCTGATCTCGCGGCCTTCTGGCACGCGCAGCAGCGGCGCGGGCTGCACGATTTCCAGATGCTCCGATGCCTCTACTGCGAGCCGCACCTCGGCGTTTTCACCGGAGCCGGGCACGTCGTTCGCCACGGTCACGCCGACATCGAAAACATCGCCCGGCGCAGCGACCGTCGGCACGCTGGGCGTGATGACGAAAGGTCCACGGACGAGCGCATTCTTCTCCGCCGAACCGACCGCATCCGGCGAGAGCGCGACGGCCATGACGGTGAGCGTGCCGGAGAAATAGTCGGGGACTTCATAGACGACCTCGCGCTCGCGCTGGTCCGCATCGAGCACGCCAGACCAATAGACCACCGGCTTTTCCGTCACGCGCTTGAATGGGTTCAGATGCCGGTCGCCATCGCCGCCGAATGCCGCCGCGCTGCGCAGGATGGAAAATTCCGGCAGGATGAGATCGACGATTTGCGAGGTCTCCACCATCAGCGCCGACTTGCGGAAGAAGTGCTCGAGCGGATCGGGCAGCTTGTAGCCAGTGACCTGGAGAATGCCTTGATCCACGGCGAAAACCGCGATGCGCGAAGGGCGGTCTGTCTTGTAGCCGATGCGAAAAGGCTCGCCAGGTTTTGCCTTTTCCGGAGTGCGGAGGCCGATCGCGAGGCGGCGCGTTTCGACATTCGCGCGGAAGGGCGCGGCGGCGTAGGAAAGCGGGCTCATGAAGACTTCCTTCGAGTCGAGTGCGCGCACAAAGCAGACGTTCACGTAGCCCGTGCCCTCGAAACCTTCCGGCACGCGGATGCGCTGCACCGAGCTGGTCGCGTCCGCTTTGAACCAGGCGTGCGCATAGACTTTGTCGCGCTCGATCGTGATGAGCCCGCTGCCGGTGTAGGGTGCGACCACGGAGATTTCGATCTCCTCACCGGTGCGAAAATCAGACCGGGAGAGCTTCACTTCGAGCTCCGCGTTTTTCTCCAGTGAGCGCGAGACGGCGCCGCGTCCGACCACGTTGAACTCGACGCTGCTCACGCGCGCGCCGTGCTCGTCGCGCAGCTCCAGCACATACTTTCCGGGCACATCCGTCGGCAGCGGAAAGCGCAAGCCTTCTGCGGCGATGCTGAGTTTCTCGGTGCGGATCGGCTTCTCGCGCAGCACGGACTCGTAGGCGTAGTCGCCGTTGTCCTGCTTCGTGAGGACAGAGAGATACGTGTGCTCAATCAGGCGGCATTCGAGATTTTCCACGGCGATATTTTCGAGCGCAGGATTGAGCGCGATCCAGTGCAAAGCCCGTGCTTCGCCCATCGGGATGTAGTCGAATTTGCCTTCCTCTTTGTAACCGATGACGAACGGCTGGGCGGAGATGAGCAGCCCATTTTGCGCTGCGACGCTGCGACCGCTGCCGGCTTCAAAGCCCTCGGTGTAGAAGGTCGCGGCGTAAGTGGCGTCAGCGAAACGCTCGAGCTGGAGATCTATCTTTGCGCTGCCCTCTGCGTCGGTGGTGGCTTCGCCGAGCTCCACGGTTTGGCGCTTCACTTCCTTGTCCTCCGCGCGAAGGCGGTCGAAAAACGTGTAGTCGCTGAAGGCCGGAAACTCGAACTCCGCCGGCGAGAGCACCACGCGCGAGGCGACGCGCCGACCGCTCGCCGGTGTGCCGTAGAGATTGCGCAGTGTGACGGTGGCGGAGACCGCATCCGGCGCGATCCAGCCGCCTTTCGCGGCCTTGGAAAGGCGCGATTCGATCTTCATCCGATCGGGCAAAAACTCCTTCACCTGCGCCTCCGCGGAGCCGAGCAGGGTGCCGCGTTTTCCTTCGCGCACGAGGTAGGCATTGATGGTGAAGCCGCCGGTTGGTGAGTCGGGCGCGGTTTGGTAAGTGGTCTCGGCAAAGCCCATCGGCGGCAGCGCGAGCTTGCGTGTCTGCACCGCGGTGCCGCGGGCGTCGATGATCTCGGTCTCGATCGGCAGCCCGTCGAGTTTGCCGCGCCAATCGCGCTGCTTCACGAGCAGTCCGATGTGGATTTCATCGCCGGGCCGGTAGATGCCGCGCTCCGTGAAGACAAAGGCATCGAGCTCTGCGCCGGAGCGGCTTTCCACGCCGCCGATGTCGAAGCGCGACAGGTCGAGCTTCCGGTCTTCTCGCTCGTAGGGCATAAAGGCGACGTCGTCTCCGCGACGCGAGACAAAGGCGATGGGGCGCTTCTCGCGCGTGAGTTTTCCTTGCGACGGGAAGGCGACGCGGCCATCCGCACCTGTCTCGCCGCGCAGCAGCGGCACGCCGTTTTTCGCGAGCACCTCGACCGCGACGCCGGCGAGCGGATCGCCGGTTTTGATCGAGGCGAGAAACACGTCGCGCGCACCGTCGGCGTTTTCCTTCACGATCATGCCGAGGTCCGTGACGAGGATGAAGCGGGTATCTTCCGCGCGGTTCCCGCGGTGCGAATCATCCTCTTCCTCGTCCTCCTCATCTTCATCGACCGCGCCGCCATCTTCTTCCTTCACAGCCTTCTTCGGCTTCGGCGGATGCCACTCGCGTGCTTTCAGAAAAAAGAGCCCCTGCAGCGCACTCCCGCCGTCCGTCGCAGGGTGCAGATGCCTGGAAACATCAAATGCCGAGAAGTTCGCCTTCCACTTGTTTTTCACGGCGATCGACTGCTGCTCCATCGCGATGCGCGCGATGTTTTCCAGGCCGAAGCCAGAGCTGTCGAACTCGGGATTTTGGAACTCGCCGCTCGTCTGCGAGACGAGGTGATTGATCTGATCCGCAGGCACACGGGCGATCTCGTATTCGATGGTTTCCACGCCGCGCGAGCGGATCGCCAGCTTGCGCTCGCCGCCGAGCGCGAGCACGCCGCCCGCGCCCTGGATCGCGATCTCGCGCGGCAGCTCCGGCACCGGGAGCACCTCAGCGTAGTCTGCGCGCAGGATGAAGCCGCCCAGCGCATGCACGCCTTTGCCAATGGCAACAAAGAGCTGCCCGTCCGTCTCCAGCGTGATGCGGAAAGCGTGGTGATCCGCGTGCTCTTTGTCCGAAGGGACGAGCCGCGTCGGGAGCAGCGTGGCGTCCTTCAGCACCGCCTCATCGATCTCCTGCGGGCTTTCCCATTTCACCTTTTCCTCGCCTTCACTCGCCGGCTTTTTCGGGAGCAGATAAACGCGCAGCGCCTTCGCGATTTCCTCGGGCTTTGCGGCACTCGTGGTTTGCACGAAGAGCACCTGCTCGGGCTCACCATCGTTGTTGCGGACGATGGCGCCCTTCACGGAATCGATGCGGAAAAAGGAACCCGCATCGGGCACACGAGTCTTCGCTTCGGCGCCCTCAGCGGTTGCTGCGCCGCCTTGCGTGGTGCGCACTCCTTTTCCGAGGGCAATGCGCAGGAAGTCCTCGCGCTCCGGCAGCGCGAGCGACACGGTGCGCAGGTAGGCGAGGCGATGGTGCAGGCCGTAGGAAAGGGTGAAGCGCGGCGCGTCTTTGCCGCCGGGGAAAAGCTCCGAGCCGCCGATTGCCTCCACGGCGAGATGCCGCTCCAGGTCCGCCGGATCGACCGCGTGCGTGAAGGTGAGCGTGGCGACGACTTGCTTCACCGACGGGTCTTTCGGATCGGTGTAGAAATGCGATT
>CAXSDZ010000017.1:12255-36790 GCA_964235505.1 uncultured Chthoniobacteraceae bacterium
GTGATCTGCGCGTCGAAGGGCGGAGTGGTCATTTCGAGCTCGTAGTGCTCGAGCCGGACGTGCGGCGGGAAGAGCGCGCGATCGAACGTCACGCGGAGTTTGCGATCGGCGGGCCAGTCGCTCGTTGGGCAGAAAATCAGCGTCGTGTCGCTGGTCCACAGCCATTCGCCCGGCAACGGCGGATCGAGCTGCACGCCTGATGAAACGGGCTTTCCCACGTCATCGAGCTTTGCGGCGGAAGCGCCGAAAACGAGCCGGAGCGGACCGGGCTTCAGCTCCTTCTCCACCTTCGTCACGCCAGGCGCTTCCACGCGGACCGCGATCGTTTCCGGCTTTTGGCGTTTCTGCCACCAATCGTAGATCGACACGCCGATGCCCAAGCCGAGGAGGATGCTGACGAGAACTGCGGCGGAGAAGAGCCGATGCGCGCTGGTCCAGCGCTCCGCAGATTGCGTGGAGCGGACGAGCCAGCCCGGCGGTCGCCACGAGACATCTCCGAAGAGGAGGGACGGCAGACGCTGAAGGCGGAGGAGGATGGAGCGGGGTGTGGGCATCGCGGTTTCCGAGGGATACGGCGAGGCGAGAGACGATCTTTCAGCGAGTTTGAAAAAGTTTGGATGATGTCGGGCGGAGTCGCCGGGGATGACACACTCCGAGCAGCCCCGGCCTTGACTTCCCTTTCCTCCCGCACTACCACCACGCCCGCAGCATGAATCTTCCGACCACTCTCAATGCCAGCAAACGACCGGCTTCACGCACGATGTGCGCGATGCACCAGTCGTTTGTCGCCGTTTGGGCAATTGCCCAGCTCGGCGGCGGTGGCGCCGGAAAGAGTTCATGATGTTTTAACTTCCTCGACCTTTTTCTGAAACCCACCGCTGAGCAAATCGGCGGTGGGTTTTTTGTTTTTTGACCCATCGCCCAAAATCCCTGTTCCGCGGTTCACCACCAAGCAACCGCAGCCAAACACCGAACCACAAACCAGAGCCATGAACACCATGCCCGCCACCGAACTCCACGCGCCTGCTTCGGCATGCCCGCTCGCTGAGCCGAACCTTGCCTCGAACGTGCTCGCCGCGCTGGGGCACATCTATCTCGAAGCGGGCCTGCCGCTCGCCGCGGCGTCCGAGGCGGCGCTCGCGGATTTCGAGTCCTTCAGAAGCCCTTCCAGCTTTTGCCAGACATGAGCGCGAACTCTCTCTGCCTGCCATCGACGGTCGGTGAAACGCGCCGCGAGCGCATCGAAAAGCAGGCGCCGCGACTGGGCTTGGTCGTCGCGGCTTTTGCGGCGGTGTATCTCATCTGGGGCTCGACGTTCCTTGGCATTCACCTCGCGATCCAGTCGATGCCGCCACTGCTGATGGGCGGCGCGCGGTTCCTTCTCGCCGGGGGCGTGCTCTACGGCGCGATGCGCATTTTTGCCGGTGCGCCCCGGCCCGAGCCGATCCACTGGAGGAGCGCCGCGGTGGTCGGCGCGCTGCTCCTGCTCGCGGGGAATGGCGCGATGAGCTGGTCGCAGCAGACGGTGCCGTCGGGGATCGCCGCGCTCATGATCGCCGCGACGCCGCTCTGGATGATCGTAGTCGAGTGGCTGCGGCCGCAGGGGCGGCGTCCGGGGCCGGCGATCTTCGTCGGGCTGGCGCTCGGCTTTCTGGGCGTCGCTTTGATCGTGGCGGGGAAAAACGCGGCTGGACAGAGCATCATGAATCCTGTGGCGGCGGCGGTGCTGCTCGCGGCGCCGATGTTCTGGGGGATTGGGTCGATCTATTCGCGCCACGCCGCGCAGAACTCCTCGGCGTTGCTGAATATCGCCATGCAGATGCTGTGCGGCGGAGTGCTGATGCTCGCCGCGGGCGTGGCGCTGGGCGAAACGCGCGGCTTTCACTTCGGGCAAATCACCGCCTCATCGGCGTGGGCGTTTGTCTATCTCACAGTCATGGGCTCGCTCGTCGGCTTCACGGCCTACGCTTGGCTGCTCGGCGTGAGCACGCCGGCAAAGGTTTCCACGTATGCCTTCGTAAATCCGTTGATCGCGGTGTTTCTCGGTCGCGTGGTGTTGCACGAGCCGCTGCCGCGGAGTCTCCTGCTCGCGGGCAGCCTCATCATCGCCGCGGTCGTGCTGCTGATCGGGGTGAAAGCGAAACGCGGAGCGGGGAATTAGAAGGCCAAAGGCAGAGGCTGGAAGTCAGACGCACTCCAACTCCCTTCTCCTCTGCCGCTTTTCGCTGTGCCGTCGGCGGAGTTCCGCGCCTACGCCGGAGAGGATGATTTCCGCGACGCGGGTGCGGATCACTTCGTCTTTCGGATCGACTGGGCAGCCGCGGCGCTCGCCTTCCAGCCAGCATTCGTCGCGCACAATCCGCTCCACGTCGGGGAGTTCGGCCAAGATGATTTCACATTCACTACTCATGCTTCTTGCGGGTGGGGATGGCCCGTCGAGGCCAGTCGCACATGCTCCTGCCTTGGAACGGATCGGAAGCATAAGCACGACTCGGGAGGGGATCAAGGGCGAGAACGCGCCGCGGCCAGTAGCAGCGAAAGTGCGGACGCGCGCCGTTAGCCGCACTTTCCGAAGGCGCGGAGCGGCGATGACTTGAGTAGCCGTGGTTGAGCGAAGCGAGGCCACGGTCCAAGTAAGGAAAGCGTCCCAGCCGCGTAGCGGTGCAACGAGAATGCCGCGTTTGGTTACACCGCTACGCGGCTATTTCGCATTCACCCACTTTCCGTGGCCTCGCTTCGCTCAACCACGGCTACTCAGGTTTCGGCGCTCCGCGCCTGTTGCGGGCCGCTTTGCAAGGGGACACGTTGGCGTGTGCGGGAAGGTGCGCGGCTCAATAGCTCAGCACCTTGGCCAAAAACTCGCGTGTCTGCGGGTCGCGTGGAGCGTCGAAGAGCTGCGGCGAAGGACCGGATTCCACGACTCGCCCGGCGGCGAGGAAGACGGCGAAATCCGCCACGCGACGCGCGAAGGCCATGTGGTGCGTGACGAGGATGAGGTCGCGTCCCTCGGCGCGCAGCTCGGCGATGACGTCGAGCACTTCGACGGTCATCTCTGGGTCAAGCGCGGAGGTCGGCTCATCGAGCAGCAGCAGATGCGGGCGGATAGAAAGGGCGCGAGCAATGGCTACGCGCTGGCGCTGGCCACCGGAAAGCTCGGCAGGTGTTTTCTGCGCATGCGCCTCGAGCTGGAAGCGGGTGAGCTGAGCGCGGGCGATCCCTTCTGCTTCGGCCGGCGAAAGGCCATGCACTTTCTCCAGCGGGAGCGTGATGTTTCGCAGCGCGGAAAGGTGCGGGAAAAGGTTGAAGGCCTGGAACACGGTGCCGACGGTGCGACGGTAGCGGGCGAGCTGGGCTTCCTCAAAGGCGAGTGCCTTTCCGTTCACTTCCACTGTGCCGCAGTCCGGCGTTTCGAGGCCGCCAAGCACGCGCAGCAGCGTCGATTTTCCGCCGCCGGAAGGGCCGATCAGCACGAGGCTGCGGACGCCTTCCACCGCGAGCGAAACCTCTGCCAGCGCCCGGTGTGGGCCGAAGGATTTTGCCACGCCTTCGAGCTTAAGTTTCATAGCGCGAGCGCGTCTCCAGGCGGCGCGTCCAGAGCGAGATCGGCAGCGTGAGCACGAGGTAGCCGAGCGCGAGCGGAAGGTAGCTTTCCAGCGTCGAGTAGGTGAAGGCGTTCACCTGCTGCGCGTTCAGCGTGAGCTCGTTGATGGCGATGATCGAGAGCAGCGAGGAGTCTTTTACCAGCGACGCGAACTGCCCCGCGAGCGGCGGCAGCGTCTGGCGGAGCGCCTGCGGCAGGATCACGTAGCGGACGGTCTGCGCCCGGGAAAAGCCGACGGCGCGGGCGGAATCGAGCTGCGAGCGGCCGACGCTTTCGATGCCGGCGCGGAGAATTTCGCTGATGTAAGCGCCGCTGAATGCCGACAGCGTGAGCACGCCCGCGACGTAGCGATTGCTGACGCCGAACGCCTCCGCGACGACATAGAAAAACAGAAGCAACTGCACGAGCAACGGAGTTCCGCGGATGAGCTCGACGTAGATCTTTGCGAAGTAGCGCAGCGGCAGCACCCGGCTGCGCCGTGCTAGCGCGAGCCCAGCACCGAGGACGATGCTCCCCGCCAGCGCTGCGAGCGAGACGAGCACGGTGACGCCCCAGCCTTGCAGAAAAAGCGCGCGGTAGCGGAAGACCGCCGCCCAGTTCCACTGATACGTGAGCCGGTGAAAGCAGAAGGCGAACAGCCCCGCGAGCGCGAGCAGGACCAGCGCGCAGTTGAACACTCGGACGACGGGCGGGACGGTCCGCCTGTTTTCAGCGGACAAGAAGAGCGAGAGCAAAGTCACAGGGGGGCGGGTTTTCTGCCGAGTCACGGCGGTTCTTTACCGCAGAGGGCGCGGAGAACGCAGAGGGGCGCAAAGGAGAAAAAAGGTGGCGTCCGATGGTTGGATAAATGCCTGCGGGTAGTCCGCTCCATCCCATCACCTTCCTCCTCTGCGCCCCTCCGCGTTCTCCGCGCCCTCTGCGGTGAAACACAGTTTTTTGCTGCCACAGGAAAGGCGGAGATTTCAAAACACAAACGGGATGCCGCGCTGCGCGAACTCCTGCTTTTGCTCGCTCAGCCACTTGTCGCCAAGCTGCTCGAAGCCGCCGTGCGCGCGGAAGGTTTTGAGAAAGGCATTCACCTGGTCGCGTAGGGCGTCGTTGCCTTTGCGGATGCCAATCGCCCACGCCTCGGTCTTGAACGCCGTGAGCAGCGGGCGCGTAGTTTCGCGGTGCTGCTGCCAGTTTTGGAGCACCGACATCTGGTCGTAGAGGAATGCGTCTGCCTTGCCCTGCGCGACCTCCAGCACGCACGAGCTTTCCTTGTCCAGCACCCGAACCTGCGCCGCGCCGAGCTGTGCCGCCGCGTAGAGATGGCCGGTCGTGCCTTTCTTCACCACGACGGTCCGGCCGCTCCGCGCGAGGTCGCCGACGGTCTGCACGTCGGATTTTGCGCCCGCTAGAATCGCGAGGCCGGTGGTGAGATACGGGTCGGAGAAATCAATCGATTCGGCGCGTTCCGGCGTCGCGGTCATGGAGGAAAGGATCAGGTCGATCTTGCCGGTTTTGAGCGAAGGAATGAGCCCGTCGAAAGGAAGGTTCTCGATCCGCACCGGTTTCCCCAGCGCTGCTTTCAACGCCTGCGCGAGATCGACTGATACGCCAGCCGGCCGGCCCTGCACATCTGTCATTTCAAATGGCGGATAAGCGAGTTCCATCCCCACGATCAGCTCCCGCTCGGCACTTTTTCTTCCGCAGCCGCCCACGAGCACCGGCAGTAGGAGGAGCAAGCAAATCGCGAGGAGGCACCGAGAAAGCATCGCGCTTCTTCAACTGCCCACCGCACACGGCGTCGAGCAGGAAAGGTGGAGACTGCCGGTGAACCCGCGACGCGGGCTCCGGGCGAGGTGCGGCGTTTTGCGCAAGCTGGGTGCTGGCGGGCCGCTGAATATCCACGCATCGGCTGCGAATGTTTTCCGCATATCGCATTTCTGCGAAAAGGCGCGTCCCCTGAATTGAGAGTCAGGATCGCATATTTTTCTTTGCCGCGAGGGGACTCTCATGGCACATGCGCTGCTTTTCCGCCGCCATACCCGTTTCCATCATGCTCATCCCTCGCTGCTCCGCCCCCATTTTCCTGTTTCTGAGCGCCTGCCTCAGCATGGCCAGGGCCGAAATGATGCCTTCGCTGCTTGTCAGCGTGCCGGAGCAGAAACTGGTGGTGATGCACAATGGGCTGCGAGTGGCGCAGTATCCGGTTTCGACCTCGAAATTCGGAGTGGGCGACCGCCCACGCAGCTATTCGACTCCGCTCGGTGAGCTGCAAATCGCCTCGAAAATCGGTGCTGGAGCGCCGGTGGGAACCGTTTTCAAAGGTCGCCATGCCACGGGCGAAGTGCTGCGGCCGAATGCGCCCGGTCGCGATCCGATCGTGACTCGGATCCTGTGGCTGCGCGGCTTGGAAGCCCAAAACTCCCGCGCTTACGATCGCGCCATCTACATCCACGGCACGCCACAGGAGCGGCTCATCGGGCGTCCCGCGAGCTTCGGCTGCATCCGCATGCGCTCGCGCGATGTGGTCAAAGTCTTCGAGTCCGTGCCGATCGGAACCCGGGTGGAAGTGGTCAATACTTCTGTGTCTCGCGCAATGCAGGAGACCGCTGCAATCCGCCGGATCACCGCTCCAGCGAGCTGACGGCGCACGGCAGAAGCTGCTAATTTTGGGAAGGGCACCGGATTCCGGTGCCCTTTTTTGTTGTTTGGGCTGCATCTGACCAAGCCGTTCCCGCTCGGAGGGCTTGCCCGATGCAAACCGCTGTCGGCCCAAATTGCTTCGAGAACGAGGCAGGTTTTCCCCTCCCTTTTGCGGAACATCGGTGGGCAGATTTCGCCGTCTTTGCGGCACACGATTCCGCGTTCACGCCCCCGTGGAGCACTGGATGGAAGCTTGCTGGCGGACGATGATTCGCGCCAGCCTTGCGTTCGTGAGGCACCGGAGAAGGGGAGCCCAGTGTCAATGTTTTGGTGTCGGTAAATGTCGCCCCAGAATGGGGAATTTTCTTGTCCGTGAGCCTCGTCGCAAAGAAGGATGCCCTCCCCTCCAACCACAATAGGAAGTGTTATTGAGGGTTATTCACAGATTGTTCACGCAAGATATAGGACTTATTCGCACAACCGTGTGGACACCCAAATTAGAAATTCAAGTGCGTCAGAAAACTCCAACCCGAACCGTCATGAAACTCGTCACCGCCCGTCGCGCTTCGCGCATTCCCGCTTCCGCTGCTGCCACTCCGGCGCGGCGCACACCTACTTCCGCTGGACTCGAGTTCCAGCGCACTTTTGCGAAAGCCGGCGTGTCTCCGTTTGACGACGTGGAATGGGAGCAGCGGACGGCGGAAATCACGGATGATTCCGGCAAGGCGATCTTCAAGCAGGAGAACGTAGAGGTGCCGAAAGGGTGGAGCGCGCTGGCGACGAAGATCGCGGTTTCCAAATACTTTTACGGCGACATTTCCAACGGGAATGATCCCCACAAAGGCGGGCGCGAGCGGTCGGTGCGGCAGCTCATCCATCGCGTCACCCGCACGATCACCGATTGCGGCATCGCGGACGGCTACTTCGCAGATACAGAAAGCGCGGAGGTTTTCTACAACGACCTCACGTGGCTTTGCCTCCACCAGCACGGCGCATTCAATTCGCCGGTGTGGTTCAACGTCGGCCTGTGGCAGCAATACAAAGTCGGCGAAGGGCGCGGGGAAGGGAACTACTTCTACGACCGCGAGAAAGGCTACGCGCGGCGCTCGCCCACGCAGTATCAATATCCGCAAGGCTCGGCATGCTTCATCCAGGCGGTGGACGACACGATGGAAGACATCATGCGGCTGGCGATGAGCGAGGCGATGCTCTTCAAATACGGCTCGGGCACGGGGAGTGATCTTTCTTCGCTCCGCTCCACGCGCGAAAAGCTGAGTGGCGGCGGCAAGCCAAGTGGACCGCTGAGTTTCCTGAAAATCTACGATCAAGTCGCGGCGACGGTGAAGAGCGGCGGCAAGACTCGGCGCGCGGCCAAGATGAACACGCTCAAGGATTGGCACCCGGACATCGAAGAGTTCATTGAGGCAAAGACGAAAGAGGAGAAAAAGGCGTGGGCCTTAATCGAGCAGGGCTACGACGGGAGCTACAATGGCGAGGCTTACGGCTCGATCATGTATCAGAACGAGAACCTCACCGTCCGAGTTAGCGACGACTTCATGAATGCGGCGATCGAAGGCCGCGCGTGGTGGACAAAGCGCGTGACCGACGGCCAGAACTGCGAGCAAAAGGACGCGCGCACGCTGCTCCGCAAGATCGCGGAAGGAACACACGTCTGCGGCGATCCGGGCATGCAGTTCGACACCACGATCCACCAGTGGCACACCTGCAAAGGCACTGGCCGGCAGAACTCCACAAACCCGTGCTCGGAGTATCTCTTCCTCGACAATACGGCGTGCAACCTAGCCTCGTTGAACCTGCTGAAGTTCAAGAAAGCGGACGGGGAGTTCGATGTGGAGCGCTTCAAGGCAGCGGTGCGTGTCTTCATCACCGCACAGGAAATCATCGTCGATA
The DNA here is from genome assembly GCA_964235505.1 of uncultured Chthoniobacteraceae bacterium. Lineage (GTDB taxonomy): Bacteria > Verrucomicrobiota > Verrucomicrobiia > Chthoniobacterales > Chthoniobacteraceae > CAXSDZ01. The sequence goes on from CAXSDZ010000017.1 coordinate 20,399, forward strand.
ACGCGAGCTATCCGATCAAAGAGATCGCAGAGAATTCACACATCTTCCGCACGCTCGGTCTCGGCTATGCAAACCTCGGCGCGCTCATCATGAGCTACGGTCTTGGCTATGATAGCGATGAAGGCCGCGCACTCGCCGGCGCGATCACGGCTATCATGACAGGTCACGCTTACGAGCAGTCGGCGCTGCTTGCGAAAGCGGAAGGCCCATTCCCCGGCTATCATGATACGCGCTGCTCGGGAGTCGATCATCCGCCGGATGAAAGCAACGCCGCCCACATGCTCGAAGTCATCGCGCGGCACCGCTCGCACGTGGCAGACATTCAGGCGAGCGAGCGTTTCCATTACCTGAAACTCGAAGCGCAGAAATGCTGGGATGGCGCGCTCGCGCTCGGCACGGAGCACGGCTACCGCAACGCCCAAGTCACGGTGCTCGCACCGACCGGCACCATTGGTTTCCTGATGGACTGCGACACCACCGGCATCGAGCCCGACATCGCGCTGGTGAAATACAAGCTGCTCGCCGGTGGCGGCATGCTGAAGATCGTCAATCAGACGGTGCGGCCTGCGCTCTTGAATCTCGGCTACTCTGCGGCGGAGATCGAAGGGATCATCGGCCACGTCAGCAAGTGGGATACGATCGAAAACGTGCAGGACGAGCAGACTGGCGCGGTCATCGCGTCGGGGTTGAAAGACGAGCATCTGCCGGTTTTCGACTGTGCTTTCAAGGCAATGCGTGGTGAGCGTTCACTGCACTACCGCGGCCACATCAAGATGATGGCGGCAGCCCAGCCGTTCCTCAGCGGCGCGATTTCCAAGACCGTCAATCTCCCGGAGAATGCGACGGTTGAGGACATCATGAATACTTACATCGAAGGCTGGAAACTAGGGCTCAAGGCGATCGCCATCTATCGCGACGGCTCGAAGCGCTCAGCCCCAGTCGTGACAGACAAGAAGAAGCACGGCTCCGCCGCTGCCGCTGAGCCTTGCAGCGAGAACACGCTCGCCGCGGAAGTCGAAGCGGTTGTTTCTGACAAGCAATTGCTCATCGCCCGCATCGTAGAGCTCGAGAAAGACGTGGTCATCCTTCGCGCCAAAGCCGATGAGCCAGTGCGCCGCCGCATGCCCGAGACGCGCCTCGCGATCAACCACAAGTTTGAAATCGCGGGCCACAAAGGTTACATCAACGTTGGCTTGTTCGAGGACGGCCAGCCGGGCGAACTCTTCATCCAGATGAACAAGGAAGGCAGCACGCTGGGCGGGCTCATGGATACTGTCGCCACGCTTACTTCCATCTCATTGCAATATGGCGTGCCGCTGGAGTCACTGGTCAGAAAGTTCGCATATCAGCGCTTCGAACCATCGGGCTTCACCAAGAACCCCGACATCCGCAACGCGACCTCCATCACGGACTACATTTTCCGCTGGCTGGGTTGCCAATTCATCAAAGGCTACAAAGAAGCCACCGCGCCGAACAAAGGTCAGCCCGAGCTGCCAATGAAGGAGCTAAGCGAGATAGATAAGAAGGCTTTGAATCGCCCGGTATCCGATCTTCCGCGGACGCCGGAGGTGATCGACATCCTATCGCACAAGGGCAACAGCGAAGGCGGCTCTGCGGCTGCTTTCTCCAAGCTGACGAATGGCAATGGAAACGGCAACGGCCACCATGACCACGCTCCGCAGCTCGCCAGCCACGCGGATCGCGTGAAGGAAGCGCTCGGCAACATGTTCATGGACACCGCATGCTCGCATTGCGGCTCCTCCAAAGTAATCCGGGCCGGCGCGTGCGGCGTCTGCACCGATTGCGGCACAAGCCAAGGCTGCTCCTAGCCTGCGCCTATCATAGGCATCAACCTAATCTCGACCTCGCCATGCCGCACCCAATCATGAGCACCGAGAAACCAATCGCTGGCGAAACTTCCGATGGACCAGTGTTAGCCGACTGAGTCAATCAGGAATCGGAACCATAGTGCCACTGACACCACGAGCCACATCGCCCACAGCGGTGTGGCTCGCATGCTTTTCAGATATCGGCTCATAATTAGTGCGGTGCTGATGATTGATCCTCGACGTTGCTAAGCGTTTCTATCCTTCCTGGCCTATGTCCCGCAAACGTGAGCGCATCGACACCAATCCGGCGCAGACAGGGCTAAGTTCCGCGTTTCTGGGGCTGGAGATCTCCGGCCTGCCGCCCGGATCCGAGGTCGCCTCTTCCCCTCCGCCCACCGTGGAAAGAAAGCTGTTAGGACGAGTGGTGTTGCGGCGGGAAAAAGCGCATCGCGGGGGCAAGACAGTGATTGTAGTCCATGACCTTCCTACGCACTTGCCCCTCTCGCAGATCGAAGAGCTGGCTCGAAAACTTCGCGCCGGATGCGGCTGTGGCGGCACGGTAAAAGACCGCACGATCGAGATCCAAGGCGATCAGCCAGGTAGAATCCGCGAACTCCTCGAAACCGAAGGCTACAAGGCAGCCGGTGTCATTTAAGCAACCACCCCAAGCCGCACCCGGGATCTTCTAAGCCGCGTCGCGATCCGCACAAAGCGCGAGTGCTTCTGAGATCGCTGCGCGCAAACCGAGGCGGGTGAAAGGTTTGGTCACCAGCACATCGACCGGCGAGACCTCGCCATCCACCGGAGGCTTGGTGAACCCCGTGACCATCACAATCGGCGTATTAGGGGCCACTTCTTTGATGGCAGCAGCGAGCTGATCGCCATTCATGCGTGGCATATTCCGATCAGTAAGCACGATGTTCGGATGGCTCGCATGGAAACGCTCCAGTCCCGCCACTCCATCGCCGGCCGTTTCCACGATGTGCCCTTCCTCGCTTAGATAGAGCGCGAGGATATCGCGCACAGGCGATTCATCCTCGACCACGAGGATTTTCAGAGGCTCAACCGGAAGGACATTGTGCATACTGGGTGTTCATGAGAAATCGGATCGGGGAGCCCCCTTGAGCTTCTCCCAAAAGGTTCGCGAGTCTCTCGCAGACCGCATCATTCTGTGCAGTCCGTGTGAATGCCTCACCGCCTCTGCTCGACTCATTGCGGAACTGCGCTATCCTGCCGCCGCTCAAAACCACCTTTGCCCATGCAACTCGGAACCCAACGCGTGCTCATTTTCGTCGTCGCCTACAACGCGGAGAAGACCATCGAAAGCGTGCTTGATCGGATCCCGCACGAGCTGCGCAACCGCAACGTCGAGGTCCTCATCATCGACGACTCGTCAAAGGATGCGACCTTTCGCACGGGACTGAAGCGCGAGGATCGCGCGAGCGATTGGAAGATCACGGTCCTGCGCACGCCGGAAAACCAAGGCTATGGCGGCAACCAAAAGCTCGGCTATCGCTACGCGATCGATCATGGCTTCGACATCGTAGCGCTCATCCATGGCGACGGACAGTATGCGCCGGAGAAGCTGCCTGTCCTGATCGAGCCGTTTCTTTCTGGCGAAGCCGACGCCGTCTTCGGCTCACGCATGATCCACAAGCAGGATGCGTTGAAGGGCGGGATGCCGATGTATAAGTGGGTCGGCAACCAAGTGCTGACGACGTTCCAAAACAAGATGCTCGGATCGAAGCTATCCGAGTTTCATTCCGGCTACCGGCTCTACTCCACGAAGGCACTCGCGCGCATCCCTTTCGAGCGGAACTCGAACGACTTCCACTTCGATACAGACATCATTGTGCAGCTCCATTTTGCTGAGCTGAGGATCAAGGAAATCCCGATCCCGACTTTCTATGGCGACGAGATCTGCCATGTGAACGGTGTGCAATACGCGTGGGATATCTTCCTCACGATGCTGCGCGCGAAGTTTCACGAGATGAACCTGCTCTACGATCGCAAGTTCGACGTGGGGCAGGTGGAGCTGACTTATGACTTGAAGCTAGGCTTCCCTTCTTCGCACACCGCTGCCATCGACGCGGTGCAGCCCGGTGCCACTGTCCTGGATATGGGCTGCGGGCAAGGCTACGTCGCCGAGCACATGCTGAAGAAAGCCAAGCGCGTGGTGGGCATCGACCAGTATGTGCGGCAGTCGAGCGATCCGCACATTGAGTTCAAGGAGTGGGACATCGACCATGCGGAGTTCCCGGTGGATGTCGCGCAATTCGACCAGATTTTTCTGCTCGATGTCATCGAGCATCTTCACGACCCGGAAACCTTCATGGAACAGCTCCGCGAAGCCGCCGTGAGCAAGCGCCCGGAGATAGTCCTAACTACTGCCAACGTGGCCTTCTTCATCACCCGTTTCATGCTGCTGCTTGGCCAGTTCAACTACGGTCGCAAAGGTATCTTGGACCGCACCCACACGCGCCTCTTCACCTTCCGCTCGTTGGAGGAACTCTTCGACCAAACCGGCTACAAAGTGCTCGAAGCCCGCGGCATCCCCGCGCCTTTCCCTAAGGCACTCGGTGACAACGTGCTCAGCCGCGCATTAGTAGCCATCAATCAAGCGTTGATCCAAGTGGTGCCGGGCTTGTTCTCCTATCAAATCTTCGTCCGCGCCCGCGCGCTGCCAACTGTGTCGCATCTGCTAGTGGAGACCATCGGCACAAGCGAGGAGCTGAAGAAGGCAGCGCTGGCGGTGTAAGCTGAAGGCCCGATGCTATCAGGCGGCCGAATCGGGTTTTGTCGCGTTGCGGCTTTTGATGACTTCCATGATCTCTCGCTGATGGCGCTTGCTGCGCGTCCGGCGGAGCATGGGACCAAGTAAGTTACCTCCGAACTTCGGGATGGTTTCCGCTACGGCTGCGAATGCTTCAGCGAATGCCTTCCACCGCGCTTTAAGTTGTTCGCGAGTTTCCTGTGTAACATCAAAATGCTCTCTCAACACCACAAGCTCTTCGAGTAGATCGTATGCAACCTCGCCAGTCGTGAAACGGTGTCCGCACTTGGTGCAGGCGCGAATACGTTGAAACACTTGGATGTCTACGTGACCCGCCATGGAGACGCGCTTCTGGCGTAATCGTCCATTCTCATTCTCATCTTCGACGTTGCTGATCGTTAGCAGCTTGCAACTCGGACAGTAGATCAGAGTTTTGTTCATGGGCAGATGCGTGAAATGCGAAATAATACGAGCTTGATGCCGCGTTAGGCCGCTAAGGTTGGACCAGAAAAAGCCCGAAGCAATGGGGGCAGGTTACAAAGCTCCGAATTCGAGCATCTTCTTGGGAAGGATGCCGATATAGTAACCACTTTCATGGAGACGACTCATCGAATCGGTGCCGCAATGAGCAACACGATGGGAGATTGCCCAAATCGGCGCGTCCGGCTCCCAGCCATGTTGATGCGCCTTGATACAGAATGGACACCACACTGCAATGTTTTCGCGGCTAGCTGAGAGGACTCCACGGAGCACCGGAATGCCGGCGTCTGGTTTGCGTTTATATTTAGTGGTCTTCACGGAGTGGCTCATTTGCGGGACTCTGCACTATACCCCCGCCAATTCCAACTCCCGTGTCGCCGGTGGCTGCGCTTTCGGTTTCTGTTTGCGGCGGAGGAACTGCTGCACACGCTCCAGGTAGATATAAACTACTGGCGTGATGTAGAGGGTCAGGAGTTGAGAGACTAACAAGCCGCCGACTACTGCTAAGCCAAGGGGGCGGCGGGCGTCGGCGCCGGCTCCGAAGCCCAGGGCGATGGGGAGGGCACCCATGAGGGCGGCGAAGGTGGTCATCATGATCGGGCGGAAGCGGACCAGCGCGGCTTCGAAGATGGCGCGCTCGGGTTCCAGGTGGTCGTTGCGCTGCGTTTCCAGGGCAAAGTCGATCATCATGATCGCGTTCTTTTTCACGATGCCGATGAGCATCAGGATGCCGACGAAGCCGTAGAGATTCAGCTCATAGCCGAAGAGCAGCAAGGTGAGCAGCGCGCCGACGCCGGCGGCAGGGAGGCCGCTCAGGATCGTGAGCGGGTGGATGAAGCTTTCATACAGGATGCCGAGCACGATGTAGATCACGAGGATTGCCATCACGAGCAGCACACCGAGGCCTTGGAGCGAAGACTGGAAGGCCTGCGCTTCGCCTTGGAAGCTCGTGGAAATCGTGGGCGGCAACTCGCGCTCGGCGAGGTCGCCGATCTGGCGGACGGCATCGCCGAGTGAGACGCCGGGCTGGAGCCCAAAAGAAATCGTGACGGCGGGAAGCTGCCCGGAATGTGCCACGGTGAGCGGGCCGATGCGGCGGGAAATGTCCGTGACGGTGGTAATTGGCACGAGTTCACCGTTACTCGCGCGAACGTAAAGCAATTCGAGCGAAGCGGGCTCGAGCTGGAACTTCGGATCCACCTCCAGAATGACGTAGAAAAGGTTTGTAGGCGTGTAGATGCTCGAGACCTGCCGCGAGCCGTAGGCGTTGTAGAGCGTCTGCTCAATCTGCGTCGCGGAGATGCCGAGCGTCGCGGCTTTGTCGCGGTTCACCTGCACATAAACTTGCGGGCTGCTGAGCTGCAGATCGGAGGTGACATCGAGGACGCCGCGCACGTTTTCGCGCACCTTCTTTTCAAACTCCGGGCCGAGCCGATAGAGCTCCGCGAGGTCCGGGCCGAAGAGCGTGAACTGATACGGGCTGCGCGAGGAACGTCCGCCGACGCGGATGCTCGGCGGGATTTGCGCGAAGGCGCGGATGCCCGGCACTTGTGCGAGCTGCGGCCGGAGATCGGCGAGGATTTTCTCGACGTGCGGGCGCTGCGCGCGCGGCTTGAAGCGGAGAAAAAGCCGGCCCGTGTTCAGCGTCGCATTCCCTCCGCTCGCGCCGACGCTGGAGGTGAAGTTGTCGAGATATGGATTCTTCAAAACGATGGCCGCGAGCGCCTGCTGATGCGCCACCATCTCGTCATAAGAAATGTCCTGCGCGCCTTCCGTGGTGATCAGGATTTGGCCCGTGTCCTCCGTCGGGATGAAGCCTTTCGGCAGGTGAAGAAAGAGCCACGCGGTGCCCGCGAGCGTGATCGCGGTGAGCAGCATGAGCAGCACGCGATGGCGGATCGAGTGCTCCAGCGTCCAGCGATACGCGCTCTGCATCGCATCGAAAACGCGCTCGGAAGCGCGATACCACGCGCCGTGTTTTTTCTCGCCGTGCGGACGCAGGAACCGCGAGCAGAGCATCGGCGTCAGCGTGAGCGACACGATGCCGGAAATTAAGATCGCGATGCTGATGGTGACGGCGAATTCATTCAGCAAGCGCCCGAGGATTCCGCCCATGAAAAGCACCGGCAAAAACACCGCCGCGAGCGAGATCGTCATGGAGACAATCGTGAAGCCGATTTCGCGCGCGCCATGGAGCGAAGCCTCCCAAACTGCTTCGCCGTGCTCCATGCGGCGCACGATGTTTTCCAGCACCACGATTGCGTCATCCACCACGAAGCCGACGCTCAGCGTGAGCGCCATGAGCGAGAGATTGTTCACGGAAAATCCGAGCAGATACATCGCGCCGAAGGTGCCGATGATCGACATCGGGATTGCAACGCTCGGGATGATCGTGGCGGGCAGATTGCGCAGGAAAAGGAAGATGACGAGCACCACCAGCGCGATCGTGCCGGCGAGCGTGAGCTGCACGTCGTGGACCGATTCGCGGATCGTCACCGTGCGGTCGAACACGATGCGGACATCGACCGCCGCGGGAATCTGCGCACGTAGCGTGGGGAGAAGCGCGCGGATGGCATCGACGACTGCGACAGTGTTTGTGCCCGGCTGCTTTTGGATGGTGAGCGTCACCGAGCGCTTGTCGTTGATCCAACTCGCGGACTGGTCGTTTTCTACCGAGTCGGAGACGAGCGCGACCTCCCGCAGCCGCACGGGCGCGCCGTCGCGGTAGGCCACGACCACTTCGCGGAAGCCGGCGGCGTCGGAGAGCTGCCCATTCGTCTCGATCGTGAAGCTCTGCGCGCGTCCGCGCAGCGCGCCGGTCGGCAGGTTGCTGTTCGCGCCCTGGATGGCGCGTTGCACGTCGTCCATCGCGATGCCGCGCGCGGCGAGCGTGCGCGGATCGGTCTGCACGCGGACGGCGTATTTTTGCTGTCCCTGCACCTGCACCTGCGCCACGCCACTGACGGTGGAAATGCGCTGCGCCATCACGGTTTCCGCGAACTCATTCACGGTGGAAAGCGGCAGCGTGTCCGAGCCGAGCGCGAGGAAGAGGATCGGCGAATCTGCCGGATTCACTTTGCGAAACGACGGCGGACTCGGCATTTCCGGCGGCAGCCGACGCGCGGTGGCGGCGATGGCGCTTTGCACATCGAGCGCGGCATCATCAATGGAGCGATCGAGCGAAAACTGGATCGTGATGCTGGTCGAACCGAGCGCGCTCGTGGAACTCATCGAGTCGATTCCCTGGATGGTGGAAAACTCGCGCTCCAGCGGGGTAGCGACCGCCGCCGCCATTGTCTCCGGGCTCGCGCCTGGGAGGCTGGCCGAGACGGAGATCGTGGGGAAATCGACGTTTGGCAGATCGCTCACCGGCAGCCGCAGATAGGCCATGCCGCCGAAGACGAGCACGCTGAGCCAGACCAGCGTGGTCATGACCGGGCGGCGGATGAAGAGTTCGGAAACGTTCATGGGAAAAGGGGCTGGGGGAGTGGAGCGGAGAAGCGTGGAGCGGGTGAATCGTTACTGCGGGCCACGCCCCAGCAGTCGCGCAGCGACGACAAGAGAATAGCCCAGGGCTTCAGCTCTGGGTTTCCGAAGAAAACACGCGCAAGTCGCGGAGCGACGAAAGAACGGCCTTCGTCGATTCTTTCGTCGCTCCGCGACTCGCACGCATTCGCAGGATCAGACCTAGCACTGAAGTGCTGGGCTATTTTCTTCCTGTCGCTTCGCGACGGGTGACGGCTTGCGTCCAAGCTGAGGTCAAAGCCTCGAAACGGGAAGGCATGGGAAGCGCGGTCGTCCGGCTGCCTATCATCTCTCATTCTGCTTTCGTCATTTTCACGCCCTCAGTTGTGCTCTGCGGGGCAACCGTTTTCACCTGCACCTTCGCGCCCGGCGTGAGCCGCAGGTGGCCATCGAGCACCACTCGCTCGCCAGCTTTCAAACCCTCGCTGATCACCGACTCCGCGCCCATCGTGCGGTCGAGTTTCACGCTGCGCTGCTCCGCCGTGCTGTCCGGTTTGATCACGAAAACATACTGCCCTTTCTGACTGCTCTGCACCGCCTGGCTCGGCACCACGACGGCCTCCGGCTGCGTCATCAGCGTCAGCGTCACATCCACAAATTGCCCCGGCCACAGCGCGCGATCCGCATTGGGAAAAGTCGCCTTCAATTCCACGGTGCCGCTGGCTGGCTTCACCGCATTGTCGATGAAAGTGAGCTCGCCCTGTGCCGCACGCGCGGCGTCGCCCTGCGGTGTCGCGCGGACCGGCAGCGGGCTCTTGGCGCTGTATTCACGCACCTGCGGGAGGTAGCGCTCCGGCACGGCGAAGCGCACTTCGATCGGCTCGATTTTATTGATCACAACCATCTCCGTCGTGTTCGCTGTCACCACGTTTCCGAGATCCACGAGCCGCTGTCCGGCACGGCCAGAAATGGGCGCGCGGACCTGCGAATATTCCACCTGCAGCTTCGCTGCTTTCACGGCTGCCTCCGCCGCCAGCACGCCCGCGGTGAGCGATTGCGCACTGCTTTGGAGCTGCTCCGTCTGCTCCTTCGCCACGACGCCTGTTTTCGAGAGCGAAGTGTAGCGCTGCGCTTGGTTTTGCGCCGTCCCTTGCTGCGCCTGCGCCTGGGTGAGCCGCGCTTCGGCTTCCGCGAGCGAGACTTCAAAAGGCCGCGCATCAATCGTGAAAAGCAGATCGCCTTTTTTCACCTCCTGCCCTTCCTGAAACTGCACCTCGCGGATCGGCCCGCCGACCTGCGGCTTGATGGAAACCGTCTCCACGGGCCGCACATTGCCGATCGCGTTTGCCGTCACGGCCATCGGCTTTTGCACCGCCTCGCCGGCGAGCACCGGCACCGGTCCGCCCGCCCCTCCGCGCCCGCCACCCGGCGCCTCGGCTGCTTTTTTCTGACAGCCGACGAGAAGCGCGGCAGTGGCGAAGAACGGGATCCAGCGAGGCATAAAAAAGGGAGACGACCTTAGCGGCGGATCGTTCAAGCAACAACCGCAGGGCGCGCCTGTCATTAGCGCCGGAGGATTTGCCCTTCTGGGTAGAGTGGGCGTCCCGCCGGAACGAACTTCTGCACCTCGTGATAGTGTGTTTGCAGGGAGGACGCCGGTCCGCGATGCAGGAGTGCGTCCGGGCAGGACGCCCGAACCGGCGGGCGGGACGCCCACTCTACCCAGACCGTCTCCACCGTTGCCCCTGCGCGGTTTGCGGGCGAAGATCGCCGACTTCGCTCCCCAGCCACGTTTTCCGTTCATGCACGCCTCGCCCTCTGCATTTCTCCTCGCCTGCCTCGCCACTCCGGCCGCCCTCCTCGCGGCCGACCTCCCTCCCGAGCAGCTCGCTTTTTTTGAAAGCAAAGTGCGCCCGGTGCTCGCGCAGCACTGCTACGAATGCCACAGTGCCGAGGCAAAAAAAGTGAAGGGCGGGCTGCTGCTCGATACGCGTGCCGGTTGGGAAAAAGGCGGTGACACGGGGCCGGCGATCATCCCCGGCGAGCCGGATAAAAGCCTGCTCATCCAAGCCGTGCGTCATGCGGATGACGACTTGAAAATGCCGAAACAAAAGATCGCCGAGCACGAGATTGCCGCGCTCGCCGAGTGGGTCCAAATGGGCGTGCCCGACCCGCGCACTGGCGCTGCGGCTGTGGCTGTGCGTCCGGCTTTGGATTGGGAAAAGGCGCGCAAACATTGGGCTTACCTGCCGATCCGTGAGCCTGCGGTGCCAAGGAGCGGCGGCACTCCTGCCGCCGACGAAAATGCTCCCGTCGCAGACGCAAATCCGATCGACGCCTTCATCCATGCCACGCTCGCGGAGCGCGGCCTCGCACCGCTCCCGACCGCCGACCGCCGCACTCTATTGCGGCGCGTCACCTACGACCTCACGGGGCTCCCGCCTTCTCCCGAAGACCTTGCCGCTTACAATGAGTCCTATGCGACCGATGGGCCTCACATATCCTATGAAAAAGTCATCGACCGCCTCCTCGCCAGCCCTGCGTATGGTGAGCGCTGGGGTCGCCACTGGATGGACCTCGTCCGCTACGCTGACACTGCGGGCGACAACTCCGACTACCCCGTGCCGCAGCTCTGGCGCTACCGGAACTACGTCATCGACGCCTTCAACTCCGACAAGTCCTACGACCAATTTCTCCGCGAACAAATCGCCGGCGATCTCCTCCCGGCGCGCGACCAGGCGCAGCGCAATGAGCAGATTATCGCGACCGGTTACGTGGCTCTGTCTCGCCGCTTCGGCTCCGTGGTCGAGCGCTACCCGCAGCACCTCACCATCGAGGACACGATCGACAACATCGGCAAAACGATGCTCGGCCTCTCGATCGGTTGCGCCCGCTGCCACGACCACAAATTCGACGCCATCACCCAGCGCGACTACACCGCGCTCTACGGCATCTTCGAGAGCACCCGCTACGCATTTCCCGGCATCGAGCTGTTGAAAATTCAGAAGGATTTTGTCCCGCTCCTTTCGCCCGCCGAGATGGAGGAAAAGCTCGGCGCGCACCGTGAAAAGGAGCGCGAACTCCGCGAACGCCAGCGCAGTATCAATGCGCAGATCCAGCCGCTCATCGCCCGTAAAAAGGAGCTCGATAGCAAACTCGCCGGGGCCGCAGGCGAGGAAAAGGAAACGGTCGAAGCCGCGAACGCACAGCTTCGTGCCGACTTCAAAAAGCTGCGTGGTCAGACCGAAGCAATCAGCAAGGAGATCGAAAAGCTCCAGCGCGAGCGCCCGCCCGTGCCCGACGCCTACGCCGTGCAGGACGACGACGCGCCCGCCGATGCAAAGGTTTTCATCAAAGGCGAGCCCGAGCGCGTCGGTGAAACGGTCCCGCGCCGCTGGCTGGAGCTCTTCGGCGCTCAACCACTTCCGCCGGATGCCGCCGGAAAAACCAGTGGCCGCCTTCAACTCGCCAACTGGATCACTTCCCCCGAAAACCCACTCACCGCCCGCGTGCTGGTGAACCGCGTCTGGCAGCAGCACTTCGGTGCCGGCTTGGTAGGAACACCAAACGACTTCGGCGTCCGCGGCCTCCCGCCCACGCACCCCGCGCTGCTAGACTGGCTGGCCAGCCGCTTCATGGCCGAAGGCTGGTCGCTCAAGAAACTCCACAAACGCATCCTGCTTTCGGAGGCATATCAGCGGAGTTCCGTCACCGAGCCTGCTGAGCCCGCGAATGGGGCGGTGTTCGCCTCCCTGTTATCGAACTCCCAACTCCCACCTTCCAGCGTCGTTGATCCTGACAACCACTACCTCTGGCGCGCCAACCGTCGCCGCCTCGATGCCGAGTCGCTGCGCGATACACTTCTCGCCCTATCCGGCAGCCTCGACCGGACACCGCTCGCCGAGCCGCATCCTTTCCCCCCGCCGGAAAAGTGGGGCTTCACCCAACACTTTCCTTTCCGCGCCACCTATCCCAGCAACCGCCGCAGCGTCTATCTCATGACCGCGCGCCTCACCGCCGCGCCCTTCTTCCAGGCATTCGACGGCCCCGACCGCAACGCCACCACGCCCGCACGCGACTCGTCCGTCACCAGCGTGCAAGCGCTCTATTTCATGAACGACGAGTTCGTCCACGAACAAGCCACCCGCTTCGCCGCCCGGATCCTTGGCGAAGCCTCCGACGACCCCACCCGCCTCACCCGCGCCTTCACCGTCACCTTCCTCCGAGAACCCACTCCCGCTGAACGCAGCCAGTTGGAAAGCTATCTCACAACCATCCGCACCAGACTTCTATCCACCGGCATACCTGAAATCGAATGTGACTCGCTAGCCTGGGCCAGCCTCACCCGCGCACTGTTTCGGATGAACGAGTTTGTGTATCTGGATTGACACGACTCTGTAGTCGTATGCTGTTTGTTGCCGTTTCTACGCACCTCTCCTATGAACCCATTCCTCCAAGACGAACATTGTGAAGCACCCGAGATTCCAGGTCTCCTTCCCGTCCTCGAAGGCTGGATCAAGGCTCATCGCACCTATGCCGAGGCTTGGCCGCTGGATCCCGGGTGGGGTTACCGCGAGCGCAGCTGCATCGGGTTCCTCGCTGCCGGTGCGTGGTTGTCAGGCGGCGTCGCGCTGGAGGAGTGGGGCACCGAAAGGATCAACGACGGCCATCGGAGTCCAGGTCGCTGTGACCTCTGGGTCGCGCGCAGCGACCAATATGATTTTCAAATCGAAGCGAAGCAGACGTGGTCTGATGCAACGGGTGATATTGAGAGCCAACTTGCCGAACTTGAATCGAAACTCGGACATGCTGCTCGAGACGCTAGCACACTAGATTGCGAACCCAAGAACCAGCTAGGTGTTCTCTTTGTTGCGCCATCTTATCCGCCCAATGGTCACGAAGGTATTGCCGAGCACATCGCAACGTGGCTCGAAGGTGTTTACTCGATCCGCCATTCAGCCATCGCGTGGTTTTTCCAGGACAGACAGGGTCTTCGCCCGAGTGAAGGCCATATTTCTCCGGGGATTGTGATGATCGCCCGCACCAACGGATGAACGCTCAACTGAGAAGAAACCGGAGCGTTACTCGCGTCCTCGTTCCGTAACCTTCATTGCGAGCCTAACCTCTCCACCGCTCAAGGCAATTAGCCGCCCCAGTTCGTATGCCCCTGATGCTTAACACCATCGTCGAACCTGTTGAAGCGAGTGAGTTGCTGCCGGACATCAATCTCTCAGGTCTCATCACCTGGTTCTCTAGCGCGTCGGTAACCACAACTGCAACCGTCGAGAGCGCTGTTCAGCGCGCCAACGGAAAAGAGCTTTTCATAGACTGCGTCTACGCGTCTTCCGGCTCTTCAGCCGCAGCCTGCCGCGTCCTTCTGCGCCGAGACACGTCGCGCACATTCGCCGGCATTGTCGTGCTCATGTCAGACAACCGCTCCCTCGGAACCTGCACCTGCCGGTTCTACACAAATGGGCTGCGATTCGCTCTTGTTGGTCGCTGGCATGCGGGTGGGACATGCCAGGATTGGATAGCCGAACTCTCGCCGCGCTAGCTGTAACCGGACGAAGCGGCTAACGAAGTTGTCGGAAAACGGCTTTTGAGTGTTTCCGTCGTTCCCGAGCTGGAGCTCGGGAACGAGAAGCGGAGAGATGGTGAAGACGAGAACGAAAGTGAACCTCCGCCTTGGAAACGACCCCCCCCGCAATTTGCGCGGACAGGCCTCAAGCCTTGAAGTAGTTGAGCAGGAAATACACGCCTGCCAGGACGAGGCCCGTGATGGTTAGACCCAAGGTAATCAGCTTGCCGGTCAAACGGTTTTCGAGTTCCGCAAGTTGCGCGCGCATCTCTTCTTTCGTCACCAAGTTACCCGCGCCCGATTCCATCGCCCGCACAATGGCTTCCGCTTGCGGCGGCGCAATGCCCGCTCCCCGTAGGATATCAAGTTGCTCGATGCTGCTCATGGCTTTCAGTGCTGCACCGCTTTAATGCGTGGCTGGGAGCGGTGCAAGCGAGAGGTGAAAACGCGGTGTCAAAGTCCATTCCCCTTTCCGATTGGATGTGGGATAACTCTGCCGCGCTCCGACTCCCATGAACGTCTTCAATCGCCCGCTTTCCCGCCGCGCGGTCATCCGCTCGATGATCGGTTCTTCGATCCTGTTGCCTGGGTTGCTCTCCGAGTTGCTGGCGGAAGATGCGGGGCGTGGGGCTTCAAACTTTGCGAATCCGCTCGCGCCGCTGGCGTCGCACTTTCCGGCGAAGGCGAAGCGCGTGATCTTTCTCTACGCGACGGGCGGGGTGTCGCACATCGATACCTTTGACCCGAAGCCGATCGCAGGCGGGCGCGATGGGAGCGGGAAGGAAAAGCTGATGGGTTGCCAGTGGGGTGCGTCGGCCAATCCGCGCTGCGGGACGGTCGTGAGTGATCTCTTCCCGCACACGCGTGAGGTGATGGACGAAATCTGTCTCATCCGCTCCATGAAGTCGGCGCACTTCGATCACTCGGAGGCGACGCTCGGTTTTCACACCGGCTCGGCGACCTTTGCGCGGCCGAGCATGGGCTCGTGGGTGAGCTACGGGCTCGGCACGGTGAACCGCGATCTGCCGAGCTTCATCGTGATGGCGCCGCACCTGCCGTATGGCGGCACGCAGGTGTATGCGAATGACTTCCTGCCCGCGTATCACCAAGGGACGCGCGTCATTCCAGGCGACGAGCCGATCGCGAATCTGCGTCCGCGCGGCGAGGCGGCGGAGTTGCAGGAGATGGAGCTCGGCCTCGCGGAAGCTTTCAACCGCGGCCACCTCGCGGCGCGGGCCGGCGACTCGGCTCTCGCGGCGCGGATCTCGTCATTTGAGACGGCTTTCAAGATGCAGCAGGCCGCACCGGAAGCGTTCGATATTTCCAAAGAGCCGGAGCACGTGAAGGCGCTCTACGGCTTGGACAAAAAGCTGGAAGGGCCGGGCAAAGACTTCGCGTGGCAATGCCTCGTGGCGCGGCGGCTAGCGGAGCGCGGCGTGCGCTTTATCGAGCTGATCGACAGCGGGTCGCGCCCGAATTGGGACTCGCACGGCGACATGACCGAGCACGCACAGCTCGCGGGAAATGTGGATCAGCCGATGGCCGGGCTCATCCGCGATCTGAAACAGCGCGGGATGCTGGAGGACACGCTGGTGGTGTGGGCGACGGAGTTTGGACGCACGCCGGCGAAGGAAGGCAATTACGGACGCGGCCACCATGGCGCGTGCTTTTCGGTGTGGCTCGCGGGGGCCGGGATCAAGGGCGGGATGGTGCTCGGCGAGACGGATGACATCGGCGCACGGATCGTGCGCGATCCGGTGGAGGTGCCCGATCTGCACGCCACGATTCTGCATCAGCTCGGACTCGATCACGAGCGGCTCACGTATCGGCACGCGGGGCGGGATTATCGGCTGACGGATGTGAGCGGGACGGTGCTGCGGCAGATTCTCTCGTAGCACGCAGACAGCGACTGTTTGCCGAGCGCGCAGGAGATTGGAGCGACTGCGAGGCGCCGTCCGACGCGTGGCTGGAAAGTCCGCGATACGCGCGACCGGTCTGGACGTTATGCCGCCGGCCGGTGTGTCATTGCGAGGTCGCGCTCAGGTTCGATCTGCCAGCGTTCGGCCACGAGGCTGAGATCATTCGAGATCGACCAGCGATCGGGGAGAGTATCTCCCATGTGCGCGGGATTGGCACCTTTCAGGTCCATGCAGCCGGTGTTGTCACCGACTCGCGCGATCTCCTCCAGCTCCTCTGCCGCGAACTGCACTTCCGGCAGCGCGGCAAGTTCATCGATCTTCTGCTCGATCGGTTTTGCAGTCGCGCCG
>CAXSDZ010000017.1:36800-38631 GCA_964235505.1 uncultured Chthoniobacteraceae bacterium
TACCAAATGGCGAGCGGTGAGGACGGCGCGGGCTCGCTCCAACTCCTCGCCGGCAGTCCCGCCGGGCTCCTGGATGAGCGTGGGGACGACGCTGCGCACGGGCGCCTGCGCGAGATTCCACGCGCAGGCGAGCTGCAGCATCGTGAGACCGTGCTGCTCCGCAATCGGGCGCAACCGCTCCAGCTTTTCATTGCCCGCCTCCACCCAGCCCGCCGGGCGAAAACCGCGGTGATCGCTCTTCCCGAAACTGTGCCCCGGCTTTACGTCGTCGTGAAAAAGGCCGCCGTAATCCACTACGCGGGTGAGGAGCTTCACGTCGTGCTGCGCTGCGCCTCCCAGCACGAGGCGACCGGGCCACGGCTCCAGCGGATTCAGGATGATCATGGCCCAATCCAGCAGCGGCCCGAAGCGCTCGAAGCTCAGCAGGATGTCGAGCGTGAAGCCATTTGCCGGTCCGGGCGCGATGCCGAGCTGCTCCGTGAGCTTGTCGTCACGCAGCCGCGCCATTGCGTTCCAGACCGCGTCCGCGCCGTAGCCCGCAGAGTCAGGATTGTGCAGCAGCAGGCAGTCAAAATGATCGGTGCCGCAGCGCTCCAGCGATTTCTCCGTGGCCATGCGCAGGTAGCTCGCGTAGTCGCGCGGAGCGCGCAGGGCCGGGTCGCTGAAGCGCGGGTAGCCTTTGGAGCCTTGGCGCGTGCCGGTGTAAAAGTCGTGCCCGATCGCGCCGACGAGGCAGTAGGAATTGCGCGGGAGCCCGGCGAGCGCGCGGCCGATCAGCTCGTCGGCAGCGCCGTTGCCATACACGTCAGCGGTAAGAAAAGTGCGGATGCCGCGAACGTAGGCGTGGCGGATCGCAGCAAGAAAGCGGTCGTCGTCGAGTGGCTCGCCGTAGTGCATGAAGCGGCCGCCATTCCACATGCCGTAAGCGGTGCGGGTAAGGTCCATAAGTTGAAGCGAGTCTTTAGCCGTGGACGGGCGCGGATGAAACGCGGATTTTGCGAAAAGCACGCCGCACGATGCGCCACGTTTTGAGTGTCTTGCCCCAGCCTGCAGACGCTTCTTGCTCGCCACGTTTTTTGCGTTGCGCATCATCCCGCGTCATGTCTTTCACCCGCGTCGATGTCGATCTCGGCTCCCGTTCCTACCCGATCCTGATCGGCTCCGGCGTGCTTTCTTCGTTGGGCGAGACGCTGCGGGAACGAGGCTCGAAGCAAGTGAATGCGTTCGTCATCACCAATGCGCAGGTGGGCGCGCTCTACTTTGACCGCGTGCGCGCAGCCTTGGATCGATCGGGGTTTCAGCGTGTGGTGCGACACGACATCCCGGCGAGCGAGGAGGGGAAGAACTGGGACGAGTTTTCCAAAGCGTGCGCGGCGCTGCTCGCGAGCTTTCCTGATGCCGGCGCGGCGCCGCTGGTGGTGCTGCTCGGCGGCGGCGTGGTGGGCGATCTCGGCGGGTTCGCGGCGGCGGTGTTTCGGCGCGGCGTGCCTTTCGTGCAGATGCCGACGACGCTGCTCGCGGCGGTAGATTCCAGCGTCGGCGGCAAGGTCGCGGTGAACTTCGGCGGAGTGAAGAACATCATGGGCGCGTTCTCGCAACCGCAGTTGGTGTTCTGCGATCTGGAGACGCTGCGCACGCTGCCGGCGCGAGAGATTCGGAGCGGCGTGGCAGAGGTGATCAAATACGGAGCGGTCTGCTCAGCGGCGCTTTTCGAGCAGCTCGAAGGCGGCGCTTTGGAGCGGCTGCTGGCGTTGGATTCCGAGGCTCTCGTTGATATCGTCGCGCAGTGCTGCCGGCTGAAAGCGGGCGTGGTGCAGCAGTATGAGCTGGA
>CAXSDZ010000018.1:0-10549 GCA_964235505.1 uncultured Chthoniobacteraceae bacterium
TCGTCGCGCTCGGCTACTTCCCGGTCGTCATCGGCCAGCCTGGGCACGTGGAAGTGAACGGCCTCACGGGCGACTTTCCCGAAGCGTATGTGCTGGAGGATGAAGCCGCCCTCGCCGCCCTCCCCGAGCGCGAGCGCTACGGCGTCATCTCGCAGACGACGCAGCCCATCGAGCGGGTGCGCGCTCTGGTGGAAGCGCTCCGCCGCGCGCGGCCCGCGAGCGAAGTGCGCTTCACCGACACCGTCTGCCAGCCGACGAAAAACCGGCAGACCGCCCTCCGCAAACTGATCGGTGAGGTGGACACGATGGTCGTTGTCGGCGGGCGCAACTCGAACAACACCCTGCAGCTCGTCCGCGCCTCCGAGGCTGCCGGGCTGCGCGTTTTCCACATCGAGCGGCCGGAGGAAGTGCGCGCCGAATGGTTCCGCGACGCGGAGAAAATCGGCCTCACCGCCGGGACATCGACCTTGAAAGAAACCGTCGCCGCGGTGCAGGCGCGGCTGGAGCGGATCGCCACCGCGGCGATGCGCGACCTCAGTGTGGCAGAACCCGAGCGCATCTCCGCATGAGCGAATCCGTCGTCCCACCATCGCTTCCCGCGCACGCCAGAGCGCCGCACGCGGAGCCCGCGCTTCTGCAAATCCTCGCCTTCGCACTGACCCTCACCGCGGCCGGCGACTTCCTTTTCTGGGATCTCCCGGTGGGCGTTTCCCTCGCCGTCTTTGTGGTGCTGCTGCTCGCCTTGCTGCTGCTCCGGCTGCCTCGCGGCGGGTGGACACGGACAGCCGCGATTTCTGCCGCGCTGCTGCTCGGAGCGTGCGTCGCCACTGCGGTCGAGATTTCATTTACAAATGTCACCGTGCTCCTCGCGTTGCTGGCGATTCTGCTCGGCGAGATCCACTTCCGCAGCTTGCCGGGCGGCTGGCCGCGCGCGGCGGAATCGCTCGTCGCCTGTCTCGCTGCGCCAGCGCGCTGGGTGTGGCTGGCACGCGCGGCCGGCGCGAGCGCTGCGCTGCGCTCCGGGTCCGCGGCTTCGGCGGGCGGCTGGCTGAAGCGCTGGGCTGCGATCCTCCTGCCCGCTTTGCTGTTGCTGGTGCTTTTCGCGGTCGTCTTCGCCACGGGAAATGCGGTGCTCAGCGAGTTCCTGCGGCGCGGCTTCACCCAGCTCGTCGCCTGGCTGCTCCACATCGACATCTCGTTTGGGCGGCTGGTGCTGTGGCTGCTGCTCGCCACCTTTGCGCTCGCGTGGTTGCGGCCTTGCGCAGGGCCGGCGAAGCCGCGCGGCTGGACGCAGGCGCCGAGCCGGTGGCAGCGGCGGGAGCCCGCCGTCGCCTTTTGGCAAAGTGTCGCCGTGCTGGCGGGGCTGAACGCGCTTTTCTTCGCCGTGAACACGATCGACGTCGCGTATCTCTGGGCGCGCGCGGAGCTGCCCGCGGGGGTAAATCCGAGGGCCTTTCTCCACGAAGGCGTGGGGAGCGTGATCACCGCCGTCCTCCTTTCCGCGGCGGTGCTTTCCGCCATCTTCCAGCAGGAAAACGTGGTGACGCGTTCGCGCCTTTTGAAAAATCTCGCCTACGCGTGGATCGCGCAAAACTTTGTGCTGATCGCCGGCGTGTTTCTGCGGCTGAAGCTTTACGTTGATCACGGTGGCCTCACCGAAAAGCGCATTTATGTCGCCTGCTTTCTGGGCCTGGTAATGGCGGGATTTCTCTTCCTCAGCCAGCACGTGATGCGTGGCGGAGAACTCGGCCGCCTGCTGCGCCGCAACGCCCTCGCCGCACTTGTCCTCTTCTACGTGGTGCAATTTGTCGATGTGGTCGGGATCGCCGCGCATTTCAACGTGTCACGCTGGGAACACGAGCCGGCTCGCGGGATCGATGTGCCATATCAAGCCTCGCTCGGACCTGCGGCATGGCCCGCGCTCGCCCGGGTCGCGCGGCACATCGATTCGCCGTTTGGCGCGGAGGCTCGGGCGCGGCTGGAAGAGTCCGCACGCGACGAGCAGCGGCGGCTGGCGCAGCTCGACTGGCGCTCGTGGCAGGCGCGGCGGGACCGGCTCGCGCGCTGGCTCGTGCGGACGATCGATCCGGTGCCAGCCGGGTAAGAAATGGCGGCGCGCGCTGCTGCCGGCAGCGTTGCAAATTAAAAATACCCAACTTCACTGATCGCTCAGGCACGGGCGCGGCTCTGGAGAGCAGTTCGCATGTGCCCGCTCGCCCCTACTTTTCACCGCCGGCCCCGCCGGGGCGCGGGGCGAGCGTGCCTCGAAAGGAGGCTGCCATGAGCAGGCTGAAGGCGCTCCCCATCCGGTGGCGTCTGCTCGGTGTGTCGGTGCTCGCGAGCAGCGCTGGCTTCCTCGCGGCGTGCGCGGTTTTTGCAGTGGCGCGCTGGGCGCATGCCCCGGAGGCTGGCGGCGGCATGGGCTCGTTGGGAAAGCCGGTGCTGCTCGCGCTGGGCGCCGCGTGTCTGGTGGCGGTGGCGGTCACTTCCGCGCTGTGGCGGCGGGCGCTGGCACCGCTGGCGCAGCTCGCCGACGATGTGTCCGCAGCGGCGCGCAGCGATGATTTATCCGCGCGCTGCACCACGACTGGCGGCGGGGAGCTGGGCCGGCTCGCGGGCATCCGCGTGCCCATCGTCCCGATGGCGCACGAGTACCTCGTCACCCAGCCGTTCCAGGACCGCGCGCACCTGCCGACCATGCGCGACCCCGACCACGCACACGCTGGCGCAGCAGCGCGCCGAACTCGGCAAACACATCGCCGAGCGCACGCTGGAACTGCGCGAGCAGGTGGCCGAGCGCACGCGCGCCGAGGTGCTGGCGCGCCGCGCCAAGGAGGAAGCGGAAGCGGCGAACGCGGCCAAGGATGAGTTTCTTTCCCGCATGAGCCATGAGCTGCGCACGCCGCTGAATGCGGTGCTCGGCTTTGCGCAACTGCTCGAAATGGACCCGCTCACCGATGAGCAGGCGACGGGCGTGCAGCACATCCTGCGGGCCGGCCAGCATCTGCTGGAGCTGGTGAATGACGTGCTCGACATCTCGCGCATCTCCACGGGCCAGATCTCGCTGACGCTGGAGCCGGTGATGCTCGCGGAAGTGGCCGACGCCGCGCTGAGCATGGTGATGCCGATGGCGGCCCAGGCCGGCGTGCTGCTGCCGGATGAGCAGGCGCTCGCGAGCCTGCGCGACCGGGTGATCATCGCCGATCGCCAGCGGCTGGCGCAGGTGCTGGTGAACCTCCTTTCCAACGCGGTGAAATACAATCGGCCCGGCGGTGAAGTGCGCATCTCGGCAATCGATTCGTGCGATCACCGGCTGCGGATCGAAGTTTCCGACACCGGCTGCGGCATCGCGCCGGAGATGCACGCGCGGCTTTTCACCCCGTTCGATCGGCTCGGCGCGGACCGCCGCGGGATCGAGGGCACCGGCATCGGGCTCGTGCTTTCGCAGCGGCTGGTGCAGACGATGGGCGGCGCGATTTCCGTGGAATCCGCGCCGGATGAAGGCGCGACTTTTGCGCTCGAGCTGCCGCTGGCGAGCGTGCCGGACGCGCCGGAGGAGACGGGCGAAATGCCCGACGAGCCGCCGCCGGCAGTGCTCTATGTGGCCGCCGAGCTGCCGGATCTCGCCACGCTCCAGCACTGTCTCGCGGAGCATCCTGAGGTGGACTTGATCCCGATCACTTCTGGCTGGGCGGCGCTGGATCTCGTCCGCGTGCGGCGCCCGCGCCTGGTGCTGCTGGACTTGCGGCTTTCGGACTTTCCCCGCGAGCAGGCGCTGCGGCACTTCTGCGAAACGCCGGCACTGAGCGGCGTGCCGATCGGCGTGATCGGCAACAACGAAACGCCGCGGCAGATCACCGACCTGCTGCGCGCGGGCGCCACGCACTACTTTTCCGCCCCGCTCGATCCGTATCGGCTCACGCATTTCCTCGGCGAGCTGCTCTTCCCGGAGGCGGCGGCGAGCGCGTGAGGCCGGCATATTTTTTTTAACCGCGGATGACGCGGATGGAACGGATGGGCAAAGCAGTTTCGAGAGCGGCTGCCAGGCCGCTCGCGCTGTGTGGCAGCGGTCCGCAGTGCTTCGTTCCCCATCCGCTGCATCCGCGCCATCCGCGGTCCAAGACCCTTTTTCAATGAACGACAAGACCATCCAAAACGCGCGCATCCTGATCGTGGACGACACCGTCGCGAACCTTGCGCTTTTGCAAAACATGCTCGGGCGCGTGGGCTACGGCTGCATCAAGGCGATCACCGATCCGCAGGAGACCTTTGCGGCGCTGGAGGAGTTTCAGCCCGACCTCATCATCCTCGATCTCATGATGCCGCGGATGGACGGCTATCAGGTGATGGAAATCCTGAAAACGATCGTGCCGAAGGAGGATCATCTGCCGATCCTCGTGCTGACCGCCGACACGAATCCGCAGAGCAAACGGCGCGCGCTGATCGCGGGTGCGACGGACTTTTGCCAGAAGCCCTTTGACAGCTCGGAACTCTTTCTGCGGCTGCACAATCTGCTCGCGCGGCGCTTCCTCCAGCGCGAGCTACAGCAGCACAATGCGCGGCTGGAGGAGATGGTGGCGACGCGCACGGGGCAGCTCGCCGAGCGCTCGCAGGAGCTGGAAAAAACGCTCGTGGAACTGAAGGCCACGCAGCGCCACATGATGCAGCAGGAGCGCCTGCGCGCCTTTGGCGAGATGGCGGGCGGCGTGGCGCACGACTTCAACAACACGCTGATGTCCATCATCGGCTACACCGACCTGCTGCTCGCCGACACGAGCATGATGGACGACCGTGAGCTGCTCACCGAATACCTGCGCACCATCAACACTGCAGGCCGCGACGCGTCGCACGTGGTCGGACGGCTGCGCGAGTTCTACCGGCCGCGCGAAGAAGGCGATGTCTTCACCCCGATCGAGCTGAACAAACTCGTGGAGCAGATCGTGCGGATCACGCAACCGAAGTGGAAAGACCAGGCGCTCGCCGCGGGCTGCTCCATCCAGGTGCAGCTCGACCTCGCGAAGGTGCCGCGCATCATGGGCAACGAAGCCGAGCTACGCGAAGTGCTCACCAATTTGATCTTCAACGCCGTCGATGCGATGCCGCAGGGTGGCGCGATCACGCTCTACTCCGAAACGCGCGGCGAGGATGCCGTCCTCGAGGTGCGCGACACGGGCATGGGCATGACCGAGGAAGTGCGCGCGCGCTGCATCGAGCCGTTCTTCACGACCAAGGGCGAGAACGGCACGGGGCTCGGACTCGCGCAGGTTTTCGGCATCATCCGGCGGCACGATGGGGCGATCGAGATCGAGAGCGAAGTGGGCAAAGGGACCACGATGCGGCTGCGCTTTCCCGGGCAGGAAGGCGTGGAGGCGGAGCAGGCCGCGGCGCCCGCTGCGATGGTGCGAATGCTCTCGGTGCTGGTCGTCGATGACGAGCAGGTCGCGCGCGATGTCGTGACGAAGTATCTGGAAAGCGACGGCCACACGGTGACCACGGCGGGAGGCGGCGGCGAGGCGTTGCAGAAGTTCATGACTGGCGCGTTTGATCTGCTCGTGACCGATCAGGCGATGCCGGGGATGACGGGCGACCAACTTGCAAGCGTGGTGAGCAAGCTGGCGAATCCGCGGCCCGTGATCATGATGACGGGCTTCGGCGCGCCGAGCGCGGCGGAGGTGGAGGCGAGCGCTGTTTCCACCGTTCTGAGCAAGCCGGTGAGCCACTCGGCTCTGCGGGCGGCGCTGGTGAAAGCAGTGGCGTAGCGCGGCTTCCACAAACCTGCGGCCACACGCAGCTCTCTTCGTCATTTTCTTCATCCTCATCTTCGTCCTGTTTCCATGAGAAAAAAGAGGAAGACGAAGAGCAGAACGGCTGCGCATTTAGGGAAACCGCTCTCGTGCGGGAAAGCAGCCCGCGGCTCCGGTCGGCAGAAACGTGCGGATGCCCATGGCGCGTCCGTTTCAAGCAGCGCCCAGCGGTGTCAGATGTCGCCGTGGTGAGCGCCGGAGTGCCGGCTGAAGTCGGGGCTGCCTTGCTCTGCGTCGCACGCGAACTTTCACGCTGCCAAAGCGGTCGCGCCCGGTTATCCATGAGGCACATGCAAGCGATCGTGGATCATCAGCAGGAGCTCACGCACAAGCTCGCGCAGGCCGCGGAAAAAGGGCTGAGCCGCGCGAAGCTGCTCGGGAGCGGCAAGGCCAAAGCGGCGCGCGAGGAGGTGCTGGCGGAGCTGCTCGCGAGCGGGAAAGCGATCGATATCGGCACGGCGAAGTCGCCGAAGTTCGTGCTCGTTGAAAACGATCGCCGCCTGGAAAACACCTGCGCCGCAGTGGAGGCGAAAGCGCTGCCCGGCGTGCCGCGCGCGTGCCGCGAGGCGCAGCTTTTCAAAGGTGTGAAGGCCGCGGCGGACATCCGCGCGCGGGCGCTGGAAAGCTTGCTGCGGGGAGGGCGTCTTGTGCGGATGCAGAGCGGCGCGAAGTGGGACAAGGCGCTCTTTGTCCACGCCGCCGCGCTCCCTCCGCTGCCGACCCCAGCCTCCGAAATGCACGCTGCGCGGGACACGCCGGCCGGGACGATGGAGGCTCGGGCCGAAGCGCTGCCCGCGATCCCCGCCACTCCTCCCAACGCCGAAACGCGCGAGAATTTCGAGGTGGAAGTCCGCGCCGCCTACGCCGCGCTCGCGCGCGAGTCGGGCTTTGCGGATGTGCTCATTTCCGAGCTGCAAGCGCGCGCCGGCGTGCCGCTGGGCACGCTCCAGCCCTGGCTGCTGGAGGCGAGCCGGCGCGGCGCGGTGCTGCCGGGCCGGGGCGACTGGTCGCTCGCGAGCGAGGCGGCGCGGCGCGCGGCGATCTCCGTGCGCGGCGAGCCGCACCTGCGCGTGCGCTTTGCCTGAAACCCTGTGGCTTGCTGCTTCCCCCGGACCATCATGAGCCCCACCGCCGCACCGGATCGCGCGCTCGCGGAGCTGAAGATCAACCCGTTTGAAGACAACATCGTCTATGAGCCGCGCAACGCCGAGCGGCCGATTGCCGGCCTGAACGACGCGCCGCTCCAGCGCCTGCTCGCGCAGTGGGAGCGGCTGGAAACCGAGGCGGTCCCGCGCCGCGACGCGACGCACCTGAAGGCGCAGCTCGTGAGTTCGGTCGAGCCGGGCTACGGCAAGTCGCACCTCATCGGCCGCCTTTTCCAGACCCTCGAAGACCGCGCCACGCGCATCTACGTGCGGCCTTTCCAAGACCCCGCCGCATCGTGGCGCTCCATCCTGCGCGGGCTGGTGCAGGAGATCAGCCAGCCCGATTCCACGGCCTCCCGCGCACTTGAAGACGAGGAGGCTCCAACGCAGCTCGATGCGTTTGCGCACGGCGTCATCGCGCATCTGCTCGCGGCTTTGATCCGGCAGGGGCGGGTCAAAGCGGAGGGCGGCGAGGAAGTCGCGGACATCCTTTCGCGCGATCCGCTCCGCGCTTGGGATCACGCGCAGGGCTGGCTGGCGCATTGGGAAAGCGGGGAGTTTCCGCGCGTGCTGCCGCTATGTGTGGCGGAGCTGGAGCGCGCCGGGCTGCCGTTTTCCTCGGCCGCTGCGTCGGCGTGGCTGCGCGTGCTTTTCGCCTACGCCCAGGGTGAACGCGGCAGCGGGCAGCGTGCGCTTTGCCTCGCGTGGCTGCGCGGCGAAGCGCTCGCGGTGGAAGAGGCCGCGCGCCTCGGGCTCGCCCCGCGCGACGTGCCGCCGGCGGAGGATCGCGCGGGCGCGCGCAACGAGTTCGCGATGCGCCGCGTGCTCGATTTCTGCACGCTCGCGGGCTTCCATCGGCCGTTGCTGTTTTGTTTTGACCAGACGGAAGTCTTCACGCGCGACCCGGCGCTGATCGCGGAGTTCGGCAACGTGGTGGAAGCGCTCGCGGCGCACGGGCGCAATCTGCTCGCCGTGGTGACGACGAACCTGGAGCCGTGGGCGGCGGCGGTGCTGCCGCATTTGCAAACCGCGATCCGGGCGCGCTTTTCCGAGCCGATCCAGCTCGGAGGGATCGATCAAACGCAAGCCGCGGCGTTTGCGGGACAGCGGCTGGAGGCGCGGCAGGTGAAGCCGGAGGAAGTCGCGTCCTTCTGCGAGCGGGCGTGGTTGGACGCGTTTTTCGCGGAGAAGAAAAGCTGCAGCGTGCGCGACTTTCTGGGCGAGTGCGCGCGGCGTTTCGCCGAGCTCGCGAAATTGCCTCCGCCGGCACCGCGCACGCTGGAGCAGCACCTCGCGGAGCGTCGCAGCGCGCTGGACGCAAAGGAATTGAGCTTCGACGCGAACGCGTTGCAGTGGGCGGTCGGCGCCGAAACGATCGGAAATGCGCTGCCAGGCGTTGCGGCGGAAAAGTTTGAAGATCCGCACGGATACTTTCCGCTGAGCTGGCGCGGCGATGGGCAGCGCGTCTTTTTCGGCTTTGAAGATTCCGCGCATCACATCCGTTGGGACGCAGTTTTGCGCGCTGCCGAGGAGGTGGCGAAAGAGCATCCCGCCACGCGTGCCTGCTGCCTGCGCACGCCGGAGCAGCCCGCGGTGCCCGGCCCGGGCTGGCAGGTCGTGGGCGAGCGCATGAAGGAAGCGGCGGACAGTTTCTCCATCCGCGTGCTGAGCCAGGAGGAAGCGCTGCTGGTCTTCAGCGCGTATGCGTTTTGGAATGATGTGGTGACTGGCGATGCGCCGGTGTCGCGCGAATCCGCACTGAAGTTTCTCCGCGAAAAGCTGCGCCCGTGGTGGGAAAGCCTGCTCAGCGCGCCGGGTCGGAGGAATGAGGAAACGGCGGCTGCTACGGGTTGACGCAGCGGAGTCGGAAAGGTTCGAGGAGCGGCGGCCTTCCTGCCGCTGGGGCTGCGGGACGCGCCCATGGGCAAAGGGAGGAGCATCGGGCACTGCGCGCGAGCAGCGGCCGGCGACAGGAATGTCGCCGCTCCTTGGGCTCGCTCGTGGCGTGAATCGCACTACTCTTCGCAGCCGTGAAACTTCTCGCCGCCTGCCTCGCGCTGTTCCTCGTTTTCACCGCCGCACTGCGCGCCGAGCTTTCCGACGCGGAGCTCGAAGCCGTCGGGCGCAAGGTGTGGCAGAATGAATGCGGCGGGACGCGCGATGGACTGACCTCGTGGAACGCGGGGGAGAACTTTGCGTCGCTCGGGATTGGGCATTTCATCTGGTTTCCGCGCGGGGTGGATGCGCCGTTCGAGGAGAGTTTTCCGAAGCTGATGCGCTTTTTCCAGAGCAACGGCGTGAAGCTGCCGGGGTGGCTGACGCCGGACCTGGATTGCCCGTGGGCGACGCGCGCGGAGTTCCAGGCGGCGCTCCGCAGCGAGCGGATGACCGAGCTGCGCGATCTGTTCGCGGCGACGATCCGGGTGCAGAGCCGCTTTCTCGCGCAGCGGCTGGAGCAGGCGCTGCCGAAGATGAGCGGTGAAGCGTCGGCAGCGCAGCGCGACAACGTGCGGCGGCAATTCGCGCGGATGATGGGCAGCGGCGCGGGAACGTTCGCGATGATCGATTACGTGAACTTCAAGGGCGAGGGAACAAACGGTCGCGAGCGCTACAAGGATGAAGGCTGGGGTCTGCTGCAAGTGCTCGCGGCGATGGATGGCGCCGGGCCGGGTGCGGTGAAGGAGTTCGGGCACGCCGCCGGCGAAGTGCTCACCCGCCGCGTGCGCAACTCGCCGCCGGAGCGGAATGAAGCGCGCTGGCTCCCCGGCTGGCTGAGCCGCGTGCGGGCGTATGCGGGGTGAGCGGGGCGCTTGACGGCACGGAGGCGGAGCCGAAGCTTGCTGCCATGACGACGACCACTGAAGAAGCGCCCGCGGCAGCTTCACCGGCTTCCCTGCCGGCCGCAAAGCTCTCGCCGCTTTCGGCGCCCACCACGCAAACGGGCTACCGCTACATCGTGAAAACACCGGGCGTGCGCGGCGGCAACGCGCGCATCGAGAACACGCGGATCGGCGTGCATGATGTAGTGGCGATCTGGATTTTGCGGAACAGCATCGAAGAAATTCTGGCGGACCTCCCTGATCTTACCCGGGCGCAGGTCTATGAGTGTCTCGCCTACTACGAAGACAATCGTGAAGAAGTCGAACCGCTCGCCCGCCAGCAGATGGCACCGCCTCCCGGAAAGTGAGGTTCTTTTTCGATCACGACGCTTCCGCTCGCGTCGCGAGAGCCTTGGAGGAACTGGGGCACGAGACGATGACTGTGACGGATGTCATGGATCGCACGACGGGCGATCCTGAAATCTTCCGGTATGCGGCGGATCATGGATTCATCATGGTCACATGCAATCGCGACGACTACCTGCGGATCGCACCCACGCTGGACCACAAGGGTTTGATCATCACGATCCGCCGTCATTCCTTCGAGGCTGAGCGCGCGAACTTTCTTCGATTGCTTGATCGCGCCGGCGAGACCAGCATCGCGGGGAACATCAATTTCGCGTGAGCCAGAAGCCGAGCCGCAGCCAGAGCGGGATGGTGAGCAGGCCGAGCAGCGTGGAGGAAAGCACGATCCGCAGCGCCATCGCGGAGTCGGCGCGGT
>CAXSDZ010000018.1:10559-36984 GCA_964235505.1 uncultured Chthoniobacteraceae bacterium
CGTCGGGATCATCGCGGCGGGCATCGCGGCCTGGATGATGAGGATGCGCTGCAAGGCGGGCGAGATCGGCAGCGTCCACGCGAGCAGCAAGAAAAGTGCGGGCAGCAGGCCGAGGCGGAGCGCATTGGCGGCGAGCGTGGAGCGGAGATCGCCCGCGGGGTTTTCCTCTGCCACGAGGTCGGCGAGCGTGGCACCCGTGAGCAGCAGCGCGAGCGGGATCGCACTTTGCCCGAGCAGGTGCATGGCAGTGCCGATGAAGCCCGGCAGCCAAGCGTGCGCGCCCGCGAAATTGAGCAGCGCGGAGGCGGCGATGGCCAGGATCGGCACGTTCAGCAGCTTGCGCCAGGCGCTGCGGCCGGAAGCGCCGGAGAGGATCCAGATGCCGACGGTCCAGAGCGCGATTTCGACTCCGAGATTGTGCGTGAAAAGGACGCCGAGCGTTTCGGAATCGTAGAACGCCTGCACGAGCGGGATCGGCAGGTAGCCGTAGTTGTAGAGCCCGGTGGTAAAGGAAAAGGCGCTCGCGCTGGCGGGCGGAAGGCGCAGCAGGCGCGCGACCAGCGCCGCGACCGCGAAGCCGAGCACGACGGTGCCGAAGCCGACGATCGGCGGCACAGCGACATTCTCCACCCGCTCCAGGGCGCGGTTGCCGAGGATCGTATCGGCGATGAGGCACGGGTAGAGAAAGTTGACGCCGACTTGCAGCAGGCTGCGGTCAGCTTCCGCCGTGAGCCAGCGCAGGCGGCGGAGTCCGCAGCCCGCCGCGATGATGAGAAACACCGGCGCGACTGCGCCGAGGAGGGCGAGGTAGGACACCGGAGGGGTGGTCAGTTGTCAGTGCTCAGTCAGGAGTGGCCGCGGCTTTCAGAAGACGGAGTGCTGAGCACTGGCTGCTCCTCACTTCCCCGCTCACCCGCGCTTCTTCGCCGCCACCTCGCCGAGCACCGGAAACTGCTTTCTGAGCGCGGCGATTTCGAGCTCCGTCAGGCCGTGCTGGACTGTGATGACGCCGTCGCTCACGCGCTGGTCGATCACCATGTCGATGACTTGGTGAGTGGTGGTTTTGGAGGAAATGAAGACCACGATCGAGGTGCCTTTGCGCTCGGTGCTCAGCACTTCCAGCGCGAGCCGGCCGCTGCCATCGAGCTGAAACGAGCAGCCCCAGGAGGTGTCCTTGGTCGGGAATGGATAGATGGCCTTGATGTTGCGCTCGCTGATCGAGGGCGTCTTCTCGATGTAGGCGGCGCGCGGCGGATAGCGCAGTGCGGCCGGGCTGGCAAAGCGGTCGCCATCCTGCGCATTGGCCTCGGCATGAAAGCGCACCGTGAGCTCGGGCTTTTTCGCCGCGGCGGAAAAGCAAAGGAACGCAAGCGCGGGGAGCAGGAGTCGGCAGGCCGGTTTCATGGGGCGGGAGTGTGGGCGGCCCGAAGCGATTTGCAAACCGCGAAGGGGCTCGCTAAAGCAGCGCGCCATGAAGCGTCATCTCGTTGTTCTCTCGGCAGTGGTTTTCAGTTTCTCGCTCGGCGCGTGCGCGACGCACGAGAGCGCTTCGGAGGATGGCCGGCACGAGGCGGGCAAGCCCGGGATGCTGTCGCGAGCATTCGGCTGGGTTCCCGGCTTCGGAAAAAACCGCGGCGCGGGGGCGAAGGAAGTGGGAGGCCGTCGGCTGGCGCTCACAATCGAGGTCGCGCCGGCGCCGCTGAAGCTCGCGGAAGCGCGGACGATGCAGGTGACGCTGCGGCTTGCCAACCGCTCGAAGAAGTTCGTGCAGCTTTCCTTTCCCACGACGCAGCGGATCGAGGTGCTGGTGAAAAACAAGACCGGCAAGATGGTCGAGCAGTGGAGCGAAGATCAGGCGTTCTCAAATGAGCCGAGCCTGGTGACCGTGAACCCCGGTGAGCGGCTCGAATACACCGCCAACGTAGCCACGCGCGACATGGCGGCGGGTGAGCCGTTTGTGGTGGAGGGTTTCTTCCCGAACTTCGAGGAGCTGCGCGTGCAAAAAACGGTGGTGCCGGAGAAGTAGAGGAAAACGGAAGGCCGTGGTCGGAAGGCAGATGGGGGCGTGTTCACGGTGAAACTGCTGCTGCCTCTCCAGCGCGGTGCCTGCCGTGCTGCCTGCACATGTCACCGCAAAGCAACCCTCCCGTCTCCAGAACGTAACAGTCCTCCAGTTGATGTGCGGGCGGGCGTGGCGACGTTGACTTCCGGCGGGTGCGCAATGCACGCGGCGGGTTCTCCGACCTCCCTCAGCTCACACCCTCCGCATGCCTTCCCACCGATCGAAGCCCCGCCGGAAATCTGCCCACGCCGGCAATCTGCGCCGGCCCGGCGCGCGCGGGGTGCTGATGGCTGGCATCGGCGCGTATGTGTCGCTGACCACTTTTTCCGCGCACGCGGGCGACATCCTGCGCGGCGGCTCCACGATCGGCGCGAAGCCGGGCAGCGCGGCGGCGAATGGGCAAAGCCCCGCCGTGGCCACCCAGCAGGCGGCGGGCAGCGCGCGCGATGCGCTGGCACGGACGACACAGGCGATGCAGGCCGTCCAAAAGATGCAGATGGCCGCGCGCAGCGCTGCGCTCAAAAGCGGGAACAATCTCGGGCTCAACCCGAACCGCCCGGGCACCCAGCTTCCGAACGTGCCGAACGGACTGCGGCCCGGCGGCCTGCAGGTCGCGCCCGGCGTCCCGGTGAACCTCAAGAATCCCGTGGCGGGCGAGAACCCCGGGCTTTGGCGCGGGGCGCTGCTGCCGAAGGAAACCGCGGCCGGCGGCGAGACGACCGTGACGATCCGGCAGACAGCGCCGCAGGCGGTGCTGAACTGGAAGACCTTCAACGTCGGCAAAGAAACCACGGTCGATTTCAACCAAAAGGCCGGGACGCAAAAGGACGGGTCGAACAACTGGATCGCCTTCAACAAAATCAACGACCCGAGCGGTGTCCCGAGCCAGATCCTCGGCAACATCAAGGCCGACGGCTCGGTTTATCTCATCAATCAGAATGGCATCATTTTCGGCGGCGGCTCGCAGATCAACCTGCACTCGCTGGTCGCCTCGTCGCTGCCGATCAATGACAACCTGCTTTCGCGCGGACTGCTGAACAATCCGGACTCGCAGTTCCTTTTCTCCGCGCTGCCGCAAACGGCGGGAGCGAACGGCACGCCCGCTTTTTCCCCGCCGGAACCGACGACACCGAACGGCCGCATCGGCGATGTGACCGTGCAGCCCGGCGCGATCATTTCCGCGCCGAGCAACTCCGCGCATGTCGGCGGGCGCGTCGCGCTGATCGGCGCAAACGTCGATAACAAGGGCACGATCTCGACGCCGGATGGCCAGACGATCCTCGCCGCAGGCCTGCAAGTCGGCTTCGCGCCGCATGCCTCCAGCGACCCGAGCCTGCGCGGGCTCGATGTGTATGTCGGTGCCATCGTCCAGCCGCCGGCGCCGCCCGTGGAAGGCCAGGAGCCCGCGCCAGCGGAGAAGATCTACGCCGGCACCGCGACCAATTCCGGCTTCATCGACGCGGCTCGCGCAAACGTCACGATCACCGGCAAGCTCGTCCGTCAGCTCGGCGCGATTGCGTCCTCCACTTCGGTTTCGCTGAATGGCCGCGTCGATCTGCTGGCCGATTACAACGCGGTCCCAAACCTCGAAAGCAACACCTCCAACACCTCCAACACCGACAGCACCGGCGGCCTGCGCAACCTGCGGCCCTACGCGTTTCTGCCGAAATCCTCCGGCACGGTGAT
The DNA here is from genome assembly GCA_964235505.1 of uncultured Chthoniobacteraceae bacterium. Lineage (GTDB taxonomy): Bacteria > Verrucomicrobiota > Verrucomicrobiia > Chthoniobacterales > Chthoniobacteraceae > CAXSDZ01. The sequence continues at coordinate 14,308 of CAXSDZ010000018.1, forward strand.
GCTCGGCCCAGGCAGCACGATCCAGATCCTGCCCGAGCTGGAAAGCGCGGAAGCCGTCGTCGGCACGCAGCTCCCGCTCGCTTCGCAGGTCAACATCCAGGGCCGCACGATCCATCTCGATTCCGACTCCGCGCTGCTCGCGCCGAACGCAAATGCCGGCCTGAACGCCGGCCAGTGGCGCTTCATCGAAGGCGCGACGCCGCGGGTGAATTTCGTCAACGCGGGCGGCCAGATCTATCTGGAGCCCGGCGCGCTGATCAACGTCGCCGGCTCAGCCGCGGTCGCGGTGCCGATCGCGCAAAACATCCTTTCGGTGGAACTCCGCGGCACAGAGCTGGCCGACTCGCCGCTGCAGCGCGACGGCATTTTCCGCGGCACCACGATCCAAGTCGATATCCGCCAAAGCGGCATCACCGCCGGTGGCCGCATGTGGGTTGGCACGCCGCTCGCGGATGTGTCCGGCTACATCGGCATCATCCAGCGGACGGTGGGCGAGCTGACGACGGCGGGCGGCAATGTGAAGCTCAACGCCGGCGCGTCTGTGGTGATGCAGCCGGGCTCGGTGATCGACGTCTCCGGCGGCTGGATCGACTACCAGGGCGGCATGGTGCAGACGACGCGCGTCATCTCCGGCAACCGCATCCTCGACATTTCGCAGGTCACGCCAGACCTCGTCCACGAGGGTTTCTATTCGGGGAAATTCACACGCACGGCGGAGAAGTATGGCATCTCGGAAACCTTCACGAACCCGCTGCTGCTGGACGGCGCGCACTTCGAGGAGGGCTACACTTTCGGCGCAAATGGCGGCACAATCTCCATCACCGCGCCCGCGATGGCGCTGGATGGGAAGCTGCTCGGCCGCACGATCGCGGGGCCGCGGCAGCGCCAAATCGCGCCGCTGCCGAGCGCGCTGACGCTCGCGTTTCAAGCGCAGGATCTTTCCATCTCGCCGGCGTATCCGCTCTTCTCGCCGACCCCGCCGAGCATCGTCTTCCAGGGCAACACCTCGCAACCCGCGGCGGGCGCCTTTGCGCTGGATGCGGCGGGCGAGCCGCTGCTCCTTTCCGCGGAGCGCCTGGCGCAGGTCGTGTTGTCGCCAGAGCTGCTTTCGGAGGATGGCTTTGGTATCCTGCGGATCATCAATCCCGACGGCGACATCACCGTGCCGGCCGGCGTCCGTCTCGCGGCGCCGGCGGGCGGATCGATCGCGCTGAAGGGCGCAAACATCAGCATCCTCGGCGATGTTTCTGCGCCGGGCGGCGCGCTCAGTTTTGAGGTCTTCGACGTCTCACAGTCGGCTCTGAACACGCTTGCGATTGCGCCGTTGAAAGTCACGCCGCTGGCGGATTTCACGCGCGGCCGCTTCACGCTTGGCGCGGGCGCAACGCTGAGCACCGCCGGCCTCATCGTGGACGATCGCCCCGGCGCGCCGGATCAGCTCGACCTGCCGCTGGCGACGAGCGGCGGCTCGATTTCCATCGCTGGCTACAGCGCTGAACTCGCCCGCGGCAGCACGATCGACGTGAGCGGCGGCGTGGCCATGGGCGCGCCGAATCGCCGCACTTACGGCGCAGCCGGCAGCATCTCGATCGCGGCGGGCCAGGATTTGCAGATCAAATCGGTGCTCGGCGGCGAGCTCGAGCTGGGCGCGACACTCCGCGGTTTTTCCGGCAGCCGCGGCGGCTCGCTTTCCATCCTCGCGCCGCTCGTGCAGATCGGCGGCTCCACGGCGAATGCCGACACGCTGCTGCTTTCGCCGGACTTCTTCAACCAGGGTGGATTTGGCGCTTTCGCGATCAGCGGCATCGGCGCGGCCGACCCGCGCGGCGGCTTTCTACCCGCCGTCGCCATTGCACCCGGCACGATCATCGCGCCGCAAGCGCGGAGCTTTCTCGCGGTGCCGGATTCGGGCGGCGGCAGCGGCACGGAGCTGATGACCGCGCTGCTGCCGGAAGGCTTCCGCACGCCGGTCACGCTGAGCTTCAATGCCACCGGCGCGACGGACACCTACGAGACTTCCTCGCTGCTGGCGCGCGGCGATTTCATCATGGGCGCAGGCGCGCGGATCGTGACCGACGCGCGCGGCGGCGTTTCCATTTCCGGCAATACGGCGGAAGTGCTCGGCTCGATCCTCACGCCGAGCGGCTCGATTTCCATCACCGGCAGAAACAACACCGCGATCCTCCTGCTCAATCCGACCGAGGTGCTGGCGAACGTGCATCTCGGCTCCGACACGGTCCTTTCCACGGCGGGGACGACGCTTTTCACGCCGGATGCGCGCGGCTTCCGCACGGGCGTCGTGCTGCCGGGCGGCAGCATCCGCGTGGCCGGCAACATCGTCGCCGAAGCGGGTGCGATGCTCGATGTTTCCGGCGTCACGGACACGCTCGACATGCGCCCGGCGTTCTTTCAATCCGCCGACGCGCTGCTCACGGGTGGCGCGGGCGAACCGCTCCTGCGCGGCTCGTTTGCCGGCTTTCAAATGCTGACGACGCCGGTGGACAGCAGCGCCGGATCGATCGCGCTGGCGGGCGATCAGGCGCTCTTCACCCACGCCACGCTGCGCGGTGTCGCAGGCGGACCGAGCGCGCAGGGCGGCACGCTTTCTATCTCGTCTGGCCGGTTCCGCGGACCGAGCGCGCTGCCACAGACACCGCTCGATGCGACGCTCACCGTCACCCAGGCGGACGGTGCGATGCCGGTGCCCTTCCGTGCTGGCGGCGGCAGCTTCATCGGCCAGCCGATCGCCGATGCGCAGGGCCGCGCCATCGCGGGGCAGGGCTATTTTTCGGTCGATCAATTTCAAGCGGGCGGCTTCGACGCGCTCTCGCTCGGCGGCACCGTGCAGTTCCGAGGCGCAGTCACGATCGACGCGCGGCGCGAGCTGCGCGTGGCGGATGGCGGCGTCCTTTTCGCGGACAATGCGGTGAACCTGATCGCGCCGCACGTCGTGCTCGGCACGCCATTTCAGGCGCCGTTTTCGCCGCTCGATTCGCGGACGCCCTTCAGCCAGGGGAGCGAAGCGTTCAACTTTGATCCGACTTTTGGCAAGGGCAGCCTCACGGTGCAGGCCGCCCTCATCGACATCGGCAACCTCTCGCTGCAGCGCATCGGCAAGGCGAACTTCTTCGCGGACGGCGGCGACATCCGCGGCGACGGCACGCTGAACGTCGCGGGCGACATCACGCTGCGCGCGGGCCAGATTTATCCACCGACGGCGGTGAGCTTCACGATCGCGGCGACAGACAGAAATGTGCTTGTGGCTTCCAGCGCGACCGGCAACCCGGCGGTGACACTCGCGTCCGCCGCGCTGCCGCCCGGCTTCGGCATCGGCTCGCCGCTCCTCGGCTCCACCGTGCAGAGCATCGAGGGAAAGACGGTGACGCTCGCCGCCGGCGCGAACGCCACGATCGCGGAGGCCACCGCCATGAACTTCGCGCCGGGCTCGGGCTCGGTCGCGATCGTCGCTGCCGGCAGTCGTCCGCTGCCGCTTTCCGCCGCGGGCGAGCTGAATATCCACGGCTCCCGCATCACGCAGGGCGGCATGCTGCGCGCGCCGCTCGGCACCATCAACATCGGCTGGGACGGCACGGGCGACGCGCCGAAGGACCTCATCACCGGCAAGGCTTTTGCCGTCACGCAGAAGCTCACGATTGCGGCGGGAAGCATCACATCCGTCGCGGCGATCGACCCGGAGACCGGACGCGGGATGGTGGTTCCCTTTGGCATCAATCTCAACGACGCCTCGTGGATCGATCCGACCGGCACAGACATCACCGCGGGCGGCGTGCCCGGAAAAGGAATCACGATTTCCGGCGTGCGGCTCTTCGATCGCGGCGGCTCGGTCGTCGATCTGCGCGGCGGCGGCGATCTCTACGCGTATCGCTTTGTGGCGGGCACTGGCGGCTCGCAGGACATCCTCGCTTCGCCCACTTCATTTGCGGTGCTGCCCGGCTACGACTTCGGATACGCGCCGTTCGCGGCGTTCAACAACGGCGCAAACGCCGGCATGCTCGGAGGCGATCCAGGCTTGGTGAACAGCGGCCTCGCAGCCGGCGACCGCGTTCATCTCGGCGCGAGCGATGGGCTGCCGGAGGGCACCTACACGCTGCTCCCGGCTCGCTACGCACTGACGCCGGGCGCGTTTCTGGTCACGCCGCAGAGCGGCATCCCAGTCGGCTCGTTCGCGATGGCGGATGGCTCCAGCATCGTCTCCGGCTTCCGCTTCAACGATGGCAGCGCGGCTCGCACGGAAGACCCGCTGAACGCCCGCTTCGAGGTGGCGCGCGGCGACGTGCTGCGGCAGCGCGCGGAGTATCGCGACTACTTCGGCAATCGCTTCTTCACCGCCAGCGCCGTGGCGCTCGGGATCGATGTGCCGCGGCTGCCGATCGACGCGGGGCACCTGATCCTGTCAGCCACGCAGGCGATGACGCTGAAGGGCCACGTGTTTGCAGACGCGCTGGAAGGCGGGCGCGGCGGACTCGTCGATATTGCCAGTGCCACCGATATTCTGATCACCGGAAATGGCGCACGCGGCGGCGCGGGCAAGCTCGTGCTGAGTGCGGCCGACCTCAGCGCTTTTGGCGCGGATAGCCTGCTCATCGGCGGCATCCGGGAGTTCGGTGCGAATGGCGCGACCATCGCGGTGCGCACGGGAAATCTCACGGTGGACAACGCGGGCACGGCGCTCACCGGACCGGAAATCATCCTCGCGGCGAACAAGGCGCTGACGCTGGATGCCGGCGCGATCGTGGAGCAGACGGGCGACCTGCGCGGCGGCGGGGATACGCTTTTCCTCGGAAATGCCAGCGTCCCCGGCAGCGGCGACGGCGTGCTGCTGCGGGTGACCGCCGATGCCGATGCGCGCGTGGTGCGGCGCGGGCTCGGCACTTCCACAGAAGCGAGCATGACGATCGGAGCGGGCGCGCGCATCGCGGGCGCGGGGCTGCTGCTCGACTCGACGTATGCGACTTCGCTCGATCCCAATGCCACGCTCGACGGCGACTTCATCTCGCTGAACAGCGGCCAGATCAGCCTGCTGCTCGATGAGCCCGGCACGATCCAGCCGACCGTGGGCCTCGTGCTGGCGGGCCGCGCGCTCGCCAGCCTGCAGTCGGCGCAATCGCTTTCGCTGCTGAGCTACTCAACGCTCGATGTCTATGGCACCGGCGCGTTCAGCACGGCGGGCCGGCTTGCACTGCACGCGGCGGAAGTCCGCGGCTTCAACAACGGCGGCGGCAAGGCGGCGTTTTCCGCGCCGGCGATCACGCTGGATAATGCCGCAAATGGAAAGGTGCTCGGCTCGACTGGCGTGCTCAGCGGCACGCTGGCACTCAATGCCGGAACGATCCGCCTCGGCCGGAACAAGATGGCGATCGATCAGTTTGAAACGCTGGAGCTGAACGCGCGGCGGGGCATCCTCGTGCGCGGCGCGGGCGGGCTCGCGGCGCAGGGTGCGCTCGCGATCGAGACGCCAGTGATCGCAGCGGGCAAGGCGGCGGAGCAAGCGATCACGGCGGGCGGCGCTTTCACGATCGAGGATGGCAGCGGCAAGCCTGGCGCGGTGCGCGGCGGCCTCGGCGCGCGGCTCACGCTGCAGGGCTCCTCGCTCACTGCGAACAGCAACATCTCGCTGCCGAGCGGCATGCTGACGCTGCACGCCACGGGCGGCGATCTCACGATCGGCGGACGGCTCGACGCGGGCGGCACGGCGCAGATTTTCCAGGATCTCACGCGCTTCACCGGAGGCGGGCAGGTGCGACTCGTGTCGGACACCGGCTCTGTGGCGGTGACGGACGACGGCCGCATTTCCGTGGGCGCGGAAGGTGGCGCGGGCGCGGGCAGCATCGTGATCAGCGCGCCGCAGGGCGGCTTCGCGCTGGCGGGAGAAATGGCGGGAAGCGGCGGCGCGGGCGGCGCGTTTTCGCTGAATGTGGCCAGCGTGCCGGGCGGCAGCGTGGGCGCGCTGAATGCCGTGCTGAACGACGGCGGCTTCGCGCAATCGCGCACTCTGCGACTCCGCACCGGCGACGTGCTCGTCGATGGCACGGCGAAGTCGCACGTGTTCAACCTTTCGGCGGATCAGGGATCGATCACCGTCATCGGCGCGATCGATGCCTCGGGCGCGACCGGCGGCAGGATCGATCTGCAAGCCGCGGGCAGCGTGACGCTCCAAAGCGGCGCGCGCCTTTCCGTGGCGGGCGAGGATTTCTCCCACGCGGGCAAGGGCGGCGCGGTGCTGCTGGCCGCTGGCTCGCAGACGAATGGCGCGATCGACCCGAATGCGCTGGTGGAGATCGAGACTGGTTCGACGATCGATCTTTCCGTCGCGAGCAACACTGCGAACAGCGCCGCGGCGGGGGACTTCAGCGGCACGCTGCACCTGCGCGCACCGCAGACGGCGGGCGGTGCGGACGTGCAAATCGCAGCGGTGGGTGGCACGGTGCTTGGCGCTTCCAGCGTGGTGGTGGAAGGCTATCAGCTCTACACGCCGGCGGGCGGAAACATCACCAGCTCGGTGCAAAATGCGGTGCGCGAAAACGGCGTTCTTTTTACCGGCAACACGAGCGCGATCACTGCCCGGCTCTTCGCGGGAAATGCGGCGCTGGCAGACGCGGCGAGCATCGTGCCCGGCGCGGAAATCATCAATGCCGGCGGCAACCTGACGCTCGGCACGGCGAACTCGAACTCCACGAGCGACTGGGATCTTTCCACCTTCCGCTTCGGGCCGGACAGCGTGCCCGGCGTGCTGACGCTGCGCGCGGCGGGCAATCTCGTCTTCTTCAATGCGCTGAGCGATGGCTTCACCTCCAGCGCCTACGATGCAGCGCTGCTCGCGCAAAACCCGCTGCTTTCCGCGAATGCGCAGGGGTGGTCCTACCGGCTCACCGCGGGGGCGGACTTCAGCGCGGCCGACGCGCGCCAGGTGCAGTCGATCGGCGCGCTCGGTGCGGATGCAGGTTCGCTGCTGCTCGGCAAGAACTACGGCACGAATGTGTTCACGCCATCCGGCCCGAACGCGCAAACGCGCACGGCGGTGGCGAGCCGTTTTCAAGTCATTCGCACCGGCTCGGGCGACATCGACATTTCGGCCGGTCGCGACGTGAAGCTGCTCAATCAGTTCTCCACGATCTACACCGCAGGCACACAGGTGGCGGACGCGACGGTGCTGCCGGGTGGCGCGTTCGACGTGCCGATCATCGATGCCTCGGGTGCAAATAACGTTCTTGGCAACGTGCAGCAAAACCCCGCCTACCCAGCGCAATACAGCCTCGCGGGCGGCAACGTTTCCATCTCCGCCGGGGGTGACATCGCGCACCAGACTCGCAGCACTGCCGGTCAGCTCATCGCCGATTCCTCACGCGAACTGCCGAACAACTGGCTGTATCGTCGCGGCTTTGTGGATGCCGCGACTGGTGAGTTCGGGAAAGCGCGCTTCGGTGATATCGCCTCGACAACTTGGTGGGTCGATTTCTCGAACTTCTTTGAAGGAGTCGGCGCACTCGGCGGCGGCGACGTGACGCTCCTCGCAGGCCGCGACATTTCCAACGTGGATGCCGTGGCGCCGACCAACGCACGCATGCCGAAAGGCGCGCCGAACGCCGCGAACCTCGTGGAACTCGGCGGCGGCGATGTGGCGGTCCGCGCGGGACACGACATCGACGGCGGAGTGTATTACGTGGAGCGCGGCACGGGGACGCTGGCGGCTGGAAATACCATCCATACGAATGCGACGCGTTCTCCGTCGCTCGGTGCAATCGCGAATCCCGTGGAGGTTTTTGCGCCGCAGACGTGGCTGCCGACGACGCTCTTCGTGGGCAAAGGAAACTTCGATGTTTCCGCTGCAAGCGACGTGACGCTCGGCCCGGTGTCCAATCCGTTTCTGCTGCCGGCCGGCTTCAACAACTCCTACACGTATAAAACGTATTTCTCGACCTACTCGCCCGACAGCGCGGTGAACATCACTTCGCTCGGTGGCAGCGTCACCATGCGGACCGAAGCAACACTGCCGACCGGAGTGGCGCCGATGCTCCAGGCGTGGCTGCAAAATGTGTCGCTGTTCAAAACCGGCGCACAGCCGAGCGTTTCCTTTTTCCAGCCGTGGCTGCGGCTGAGCGAAAGCAGCGTGGCACCCTTCGCGACTGTGCTCACGCTGATGCCAGGATCGCTCCGCGCGACGGCGTTTTCCGGCGACATCAACCTCGTGGGCGACCTGACGCTTTCGCCGTCGCCGCGCGGCACGATCGAGCTGGTCACGGCAGGCTCGATCAATGGCCTGCAGCCGACAGGCGTGATCGTGGATGAGCAGGGCATCTCGCGGACGGCGTGGCTGGCCAGCCAGATCAATCTTTCCGACGCCGATCCGCGCCGCATTCCGGGAGTCACGTCGCCGCTGGCCTTTCAACCTTTCGCACTTTCGCCGGCTGCCGCCCGGACCACTGGCCTGGAGTTTCTCCTGACGGTGGACAGCCTCTTCCGCGAGACTGGCTCCACGGCGGATGCGGCGGCGTCGCTGCAAAACAAGCAGGCGCTGCACGGCGCTTCGCTGCTCCACGCGGGCGATCCCGACCCGATCCGGCTCTATGCTGGCACGGACATCTCCGGCATCACCACTTTCTCTCCGAAGTCGGCGCGCATCATCGCGGGCCGCGACATTTCGGACATCAGCTTTTACCTGCAAAATCTGACGGCGGACGACATCAGCCTCGTGTCGGCTGGGCGTGACATCGTGGCCTACAGCGCCAATTCGCTGCTGCGGGTGGCGGCTCAGACCGGCGCAAATATTCTCGGCGTCGGCGAACAAACGCTGGCGGGCGATTTGCAGATCAGCGGTCCCGGCGCGCTCGAAGTGCTCGCCGGCCGTAACTTGGACCTCGGCAGCGGTGGGACGAGGCCGGACGGCAATGGCGTCGGCATCACCTCGATCGGCAACGCGCGGAATCCGAATCTGCCGTTTGAAGGCGCGAGCGTGATCGCCGGGGCGGGCATCGGTCCGGCGACGGATCTGTCTGGGAGCGCGCTCGATTTCGACGCCTTTCTGGAGCAGCTCGATCCGGCGGACGTGGACCGCTACCTCGCGGAAATCCAGGCGGATCGCGCCGCGTCCAGCCGCTCGGGCGGCGACTCCGGGGGCGACCTCGCCGCCGACTTCGAGCGGCTGCCGCTGGAGCAGCGGAACCGCATCGCGCTGGAGATGTTTTACCGCGTGCTGCGCGATGCGGGGCGCGGCTCCGTGGCCACTGGCACGACCGACGCCACAGCAGCGGGTGCCGCGGATGGCGTGGGCAGCAGCGCACCAAACTACGATGCGGGCTACGCGGCGATCGATGCGCTCTTTGGCTCTGGAAAAGCGAAGGGCGACCTCGTGACGCGCGCGCGCGACATCCGCACGAAAAGCGGCGGCGACATCAGCCTTTTTGTCCCCGGCGGGAAGCTCACGCTCGCGCCGAGTGTCGATGCGGACACGGTGCAGGTGCCGCCGGGCATCATCACGGAAGCGGGCGGCAGCGTGTCGATCTTCACCGATGGCGACGTGGATCTGGGAGTTTCGCGCATCTTCACGCTGCGCGGCGGGGACATCATCATCTGGTCTTCCAGCGGAGATATCGCCGCTGGCTCTTCGTCCAAGACGGTGCAATCCGCGCCACCGACCCGTGTCGTGATCGACGCGCAAACTGCCGATGTCACCACCGACCTCGCCGGCCTGGCGACCGGTGGCGGGATCGGCGTGCTCGCCACCGTGGAGGGTGTGCCCCCGGGCGACGTGGATCTTATCGCGCCAAAGGGCGTCATCGATGCAGGCGACGCAGGCATTCGCTCGGCCGGAAATCTAAACGTCGCGGCGACGCAAATCCTGAACGCCAGCAACATCCAGGTGAGCGGATCAAGCGGCGGCGTGCCTTCCACACCGTCGGTTGCCGCGCCGAGTCTCGGCGGTTTGGCCTCCGCTTCCAATACGGCAGGCGCTGCCAACAACGCCGCGAGTGAGGCCGCCAAACAGCAGCAGGCGCAGGGGCAGCAAAAAGAAGAGCTGCCCTCAATCATCACCGTGGAAGTGCTGGGCTACGGTGGCGGCGACGGCGGTGGAAACAGCGATGAGGAGGAAGAAGAGCGCCGCCGCAAGCGGGAAGCGGGCGTGGTGGAAACAGCCGCGCTTTGAGAAGGCCACTCGCAAAGCCTGGCCGTTCCCGCTTGGGTGATAGCGAAAGTCGTTTGGGTCCGTCAGCGCAGAGCGCGTGTCACCCGATCGGAGTTCCGGTGGAAAGGGTGCTTATTTCAAGAACAGCATCGCCCGGCGCAGTTTGCGGACGCATCTCACGCGGCGAGCTAGCAGGGCTGATCGAAAAATGACTGGCTCTGCTGGGCTGCCGCTTCACTCTCCGCGCTTCACATCCCGCGGAGTGGTCGCGGCGGATTTCCGCCTCGCCGCCTCAATTTTTTCGGCCACCTTTTTGTTTTCGCCGTCGAGGGTGAGTGCCTTTTCCCAAGCCCCCAACGCCTCGATCGCACGACCGAGCTGCGCGTAGGTATCGCCGAGATGCTCGAAGACCACGGAATCCTCCGGTTTGATCTGCTCCGCCGCACGCATCAGCTCTTTGAGCGCTCGCTCATAGTCAGCCTTTTTGAAGTAGAACCAGCCCAGGCTGTCGAGAAATGCACCGTTTTCGGGCTCCATCTCGACCGCCTTTTTGATCATCTCGCCCGCCTCTTCGAGCTTCTCGCCGCGGTCCACCCACATATAGCCGAGATAGTTGTAGGCCTGCGCCGCGACCTGTCCGCCCGGCTCCAGCTCCGCTGCGCGCTGGAGCATCTCCGCGGCTTTATCCATGACGCCGGCCTGCTCCGCGGCTGCGCCGTAGGAAAAGTAAAACTCCGCATCGAGCGCCGACTCGGATTGCCCGAGCTCAAACTCGCTTTGCGCCTCGGCAAAGGCTGCCAGCGCCTCGTTGTGCCGCTTCGCCTGGCCGAGCGTGATCGCGAGCAGATAGATGCTGCGCGGATCGTCCGGGAAGCGCTTGTGCGCGGCCTGCGCGGTCTCGATCGCGCGATCGAACTGCTTTGCGCGACGCGCCAGATCCGCGACGCGCAGGTGGTTCTCCGGCTTGCTCGCATCGAGCAGCACGGTCTGCTGGTAATTTGTGAGCGCCTTGTCGAGATCGCCCTTTTTTTCGTAAAGCTCGCCGAGCAATTCGTAGGTCGCGAACTGCAACGGATTGTCTTTCACGAGCTGCTCGAGCGCCGAAATCGCTTCGTCCGTTTGCCCCGTGGCGAGCAGAGCGCGCGCGAGCTTTTCGCGCGTGTCGCTCAGCGGCGGGTCGTCGCTGCCGGGCCGCAGGGTCAGCGCACGGAGATAAAGCGGGATGGCCTCTTTCACCTGCCGCGACAGGACGAAGTAATCCGCGGACCGAGCCACCGTTGCGGCATCGTCTTTGCCCAACTCGGCTGCGCGGCGGAAGATCGCGCTCATCTGTTTCAGCGCTTCCGGCGAGCTCGGCTGGCCGTCTTCCTTCAGGTGCAGCCGGGTGTAAAGCTCGCCGAGCTGCATCCAGAACTGCGCGTCGGTGCTAGAGGATTTCGCCGCGCGCGCGAGCAGCGCGGCGGCTTTCTCCGGCTGCCCGGCACCGAGGTGTAGCTCGAACAGCGCAAGATAGGCCGGGTAGTAATCTCCATCCAAGGCAAGCGCCTGCTCGGCATACTTCAGCGCGAGATCGGGCTTGCGGAGATTTTTCAGGTAAAGCTGCGAAAGAAAGATCAACGGCAGCGGCTGTTTCGGCGCGGCTTTGATCGTGTCTTTCAGGATCTGGATTCCAGCTGAGGGATCATTCCGCTTGGCCAGCTCGTAGGCCACCTTTACTGCCAGCTCGGCATACGTGGGATCGAATTCCAGCGCCTTTCGGAAGCCCGCCAGCGCCGCATCGGCATCCGCGCCGTCCTCCGCCAGCACCGCCTGGCCAAACGCGGCGAAAGCCTGCGCTTTCCGCTCGTCTTCCCCAGGCAAAAGCTGATCCGCCGTGGAAGGCTCCGACGAAGGATACGCGTCGGCACGCACCGTCCGCCGAGGAGCTGAAGATGCAGGCACCGGCAGCACTGCCGCCCGGCCACCAGACCGTGCCACTTTCGGCGATGCCGCGAGCAGCGGCACCGCGAGAAAAACCAGAATGCCTGCGGAAAAAGTCGCTCGACCGTGCCTTGAAAAGGAACCAACGGACGCAAGCGGCTTCATCCGCGCACTCTATCGGTCAGCTCTTGTAGCGCAAACGCTTCTTGTGGCGGTTTTCCTTCATCCGCTTCCGGCGTTTATGCTTCGCGATTTTGGCCTTTCGGCGCTTCTTGAGTGAACCCATGAGTTGTTCGTGGTCGATTGAAAGGGGCGCAGAGGAGAACACGATTCGCGAAGGGCGGCAATGGAAAAGTTCAGTGTCGATCGAGGAACTGATAGGGCTGGAATTCGTCGCCTTCCACGCTTGCGCGGCGGCGTAGCGTTCCACCTTCCAAAGCAGCGCGCCGGACCGGCACGACCTCCCCTTTTTGATACCGCCCGCCACCATTCCACGCGCGATTTTGCAGTGCTATGAAAGTCGAAGACCGCGAACAGATCGTCCAGGAACTCAAAATCGCCTACGCCATGGAGCTGGAGACGGTGCAGAACTATCTCGCCAATTCCATCGACCTCGACGGCGTCCGCGCCGAGGAGATCAAAAAATCGCTGGCGGCGGATATCACCGAAGAGCTCGGCCACGCGCAGATGCTAGCCAAGCGCATCAAGGTGCTGGAAGGCCGCGTGCCTGGGTCGTTCGCGCTGGATCGCAACCAGAAATCGCTGCAACCGCCGGAGGATTCCACCGATGTGGTCTATGTGGTCCGCGGTGTGATCGCAGCCGAGGAAGGCGCCATCGCGCAGTATGAAAAGATCATCGAACTCTGCGACGGGAAGGACTACGTGACGCAAGATTTAGTCATCGAAATTCTTTCCGATGAGCAGGATCACCGGCGGCAGTTCGTCGGTTTCCTTTCCGAATACGAGCGGAAGGAAGCGACGCAAAGACAGTCGGAGACGCACTGAATTCAAGAAGAAGCGGCTTTACCGGCGTTGCCGGTCGAATTCGTGCCAGAACTCGTCGGCGGTGTGCTCCGGGCTCGTGCCTGGCGGGGAGCAGTGATAGCCGATGCGCTGGAGATGTGGCAGTCGGCGCAGCAAGTGAAGGTTCTTGCCCGCAAACGAAACGGTGAGGCTGCGCAACGCTGGCATATCCGCGAGGGGTGAATAGTCCGCGAGACTCGCGCAGCCATCGGTGAAAAGGTCTTCCAACGGCAGTTCGCGCAGGGACACGAGGCTTTGCACAGGAGTGTCTCGGAGCGAAAGGCTCGTGAGCGGCAGGCCGGCAAGGGGCGCGAGATCCGCGACCGGGGCACCCGCCAAGCTGAGCCGCCGCAGCGGCATCTTGCGCAAAGCAGAAAGGTCTGCCACCCGCGTGCCGTCGAGCACCAGTTCGCTGACGGGCACATCCCGAAGCGCGGCGAGGTCGCGGAAGACAGGGCTTTTGATGACGACTTTCCAGGTCCGATCCGGGAGGCGCTCGGCGGTAAAGTCGATACCCGATGCCCGGAGCGCATCGGCCCAAGGACCCGGCAGCGACTCCCAAAACTCTGCGGTGGTTTGCGCGGGCTCGCTCTCGATACCCCAGCGGTGTGAAAGCCGCTCGAGGCCGGGCATCGCGCGCAGCGCATCCACATGGCGGGCGCGCTCGGGCAGCACGATCCAGCGCAAGCCGGGGCAGCGGACGAGCGGGCGGACATCAACCGGCCCGAGCGAATCGCAATGGAGCTTTTCGAGCGGCAACCCGGCGAGCGGGGTGAGATCGGAGATCGGCGTGTTGCCGATGCGCAGCATGCGCAGCTTGCGGCTGGCGATCAGCCGCAGGTCGGCAAAGGCGCTTTCCGAAACGTCGAGCACTTCGAGCTCCGGCAGGGTGGCGAGCGGGCTGAAATCGCGCACCTTGGATTTCCAAAGGTAAAGCTCCCGCAGCGGCAACCCGCGCAGTGGGGAAAGGTCGGTGACTGCGCTCAGGCGGATATCGAGCGTCTCGAGCGGAAAACCGCGCACCGGCGTAAGATCGGCGATCGGCGTCTCGTAAAGCAAAAGACTGCGGACGCGAACACCGGCGAGCAGCGAAAGATCGCGCACGGATTGGCCGCGCAGATTCACCTCCCACGCACCGTCCGGGAATCGCTTGAGAAAGCCATGGACTCCCGCGCGGTGCAGCGCCGTGATCCAGCGGAGATCAGGCTCCCATGCTTTCCAAAACGCCTCTGCTGGCGGTGTGGTCTGGGGCGGCGTGCCATCGGCTGGCTCCGCGGAGAGTTGGCGCAGGCGCGGGTGCTGGCGCAGGGTGCCGAGCGCTTCGAGTTCGGGGGCTGGCAATTGGTAGAAATTCTCCGGCAGGCAGAGCACTTCCAGCGACGGCAGCTCGGCCAGGAAATGCACCCCGCGCATCCCTGGGGTGTCCTTGAGCGAAAGCACCCGCAGCGGCATTCCCGCCAGAAAAGCGAGGTCGCGCGCATAGGCGCTCTGCAGCAGGAGCGTCTCCAGCGGCAGCCCTGCCAGGGCGGAAAAATCGAGCGCCGGAATGCCCGAGCAGTCGAGCTGCCGCAGGGGCAGGCCACGCAGCGGCGCGAGATTTTCCACGCGAGTCGAGGCGATGCCGAGCTGCTCCAGTGTCTGCATTCCAGCCAACGGGGAAAGGTCGGCAACTGCGGTGCCATCGAGGGTGAGGCTTTGCAGGCGCATGCCCACCAAGGGCGCGATGCTCCGCACCGCGGAGCAACCGGTGAGCTGGAGACTGCCGAGCGGCATCCCGCGCAGTGGCTCCAGATCGGCGACAGGCACGCGGCTCAAATCCAGCGTGAGCAGGCCGTCCTCGCGCACGGCGAGCCGCTGCTCGATCGGTCGTCCGGGAGGAAGAGGGAGGCTTTTCAACCGCTCGCGCCAATACTCCAGCGCGACCCGGTTTTCCTCTCCCAACCGGCGCGCCACAGCCATGAGCACCGCCGCGGGCCGCCCTTCGTGCGTCATGGCTGCGAGGAGCGCTTCGAGCGCTTCGTGCGCTTCGTGCGCCAGTCGGGGCTGCTGCGCGGGATCGGCACTTGCCACGGCGACGCGTTCGCACAAGGCGGCGTTTTCCTCGGCACGCGTGGCGCCGGGTGCCAGCCGGGCAGCCGCGTGGTAAATTGCGGCGGCTTCCGCGAGCCGGAGCTGGCACTGCAGGAGATCGGCTTTCGCGAGCAGGTATTCCGCGGAGTCCGGCCTGAGCTTGACGGCATAATCGAGCTTTTCGACCGCCTCCTCGAAGCGCTCGCGAGCGGCGAGCGCCTGCGCCTGCGCGGCGAGTGCCGGCGCGGTGGCGCGCAGCTCGGCCAGCGCTCCGGCGGCGCGGTTGCGCTCGCGCGCGATTTTGAAAAATCGCCGCGCTGCCAAATCCGATGAGCACCAGAAGACACGCTGACAGCAGGGCGGCTTCGCGCTGGTGCCGCCGCACGGCGAGCCCGATCTGTTTGAGGAAACTTGCCCGCTCGGCGCGTGTGGCAAAGCCGGTCTGGTAAGCCGCCACCTCCGCCTGGAGCTCCGCCACACTCTGGTAGCGCTCCGCCCGCTCCAGTGCCAGAGCCTTCATCGCCACCGCTGCGAGCGACTCGGGCACGCGGCGGCCAGGCAAATGCGGCAGCCCTTCCGCCCGGCGGCGAATGCCCGAAAGGCTCGGCCTGCTGGCGGCGTGCCGCGGCGCCTCGATGCGACCGGCGCGCACGTTATCGAGCACCTCCTCCACGCTTTCACCGCGCACCGGTGGGCGGAGGGTGAGCAGGGTGTAAAGAATCGCGCCGAGAGCATAGATGTCGCCGCGCGCATCGACGGCTTCGTTCGTCCCACGCGCCTGCTCTGGCGACATGAAATGCGGGGTGCCGACGAGCGAGTCGGCCGCTGTCATCGAGGCGTTTTCCTGCTTCCGCACCGAGCGCACGACAGTGCGCTCGATCCAGTGCGCGTCCACCGCGCGCTCCGCAGCTTCTTTGTCGATGACTTTGGCGAGCCCCCAATCCATCACCAGCACTTCGCCAAAGTCGCCGATCATGATGTTCGACGGCTTCAGGTCGCGGTGGATGACGCGCTTCGAGTGCGCGAAAGCAACGGCGTCGCAGACTTTTTGGAAGAGCGTCAGCAGCCCTGCCAGTGGGAAGCGCTGGAGAGAGGTGGGATCGCCGAGCGCCAGCTTTTCCAGCACGTCGTGCAAGGTGGCGCCTTTCACGAACTTCATCGTGTAGAAAACCTGGTCGCGTTCATCCACCCCGAGCTCATGCACCGGGACGATGTTCGGATGCTCGAGCTGCGCGGTGATCTGTGCCTCTTCGATGAAGCGCAGCAGATCGGTTTCCGCCTGGCCGGGGAGCTGCACTTTCATGGCGACCGTGCGCTGCGTGGTGAGGTCGCTGGCGCTGAGGACCATGCCCATGCCACCCTGCGCGATCGGCGCGCCGATCGCATATTTGCGCTCACGGTGAAACTCTTCCGGCAGCAGCCGTCGCACAGTGGCAGTCTGGGGCGCGAGCGAGTGGAGCGAGCTGCTGGGAAGCTGGCGACGGCGCATCTCCAGCGTGACCGACGCGCCGAGCTGCACTTGCTGGCTGGGGAAAAGCCGCGTGCAACTTTCCACCCGTCCGCCATTGATGAATGTGCCGGCCGTGCTGCCGAGATCCTCGATGAAGATCTCGTGGTAATGGACGGAAAGCTGAGCGTGCTGCCGCGACACGGAAGGATCATCCACCTCGATGTCGGCACCGCCGCGGCCGATCACGTAGTCTCCCGGGGTGACCAGCCGCTGGGCGATCACCCTGCCATCTCGTCGAATGGTCACCTCGGTTTCGGGAACGTGCATAAATCGCGCTGCCGCGGGCAGTGCCAGCCAGCGTGCAGGCTGGCGCCGCGCAGAACGAGCACAAACACAGCGCGAGCGTGGCCGCACCGCTCACTCCCTCCGCCGCTACTCGCCTTTCTTGAGCTTTTCAGCCAGATGATCCGCCAGCCGCAAAACGAGCGCCGCGAGCGTGAGCGACGGATTCGCGGCGGGGATGAAGGGAAACACCGACACGTCCGCGACGTAGAGATTCTCGTGGCCTTCGTAGCGGAGATTCTCATCCACGACGCTCAAGCGCGCTGAGCCATCGATGGGATTGCGGCCCGGCATCCGCAGCGAGCCGCCGGAGTGGTTCACCGTGCCGCCAGCGCCAAACCAGAGGTGATCGTTGTTGTTCAAATCGTAACCCTTCACCTCGAAGCGATCCAGAATCGCGGCGAAGATCGCTTTCACCGTCTCCTTCGCTTCTTCGCCAAAGCAATTGCGCACCACCCGCAGCTTCAGCTTCTGAGTGCTGGGATCGAGCCGCACATAATTTTCATCCCGCAGCGGGCTCGCAAAGCGGGCCTTCAGCTCGATCGTCGCAGTCTTTTTCTCCTGCTGCCTCTGCTCCCACACATCATCGTCCGCATGGCGCTCGCGCCAAAAGTCCGTGTTGATCCCCATCTCGATGTTGAACCGGTGTGGACCGGCGAGTTTTTCAGTCGGGTAAAAGAACACGCGCGCCTGCTGGTCCTTTTTGCCGAAATGATGCGAGGCAGGAATCTCGAAGGCACGCGTATAGAACGCTGTGTGGTCCGTCAGCCCGCGGCCGACAAGTTGATGCGGATCATGCAGTCCACTGCGCAGCGCTATCTTCGGGCTTTCCAGCGAACCCGCGGCGAGCACCACCTTCTTCGCAAGGTAAGTGCGCTCCCGATTGCCTGCGAGATCGCGGCATGTCACGCTGGTAATCCTGCCGCCGGCGTGCTCGAGGCGCGTCACGAGATGGTTAAGGTTGATCCGCAGATTGTCGCGTCCAGCACGCCCCTTGGTAGTCAGCGAATCCACCAGCAACTCAGCCGTGGAAAACGTGCCGGTGGAATTGAGGAAAAAGCTATTCGCGCCGAGGTAAGGCTGGTCTTCGGCAGTCGGTGTTTCCTCCACCTTCCACTCAGGAAACGCCTGCCCCAGGTCGGCGATGACTGCCTTCTCGAAGTCGCCAAAAGTCTTGTGCTTGCGCATGAGCTTTTCGGCCCTTGCATAGTCGCTTCCAGCCAGGTTCAGGCTTACCGCAGTGGGCCAGAACTTCATCTCCCACGCCTGCATCTGCGGGATGATTGCCGACCAGAAGACCGAGCGGCCGCCGAGCCCCATTTGCACGCCCATGCCAAAGTCGGTGTCGCCCTCCCGCTCGTAGTGCCCCACCTCGTGCCGGGAAGGAATGTTGAGACTGCCCGGGAGGTTATAGATGTGGGTTGAGTAATCCAGCGAGCCGGCATCGAGCACCAGGACACGCACGTCGCGGTCGCGGTCGGTGAGCGCATCCGCCAGGATCCCGCCGCCCATCCCCGAACCGATGATGATCACATCATGCTCAGTAGTTTCGTCGTAACTGGAATGAGTCAACTCCTGCTGCCGGCCATCTTCAGCGATGCGCAGATTGTCGTAGCCGTGAAGGTAACGCGCGGGAAAGTCCACGAAAGCCACCTGCGACTCATCATAGACATATTGCATGGGTTTGCCATTCTGGTCCGGGGTCCCGGGCTTATCCCGCCATAGGTTGTCCCCGAGCATCCAATGTTCACCATCGAGCACAAACTTGAAGTGGAAGCCGGCGGGGTAGTTCACTAAGTCGAGGACGAAACGCCACGCCGGAGAGCGGCTCCACACGCCGGTTTGCTCGTCCCGCGACTCGTCCGCCCGATACACCCCGTGAAGATCGCGACCCCAGCCGTCGATCTCCGTGCGCAGCGTCACCACATGGCTCGGGATATACTGCGCGGTGCGCAAGTGAATCTCGAAAACTTGCGCAAGCTCCGGCGGGGCGGAAAGCGGGAAGTAACGGAAATCCGGCGCACGCCGGGCATACTCTCGGAGCTCTTTGGGAACTTCGGAATGGTAATACCAATACGCCAGCTTCTCGGGTCGGAAGGTCTCGTCCATAAACGCAAGGTGCAAACCGCAGTGCCGTGATTACCACCAAATCCGCCGGAAGCGCTCAAGCATTTTCTCTCCGCCATGCCATCCCGGCACGCTCCCTCTCCGCCTCGGAAGTCTGACGTGCCGTTACACGAAATGATCATCCCGTTCGCCGCCTACCTTCCGGCGCAGGCGGAAGAGGTGCGCGGGCTTGTCGGGAGTTAGCCGCACAAAGTTGCGCTCGCCGCTCCAGACATAGCGTTCGTCATCGAGTAAGTCGTGGCCTTGATAGCTCTGCCCTTCTAGCCAGCCGAAACGATCCACCGGGACATGGATGCAGGCGTCCTGTGGATGAAATGGATCGAGGGAGACGACGACGAGCAGGATGTTATCCCGCGCGGCGGTCATCTTCACGTAGTAAAGCACTAGGTCATTCTCCGCGCGCTCGAAGCGAAGGTTGCGCAGTTGTTGCAAGGCGCGGTTGTCGCGGCGGATGCGGTTGAGGCGCGTGATCAGGTCCTTGATGTTCCCCGGCCCGTTCCAGTCGCGCTCTTTCCACTGATACTTCTCCGAGTCATAATACTCCTCCTTGGCGAGCTGCTTGTAGTTGTTGTCGCAGAGATGCAGGAATTGCGGCACATCCGCTGCGGCATCGTATGGCTTCTTCTCCAGCCCGATGTTTTCGCACAGCTCGAAGCCCGAGTAGATGCCATAGACTGGCGATAGAGTCGCCGCCAGCACCGCGCGGATGATAAACGCCGGGCGTCCACCGAATTGCAGGAAGCTAGGCAAGATGTCCGGAGTATTCGGCCAAAGGTTAGGCCGCATGATATCCGCGGTGTCCGTCTGAGTTAGTTCCGTGAAGTATTCCGTCAGACCTTCCTTGGTATTCCGCCAGGTAAAGTAAGTGTAGGAATGCGTGTAGCCTACCTTGCCGAGAGCCTTCATCATCTTCGGCCGCGTGAAGGCTTCACTGAGAAAGATCGCATCGGGAAAACGCGCCTGAACCTTGGCGATGAGATACTCCCAGAAGCTCACCGGTTTGGTGTGCGGGTTATCCACGCGGAAGATCCGCACCCCGCGCTCGCACCAGAAAAGGATGATACTTGTCAGCTCGTCCCACATCGCCTGCCACGTAGGGTTGTGGAAGTTCATCGGATAGACATCCTGATACTTCTTGGGCGGGTTCTCGGCGTATTTGATCGTGCCGTCCGGCCGCTGGTAAAACCACTCCGGGTGCCCGTGGACATAGGGATGATCCGGCGAGCAATTGATCGCGAAATCCAGCGCTACCTCCATCCCGCGCGCCTTGATCTCCTTCACCAGCCAGTCGAAGTCCGCCAGCGTCCCGAGCTCCGGCGCCACGTCCTTGTGCCCGCCGCCGTTTGGGCATTTCTGTTGCCGGTTGCCGATCGCGTAAGGCACACCCGGCTCGCCCGGCTCACACGTCACCGAGTTATTGCGCCCCTTCCGCGCAGTCACACCCACCGGATGGATCGGCGGAAAATAGACCACGTCGAAGCCCATCGCCTTCGCGTCATCCACGCGCGGCAGGCAATCGCGAAAGGTGGAGCCCTTGTCTCCGCGCCCCTCCGCCGACCGGGGGAAGAACTCATACCACTGCGAAAAGAGCGCCGCCTCGCGATCCACCAGCACCTCCGGGTAGCGCGCCTGCGGGCTCGGCTGCGCGGCCAGCGCCGTCGGCACGCGCGCGGCTTTCTTGCCCCGCTTCTTGCCGGAAGCGAGCGGCCTCACCGGCTCCAGCACCTGACGCCCCACAAACTCATGCAAGTCCGGCGGATTCAGCACGTATTCGCAAGCTTCCGAGCGGTCCGCATACGCCGTCATCAGCGCCTCCAGCTCGCCGAGATGCGCGATCTCGTTCACTGCCGCCGGCTCGCTCGCGCGGATCTGCGCCGCCACTTCCGCGAGCCGCGTGGCATCGCCCTTCTGACCGCGCTCCGCCGCGAGCCGAGACGCCTTTTCCACAAACTGCGCCCCCTCCAGCGTCTCGCTTTTCAAGTCCGTGAGCCCCGCGTTGTGCTTCGTAGAAAACTCGTGCTGCCACGTCCGGAACGTGTCGCCCCACGCCTCCAGCGTGTATTCGTAGGTCGTATTCGCGAAGAGCGAACAGGTCCCCCGCCAGCGATCGTTCCCATTCGGGATCGGCGTCATCGGCGTCTCGTGCCAGCGCGCCTCGCCCTTCTTCCGCCACTTCAGCAGCGCGGAAGTGATGTCGTGCCCGTCCTTGAAAATATCCGCCTCCACCCGCAGATCCTCCCCCACCGCGCGCTTGATGGGATACTGCCCGCCGTCCACGAGTGGGGCAACGTTTTCGATGACGACGGTGGGCGGATGCAGGCTGCTGGCGCTCATGGTTTTCGGCTGTGCGATTCGGTGAAAGGAAATCGCCCGCAGCGTAGCCGCAGGCTCCCTGCGAGGCGCAAGGGCGAAGGCGGACCCGATTTGCCACACGCCGCTCCTGCCGTTGCCTATGCGCCCGCTCCCGCTATCGCTCATCCCCCCCACCGAGCTTGGGGATGAGGTGGAAAAACCGCGCCACGATCGAGAGCAGCGTCAGCGCCGTGTTAGCCGTTTCCGATTCATCTCAGGTTGAGCAGTTGGTCGTAGCTCGCATGGTGGCCAATCCAGAACCATTGCAGGCCGTCCGGGTATTCTCTCGCGAGCGCGCGGTAGTGCAGCCCGACACGAGCAGAATAGAGGATTCCAACCTTCTTGAGCCGAACGGACGAATGCCTCGGATTGTCCTTGAGGAGAGCGAAGTTCTTGTCGGCGAGCGCTCGGATATCCTCTGGAAGCTGCCGGTAATAAAACCAAAAGTCCGGGTCGGCAAAGTGGTTCACCGCGGGGTGACGCGGCCCGCCTTGCGGTGGTCGTCGGCGCGCTGGAGCGCGGCGTCGAGCCGGCCAGAAAGCATATCCTGCTCAATTTGGCGGTCCCACTGGTCGGCCATGAACTCCTCAAACCACTCGGAAAACCGGGCAAGCTCGGCTGCCGAAAGGTTGGAAACGACAGGTTTCAGGTCTTCAACGCTCATGAGCACGAGCATACCGGAGGCGCAACGCCCGTCAAAAGGACTTCAGCGCATTTCAGGACACGCGCGGCAAACCATGCCCGGGCGCGGGAAAGATCTCTTCACTTGGCCTCGTCCTGATTTTGTAGCGTGATCTCGTTCCTCTCGTTCGTTCCTCTCGTTCCCAAAGGGAGCGAAGCGCTTTGGGAACGCGCCGCGCTGGGCGAAACTCTGTTTCGGTGGGGCTGGGGTGGCGGGGAGAAGGCGGGAACTTATTCCCTCCCTCACACGCCGCCAGAACAACGAAGTCGAGCCGCAGCGGGCGTTTCCAGAGCATTGCGCTCCCTTCATGAAACGCGGGGGAAATTCACCCGAGACGCCCTTCGCCCCAGCCTGTGCGATGCAGCGCCGGGTTTGGCGGCGTGGGCGTGGCAGCAGGCGGGCTCAGGGCGATTTGCAGACTCGTCTCCAGCAGCCGCACGCTAGAAAAGGCGGGTTGGTTTCCACAGCAGCAACATGACCCCTAGGCCCAGCAACAAGCAGAGGTGCAGTCCCAGAAACATCCAGTGCCAGCCCCGCGCGCGCTGACCCGACCACAGCGCGGATGCCGAC
>CAXSDZ010000019.1:0-4155 GCA_964235505.1 uncultured Chthoniobacteraceae bacterium
CTCCGGCGGCGGGAAGTCCGAGATTTCCAAGCCGATCACCGACGCGATCATCCATGGACCGGTCTATGTGGCCGACTTCAAGCGAGACTTTGACTTTGTAGAAGAGCTGCTATCTCGCTCCTATGCGGGGCGCTTCCGGGAAGGGCGTCGGCACCAGACTAGCCGGGGTATTCTGGATCCTGAGCGCTCGCTTGGCTCCGTCATCAAGCTACTCACCCCTGCGCCGGAGGAATACACCGACGCATACTCCGAGTGGCTGGCGACTGTGCCGCAATACATCAAGGAACTCGTCTTTTCCGTGAAGCGTTTCTACAAGCCGAAATGGGGCGGCGCTTGGCGTGAGCACTTCAGTGTGGATATCGTGAATGGGACGCCGGCACACGAGCTTAAGTGTGATAGCCGGAAGCTTGTCGGCTCATTTCTCCGAGTTGGTTTCGATCAGGATGGTGCCTGGCGCACCTTTGGTCTCCGAAAGGATTTCTACCCGGCGGCCAAGCTCCAAATGGAGGACGACATCACCGCTTCGATCGTGGTGCCAGCGAGCAGCGTTGGCGGCAAGGGTGCAGGCGTTGCGCATCCTTCCGTGAAGTTCGTCCGCAACTGCGAGCGACGCCTGTTCCAGCGGCCCGACGACGCCATTCATCCCGGCTATGACAAGCTTACCGAGGCTGACTTCGCACGCCCCGGAAACTTCTTCTCGAACTATGAGCCGCTGCGTCCCAGCGACGCAGTGCTGCTCACGGAAGAAGCGATCGGTTTCGATCAGTTCACCGCGCCCATGCAGGCCCTTATTTCCAGCGTCGCTGCGGGAGGGAACGGCAGTTACTTCGTCTGTTCCGCACAACCACGCCGCGTCGGTGGAAAGCCATCCAAGAATCCTCGCTATCTTCAGCTTCGCCCCGACCTGGCAAACCCGCGCGACGCCTATCTAGCGGAGATAGGCGCACGGCTACGACGCCGCCTGCCGGATTCCCAGCCGCTCCACACCCCAGTCGATGCGGTGCTTCCCGGTCGCAGAAACAACCCGCCGGAGGAAGGAGTTCGCTCCTTGTCCGTCTTCAATCCCGTTCACTACCTGGAGCTGCCGGAACTCTTCGTTGAGTTTATCTCGTCGATGACAGGCAAGTCACCTTCGACCACTGGCGCGGGCTCGGAGGGCGCGCTCACGAAGGGCCCTTTCAATGCGCTGCCGCCGATCATCGATTTGAATGCGGCGCTGCTTTCCTATCTGCTCACCGGGCATGCCGCGTTTGTCACTGCGGCGGGCTATGTGGGACCACACCTTCGCGTCGATCACGACGTTTCACTTTTAGTGCCGGAAGTCTGGTCGCGGATGTCTGTCGCGGAGCGCGATCCCGCGTTTCTAATTGCGGATGGCTATCTCGAGCGCTGCACCGATTTCGCTCATGCGAGCCGCACGGTGCTTGCTAGCCGCTTGGGCTATCGGATCACGGATAAGTTCATCGCTGCCTTTTTCGGGCGGGTATTTAATCATCCCGACGCGGTCTTCACACCAGCCATGCTGCGCCCGGAGCTGCAAGACGCGGAGATTTTCGCGGATGGTGTTGATAACATGGTGGAGACGCACAAGCGGGTTGCGCAGCTTTACTTTGACGATGGAAGTATAGAGTCCGCGTCCCCTCCGCTCCGTGCGCTGCTGCACATCATGGCGCAGGGAAACTATCAAGGGAAAGGGCTTGATGATCCATCGATCCGGGCGCTCTTCACACGCGAACAGATGCTCGCCAGCCCGTGGTATGCCGAGCGGCTCCGCGCGCGGCAGACGCTGCAATGCGAAGCGTGGCTCCGGCATGTGGACGCCCTCGACTCCTTTTTGCACAAACAAAACTACGCCGAGGAAGCGGCGCGGCTTGGAATTGCCGATCGACTAGCTCAAGCAGTGAAGACATTGGGCAGCGTTCGCTCTCAGGAGTATCTCCAGACTTCACAAGGCACCATCGGCGTGCATCCTTTCACTAAGTTGTAAGGAAGTGCAAAGCTTGCGGCAAAGCCACTCCGCGTCAGGCCGGTGAATCAGCGGACGTTGCTCCACGTTTCCTCTGCCACGATGCAAAGCCGAGCCCCAGGCAGATGGCGATGCCGAGCCAGCGCACCGGACCTTTTCCAAAGACTACGGTCGCGTTGAAGACCATGAAGGTGAAGAAGCCTTGCCATAAGCTGGCGAGCCAGTGCGGACGGCCATCGCTGCTCCCGCGCACCCGCCATTGCCAGAGCACATCGGCGATCCAGGCGAGGGCGAAGAGATAGTTCAAGTATAGCCCGCCGCCCCAATGCCAGCCGGTCAGCTCAGCTGTTTGCCGCGCGGTGTCCGCATACGCTTCCGCATGGCTCCAGTGATGGTAAAACGCGAAGGCACACGCGACGTGCGCCAGAAACAGGAGGCATCCCGCGGTCCAGGCCCAGCGTGCGCAAACCAGCCACCGCATCCGCCCACGCGCCCGCAGCCGCATGCTGGCACCCGCGGCATAGGCGCAGAGCGCGAGCCAGATGCTGCCGCGCGTGAGCAGCTCCGCGCCGGTCATCGCAGCACGCCGCTGCTTTTGCGCGACTGCGCGATGAGGAAGGCCCGCGCTTTCGCCTGGCAAAGATGGAAAGCGACGCCGAGGCCGGCGCCGAGGCCGAGGCCGAAGCAGGCGCCCCAAAGCAGCATCGACGCGAGCATGTTCCAGGAGATCAAGCGGTGGAATAGCGACTGGCCGGCGAAATACCCCGCAGCGTTTAGCACGAAAAGCGCGGCGATCACTCCGGCCGCTGACCGCCAGGCGGCGAAGGCGTTTGCGAAGATGCAGCCCATCGCGGCGGTGCCGCCGAGCAGCCCCACGTGGCTCCCGCGATCACCACCCAACCACAGCCAGCAGGCTATCCACACGGCTGAGTAAGCTGCGAAGGCGATCGAGAACAGCTTGTAAAAGCGCGGCAAGGAGCCCGTGCCAAGGATGAGCCGATGGAGCAAAAGTCCGCTCAGGCCGATGAACACCGCGGCACAGGTGGAATATAGTCCGGCCTCGCCGACAAATGGGTAAAACCAGCGTCCGAATAGTGCCCACGGCGCAAAGCCGGCGACGCTGACAGCCGTGAATCCGGCGACGCCGCGCGCGATGGATTGCCACAGCGTGGGCGGCGCGGGGTCGGGACCGTTTGCTTCGGTGCGGGCAGCGATGCTTTGCGGATCGAGTTGAAACCAGCTCATGAGAAGTGCGGAATGGCGGGGAAGATCGAACGGGGGCGGGTGTCTTCTCCACGAAGACCGCGTCGAGGCTGCTCGCTTTGCGCTTCTGCCCGATCGCGCGCAAGCTCGAAGTCGCAGCTCACCCACGCACCGCCCGAGCCGGACCCCACGCGCGGCAGCCACGGGCAACGTTCGCTTTTCCCGCCTCTGCGCGCTACACGCTGCCGGCGTGATCCAGAGCCCACGAGACGATCCCGCCCCGCCTCCCGGCGCGGCTGCGCACCCGAGCTTTGCGGAAGCATTCCGCTTCTGGCTGAAGCTCGGCTTCATCTCATTTGGCGGTCCCGCCGGCCAGATCGCGCTCATGCACACGGAACTCGTGGAGCGCCGGCGCTGGATCAGCGAGTCGCGTTTCCTCCACGCCCTGAACTACTGCATGCTCCTGCCCGGCCCGGAGGCGCAGCAGCTCGCGGTGTATGTCGGCTGGTTGCTGCATCGCACGCGCGGCGGCATCGTCGCCGGCAGCTTGTTTGTCCTTCCGTCGATGTGTCTGCTGTGGGCTCTGAGCTATCTCTACGCGGCGTTTGGAAATGTGGCGCCGGTCGCGGCGATCTTCGGCGGGCTGAAGCCCGTCGTGCTGGCGATCATCGCGGCGGCAGTCCTGCGCATCGGCCGCAAAGCGCTCAAGAACGAGGTGATGTGGACGATTGCGGCCCTTGCGTTCATCGGCATCTTTTTCTTCCGGGTTCCCTTCCCCGCGATCGTCCTCGCAGCCGGGGTGATCGGGCTGGCGGGCGGCCGATTTTGGAAGCGCAAATTCGAGTTCGTCTCCGGTCATGGCCCGGGCAAATTCGCTTCGCTCCCTGTGCTCGGAGACGAGCAAGAAGCGCCGGAGCACACGCGGCCTTCACTGGCGCGTGCCGCCCGCGTCGTGGGAATGTGCACACTTCTCTGGGTGGCGCCGC
>CAXSDZ010000019.1:4165-6188 GCA_964235505.1 uncultured Chthoniobacteraceae bacterium
TGGGCACGGATCACGCCATCTTTCGCGAGGGCATCTTCTTTTCCAAAGCCTCGATGGTCACGTTTGGCGGCGCGTATGCCGTCCTGCCGTATGTGGCGCAGCGCGCAGTCGAGGACTTCGGCTGGCTCAGCCCGGGTGCGATGATGGATGGGCTCGGGCTCGCGGAAACGACGCCCGGCCCGCTGATTATGGTGCTGCAGTTTGTCGGGTTTCTGGGCGGCTGGAATCAGCCCGGCAATCTTTCGCCGCTCGGCGCGGCGATCACCACGTGGACGACCTTCGTCCCGTGCTTTCTGTGGATCTTTCTCGGCGCACCGCACATCGAGCGACTGCGCGGCAACAAACCGCTCGGCGCCGCGCTTTCCGCCATCACCGCTGCGGTGGTCGGAGTGATCCTGAACCTGGCGGTCTGGTTCGGGCTGCATGTCCTGTTTCCCCGGCCGCATGTTTTCGATTGGTTCGCGCTCGGCCTGGGCGCGGTGGCGCTGGCCGGAATGGTGAAATGGCAGTGGGGCGTGATCCCGGTGGTCCTCGGCGGCGGAGTCGCGGGATGGCTGCGGATGCTGGTGTGAAAGCGGTGGAGCCTCGGAATCCACGTGCGCGGTATGTTCATCTGGAAACCCAAGAGACTGCGGCGCGGGCGCGGTCCCGGCGCTCACCTGCCCGCGCGATCAGCTCGCTGCCGGGTGGTGTTCTCATCTGGAAATCTGGAAGCCAGGAAAGAGCGGTCGCGCAGGGAGCCGCATCCGGGTTTTCTGGTTTCTTAATTCAAAGCAGGACACTGCCTGCTGCCAGCCGCGCTTGACGCGCCCTGCGCTTCCCTCGAAAACGAGCGCCGATGATCACTCGTGGCCTCGCCGTTCGCGCAATCTTTCTTCTGGGCCTGCTCCTCGGCAGCGCGCACGCCCAGACCACCGCCACGCCAGCCACCGGCAAGTTTCCCGCGCTGAGCGTGCAGGTGAGCGTCGGCACACAGCAGCGGCCGGAAGCGCGCTCTTCCTACCGCAAGACGATGACGATCGCGCCGAAGCTCGTGATCCAAGGGGTCGCCCGCCTCACGCCGATCCCAGCTGCGGAGGCGGAGATGATGATCATCACGATGGACACACGCGCGAAATACAAAGCGAAGATCGAGGTCTACCAAGTGCATGAAACGGAAACGATGCCCATCCCCGCGGCGGCGAATGGTGAGCGGCGGCAGTTCAGCTTCACCGAGTCATCGGTGACCTACGACTCGTATCGCGACAACTCGAACGTCGGCGGCGAGATCTACAAGTATTACGTCTTCGCGCTGCGCGATCCCGAGACGAAAGCGGTGCTCGATTTCAAGACCAATCACCCGGGGCTTGCCGCGCTCGTGAAGTCGCAGCCGGCGAAGCGCGACGAGGTGCTCGGCCTGGCAAAGGGCAAGCCGTTCCCGAGCGATTTTTGATGCGCCGGGACTGCTCGGTTTCCGCAGGCGGTAGGCTGCGCAGCATTCTCAGGAAGCGTTTGAAACAGCAGTCGGCCGGGCAGGGGAAGCGCGCGTCGCACCTTTCAGCGGCACCACTTTCCCGCGCCGAAAAGCGCTTCCCTTGCCACCGCTTTTCCTTAGCGTTTCCGCCCACGCGCCATCCTCTTTTTCCGCCTTGATTCCCACTCTCCGCCACGTTCATTTCCTCGGCATCTGCGGCACAGCGATGGGCGCCGTCGCGGCAGCGATGCGCGAGCAGGGTTACATCGTCACCGGCTCGGACGACAGCGTTTATCCGCCGATGTCCACCTTTCTGGAGGAGAAAGGAATCACGCTCACGAGCGGCTATCGCGCCGAGAATCTGCCCGCCAGCGCGGACCTCATCGTGGTTGGCAATGCCATGTCGCGCGGCAACCCGGAAGTGGAGGCGGTGCTCAATCGCAAGCTCCCTTACCTTTCGCTGCCGGAAGTGCTGAAGCAGTTCTTTCTGCGCGGAAAGCACAACCTCGTCGTCACCGGCACCCACGGCAAAACGACGACGACTTCGCTGCTCGCCTGGATCCTCCAGAG
>CAXSDZ010000019.1:6198-8128 GCA_964235505.1 uncultured Chthoniobacteraceae bacterium
CCCCATGTCCCTCCTGCGCTTCCTCGACGTCGTGCTCGTCGTCGCGGCGCTGCCGTTCGTCGCGTTCGCCGGACTGCCGCTGCTCGGCTACGCCGTCGGGGCGGTCGCCTGGATCCTCCAGCGCGCCGGGCTCGATCCCGCTTTCATGATCGGCGGCATCGCGAAAAACCTCGGGCAAGGCTGCCGGCTGCATGACTCGAAGCACGTGGTGATCGAGGGCGACGAATACGACACCGCCTTTTTCGACAAGCGCTCGAAGTTCCTGCACTACCTCCCGGAGCTCGTGGTCGTGAACAACATCGAGTTCGACCACGCGGATATTTTCCGCGACCTGGATGAGATCAAGCTCTCCTTCCGGCGTCTCCTGAATGTCGTGCCGGAGAACGGCATGGTGCTCATCAATGCCGACGACGCGAACTGCGTGGACGTGGCGCGCGACTGCCGCGCGCAACTCGTGGAGGTTGGCTTTTCGGAGAACGCAGGACGCCAGATTCGCGATCTCACCTACAGCGCGACGGGCGCGGCTTTCACGCTGCTGGACACGCGCTTCGAGCTGCCGATGACCGGCGAATTCAACGTGCGAAACGCGGCGATGGCGATCTCGGCGGCGCATTTCTACGCCGTCCCAATGGAGACAATCCGCGCGGCTGTGGCGGAGTTCGGGGGCATCATGCGGCGGCAGGAAGTGCGCGGCACGGTGCGCGGCATCACGGTGATCGACGACTTCGGCCACCACCCGACCGCCATCGCGCAGACGCTGCGCGGTCTGCGCAACGCCTATCCCGGGCGGCGACTCTGGGCCGTGTTCGAGCCCCGCTCAAATACGACCCGGCGCGCGGTATTCCAGGATTCCCTTCCCCTCGCACTCGGGGAAGCGGATGGCGTGGTGCTCGCGCAGGTGGCGCGGCTCGATCAGCTCCCCGAGGATGATCGGCTGCAGCCGGAGCAGGTCGTGGAAGACATCGCCGCGACCGGCAAGCCGGCGTTTTACGAACCCGGCGTGGATGCGATTCTGGAGCGGCTGCGACCGCTCGTGCAGGAGCCGGACGTGCTCGTCATCTTCTCAAATGGCGGCTTCGGAAACATCCATCAGCGGCTGCTGGCGGAGCTTTGAAAGCGCGAGAGATTTCCCGCGCTTCGGCAGCCTGAGCAGCGCGGCGGCGGTCGCTGGTGAACGGCTCCCAAATGCACGGCGCACTTCGATTTCCGCCATATCAAAGATGACGCCGCGTGGTTATCCCTCCGCGTGGCGCATTCTCCCCTTGCCTGCCTTATGAAAAGCCCCCTGCTCTGCCTGCTCGCCCTCGTCGTCACCGCCACGCACGCGTGGAGCGCGGAGCCTCCTCCGCCCGCCGGCAAAACCGCGCCGCTCTTCGATGGCACCACGCTCGCGGGTTGGGAGGGCAATGCAAAGCTCTGGCGCGTGGAGGACGGCGCGATCACCGGCGGCTCGCTCACGCAGACGGTGGAGCACAACGATTTCCTCGCCAGCACGCGCGACTTCGGGAACTTCATCGTCCGCTTCAAGATCAAGCTCACGGGATCGGGCTTCGTGAACAGCGGCTTCCAGATTCGCAGCGAGCGCGTGCCGGGGAATGTGGAGATGGCAGGCTACCAGTGCGACTACGGCGACCCGGCGTGGTGGGGCAGCATCTACGACGAAGCGCGCCGCGACCGGCAGCTCGCGCAGTCCGACATGAAGGCGCTGGAGCCCGTGCTCCGGCGCAACGACTGGAATGAATACGTGATCCGCGCCGACGGTCCGCGCATCACCACGTGGCTCAATGGCGTGCAGGCGACGGACTGGACGGAGCCCGACCCGAGCATCGCCGACACCGGCAAGCTCGGCATCCAGGTGCATGGCGGCGGCAAGGCGCAGGTGCAGGTGAAAGAGATCACGATCGAAGAGCTGCCGCCCACGGCTCCGGGC
>CAXSDZ010000019.1:8138-27899 GCA_964235505.1 uncultured Chthoniobacteraceae bacterium
CCGGAAGTTCCTCGGCGCACCGCCTGCGCCAAAGGCTGCAAAGGCCTCGCCGCTCACGCCGGAAGAAGAACGCGCATCGTTCACTTTGCCGCCGGGATTCGAGATCGAACTCGTCGCGGCGGAGTCCGAGGGGATCGGGAAATTCGTGACCGTAGATTGGGATCAGCACGGGCGGATGTGGTCGATGACGGCGTTCGATTATCCCGTCGATGGAAACGAAGCGCCAGAGATCGCAAAGGCACTCTACGCGAATCCCGGCAAGGACAAGGTAGTGGTCTTCGACACACCCTTCGCACCAGTTCCGGCGGGTGGGTTTAAGCCGCGCGTCTTCGCGGATGGCCTCGCGATCCCGCTCGGCATCCTGCCTTACAAAGACGGCTGCTACGTGCAGCACGGGCCAAATATCGAGCTGCTGCACGACACAGATGGCGACGGTCGCGCGGACAAAACGGAGGTGATCCTGAGCGGCTTCGGCGTGCAGGATTCGCATCTGTTTCCGCACCAGTTCACCCGCGCGCCGGGCGGCTGGATCTGGATGGCGCAGGGCGCGTTCAATTCCGGCAAGGTGCGCGACAAGGGCGGACGCGAGCAGCAGTTCGACGCCACGCGGATGGCGAAATTCCGGCCCGACGGCTCGGGTTTTGAAATCACCAGCCAGGGGCCGTGCAACATCTGGGGGCTTGTGATCGACGACGTCGGGCAGGCGTGGATTCAGGAGGCGAATGACTACGGCTTTCCCGTGATGCCCTTTCACGAATACGCGAACTATCCCGGCTGCTCGGATCGCCTTTTCAAAAGCTACGCGCCCGAGTTCCCCGGCACCGCGCCGCATTTCAAGATGGGCGGCACGGGGCTGAGCGGGCTAGCGCTTTCGGACAAGGCGGAGAGTTTCTCGAAGATCACCGCTACCTCGACAAACGCGTTCGGGGAGAACCGGGTTAGCGAGCACTTGCTCATGAACACTTTCCCCGCGGCTTATTGCGACGTGATGTTCGTGGCGAACCCGATCACGCGGCAGATTCAGGCGATCAAGATCACGCCTGAAGGCACCGGCTTCCGTTACGACAAGCTGCCGGATTTCATCAACTCCAGCGACGAGATGTTCCGCCCGATCGCGATCCACTTCGGCCCGGATGGCTGCCTCTACATCGTCGATTGGTATAACAAGATCATCTCCCACAACGAGGTGCCGCGGAACCACCCCGACCGCGACAAAACCCGCGGCCGCATCTGGCGCGTGAAGCACAAGGATCAGACTCCATTCGCGGTGCCGGATTTCACGAAGCTCACCGGCGACGAACTGATCGCGAAGCTCGGCGGGCCTTCGCTGCGGCAGAGCCAGCTGGCCTGCCAGGCGCTGAGTGACCGCAAAGATACAAGAGCATTGGCGCACCTTGAAAATGTTGCTCTCGATGAGAAGGAATCGCCTTCGCGGAGGCTCCCCGCGCTTTGGGTGCTTGGCCAGCACTCCGCTGTCACCGGCACAGTCATCACTGCTTTCATCAACAGTCCCGAACGCAACCTGCGGCGAGAAGGGACCACGACACTTGGCCAGATCGCCGAGCCCGATGGTTTCACTAAACAGTTCGACGCACTCGCTAACGATCCAGACCCTTCGGTGAGAGCTGAGCTAATCCGAGCGCTTGGGAAACGGCTTAGTCCAGGTTTTAAAAGCTTCCTGCCATTCCTAGCTTCCTTTGGACGGGAGCCGCTCTCAGAGCCGCTTGAGCCCGCAACTCGAAACGGCAAGCTGATCAAGATCCGTGAGGCTTACGATCGTGAATTTGAGCGTTACCTCGTGCGGCTATTTCTCGAGAGACAACCTGAACTCGTGACGGCGTTCCTCGATTCCGATGCGGCAAATACGCTCCCCGCTGAAAACCGCCTGCTCGCCTCACTCGCCCTCGATCCGAAGACGAGCGCCTCGCGAGTGGCGCAGCTTTTACCGAAGCTAAGCCGCCCACCGGGACAGGAGGAAGTGCTACGGCTCGCGGAGTTTCCGGGTGAGCCGGGTGTCGCGGAGGCGCTCGGCGCGGTGCTGCAAAATCCCGCAACGCGAACTGCGACGCTCGAAGCGATGCTCGCCGTGAAGACGCGGCTCGATGCGGCGAAGCTCCAGCCGATCCTGACGCCGGCCATGCGCCCACTGTTCGCGAGCGATGATGCCACTCGCGCCCTTGCGGTCCGCGTGGCTGCTGGCTTTCAGCTCCGCGAGCTGGAGCCGGAACTTGTCGCAGCGCTGAACTCCGGCGCGCCGCCAGATTCTCAAGTTGCGGCACTCCGTGCGCTGCGCGAGATGGGCAGCGGGCAGGCAGAGCTCTTTGCCAGGCTCACGAAAAGCGCGACCGACCCGCGCGTTCGCGATGAGGCTCTCGCGGCGCTCTCCACTTCCAAAGCGGAGCCCGCGGGCAAGCTGCTGCTTAGACTTTGGCCAGACCTTTCCGCCACGGAGCGACGCAAGGCGCTCGACCTTTCCGCGGCAACGAAGACCGGAGCGCAGAGCATCGTGCAGGCAGTGAAAGCGGGCACGATCGCGAAGACGGATCTCGACGGCTCGATTCTCGACAAGCTCCAGGCCGTGCTCGGCAAGGACACCGATCTGGCGGCTCTCGTGCAGGAAACTGCGGGGCTCTTCCGCCCGGTGCTCGCGCTGGATGGCAGCGAAGATGCGCTGGTGCAGACCGATCTCACGCTTGATGGGCCGTGGACGGTGGAGGCGTGGGTGCGGCTCGATCCCGGCATTTCCAATGACGACGGCATCCTCGGCGCGCCCGGTCAGCTCGACATTAACTTCTTCGACGCGAAGCTCCGCGTCTGGGTCGGCGGCGGGATCAATGACGCGATCATCGCGAAACGGCCGATCGTGCCGAATCTTTGGACGCATGTCGCCGTGACGCGCGACGAACGTGGCTTCTACAAAGTCTTCCTCGACGGCACGCTCGATCAGGATCAGTCGAAGGCTGCGCCGCAAAAGTTCGACCACCTGCGTGTCGCGTGGACTGCGGCAAAAGGCGGCACGGGTGGAGCGCTCAGTGAGCTGCGCATCTGGGACCGCGCGCGCACGGGGCAGGAGATCGTCTCCACGATCGACCGCAGTTTTGCGGGCCAGCCGAAGCCGCCGGGGCTCACCTTTCTCGCGAGCGGCGCAGACCCGGGCGGAAAGCTCGGGACTGGCGCGAAGGTGGTGAAGACGGGTGATTTCCCCCCGATGCTCACGCCGGACGAAGCCGCGACGCTGGACGCGAAGTTCACCACGATGCGCGCCCGTGCCGATGCACCCGGCGACGCCGCGCACGGCAAAACGGTCGCCGCGCTTTGCATGGCGTGCCATCTCATCCAAGGCCAGGGCGGCAACCTCGCGCCGAACCTGAGCAGCGCGGGCGCGATGGGCACCGAAGCGCTTCTGCGCAACATCCTGACGCCAAATGCCGCGATGGAAGCGGGCTACCGCATCTTCCGCGTGGAGCTCGGCAGCGGGGACATTGTCGATAGCTTCTTCGTCTCCGAAGACCCGGCCGCGATCGTCGTCCGCATCCCCGGTGCGGAAGACCGCCGCATCCCGCGCAGCGACATCCGCAAGACGACTTATCTGCGCCGTTCGCTGATGCCGGAGGGTCTGCTCAACGCGATGCAGCCGCAGGATGTGAGCGATCTTTTCGCGTATCTGAAGACGCTGAAGTAGCACATTTTTGCGATGCGAAGCTCGCGCGATGCGGAGCCGGGCGGACCGGGAAAGCCCCGCACTTCCGGCTCCGATAAACCGCGGCGGTGCTCCGCGCTCGACTTGCCGAATCGCAGCGCGTCACGCTCGGCGCATGTCGATTTCCCCCACTCTTTCGCGCCGTCGTTTCCTCTCCACGAGCCTGCTTGCTGGAGCGGCGTGCGCCTTGGCCGGACGTGCCGCAATCGCCGCCGAGCCGATGCCGCGCTTCCCTCTGATTGGCTTCACAAAGCCGTTTCAGGACATCGGGTTCGAGCGGACGGCGGAGGTCGTCGCGGAGATTGGCTGGTCAGGCATCGAGTGCCCCGTGCGCGCAAAAGGTCAGGTGCTGCCCGAGCGCGTGGAGGATGATCTGCCACCCCTGCACGCTGCGCTGCAATCCCACGGCCTTCAGCTCGGCCTCATCACCACTGACATCCGCCGCGTCGATCCGCTTGCCGAGCGCGTGCTGCGCGCGGCGGCAAAGCTCGGCGTGCGGCGCTATCGGCTCGCGTCCGTCCACTACGACCTCGCAAAACCGATCCTGCCGCAGCTCGCCGAGTGGAAGGCGGAGCTGCGCGATCTGGCCGCTTTGAATCGCGAGCTCGGAATGACCGGCGGCATCCAAAACCACTCCGGCCAGGACTACATCGGGGCGCCCGTCTGGGACATCCACGAGCTAGTGCGCGACTTCGATCCGAAGGAGCTCGGCACGTGTTTCGACCTCGGCCACGCCACGCTGGAAGGTGGCACTTCGTGGCCGATCGAGGCGCGGCTCATGGAGCCTTTTTTCACCTGCGTGTATGTGAAGGATTTCGCGTGGCAGAAAGGCGCGCAGGGCTGGCAACCGGAGTGGGGCCCGCTGGGCGATGGGATGGTGCGGCGCGAGTTTTTCGAGTGGTTGAAAACGACGAGCTACGCCGGCCCGATCTCACAGCATTGCGAGTATCTGCAAGGCGCGGGACCGGAGCAAATCGCGCAGATGAAAAAGGATTGCGCGGTGCTGAAGGGCTGGCTGGCGGATTGATGGGCGGTGCGGGAAAGCAGCGCTACGGCTTGGAGCTAGGCACCCGGCTGGCAGCGCGGACACCACGCGGTCGTCCGGCCGCCGATGGTCGCGCGGCCCAGCGCGGTGCGGCAGCGTGGGCAGGCGCCGCCGGCTTCCCAGCGGTGGCGGAAGAGCCACGACGGCGGGTAGCTCCAGTCGTCCGAGACGATCTCCACGGCGGTGCGGCTTACCCAGCGGACGGCGCGGAAAAGCTGCGCAACTTCCTCCCCGGCCAGCTCGCCGCAAAGCGTCCCGGGGTGAAGGCGCGCGCGCCACAGGATCTCATCCGCCATCCAGTTGCCAACCCCCGGGAAGCGCTCCTGCATGAGCAGCGCAGCCTTCAGCGGCGCGCGCCTGCGCCGCGTCAGAAACTCCGCCATCGCCTCCCGCGTGAACTCGGCGCTGAGCACCGAGGGCGCAAGCGCGGTCCACCATCCCGAAGAGTCGCAGATCTTCAAATGCCAGCACCGCGCCGCCGCGCATGCGCAGCACGAGGTAGTCGTGCTTGCGCGCGGTGAAGGTCGCCGCGGCCGTTTCCCGCTCGCTCCGCAACTCGCCGCGCATGCCGAGATGCACGCCGAGCGATGCGCCGCCGGAGAACTCGAAACGCATCTGTTTTCCGCGGCACTCCGACTTCACCAGCGTGCGACCCGGCAGTGCGGCGCACAGCGCGCCGGCATCCGTCCCGCGGAAGATGCGCGACTCCGCCCGCGCCACCCGCGCTTCCTGCACGCGCTGCCCGATCCCGGGATCCCACTGGCGGCGGCTGTGTTCGACTTCGGCAAGTTCGGGCATGGTGTGGGCGAGGATGAAAGTTGCGATGGCGCGCGATTTTGCAAGTCACTGCGACTGCGGAATCTGGATATCGCAGCGCATCCGATTGCGGATCACACGTCGCGGTTCACCGAGAACAGCCAAAGTAGTTCGCGACTTCCGTCGGCAAAAACAGCGCTGCCGACTGAAGTCGGAAACCCCTCTCCGCTCTGGTCCACTCGCGACGGAGCACGCGATCGAAGGCTGCTCTAACATTGCGCCCGCCACACGGATTGCTGTTCACACGCCACTCGCCTTTACTCCCCGCCCATGAAGCTCCCCTTCGGACTCCTGCTCATCCCGCTGCTCACGCCAGTCGCCTTTTCCCAAGTGCTGGGCGACGCCGACCCGAAACCGCTCCCTGCCGCCGAACAGCAGAAGCGCTTCAAACTTCCGCCGGGCTTTGAGATTCAGCTCGTCGCCGACGAGTCGCAGATCCAAAAACCAATCAACATCAACTTCGACGCGGCGGGTCGGATTTGGGTTTCCGGCTCCGGCTCGTATCCGTGGCCGGCAGCGAAGGACGCGCTGGGCAATCGCATCCCCGGCGTGGAGAAAACCTATGATGACATCGCCGCCGCATTCGGCGCGAAAGGCAAAGCGCCAGCGCTCGCAGAGGAGGCAAAGGACAGCGTGCGCATCCTGTCCGAGTTTGGAGCCGATGGCCGCGCGCAGAAGGTCTCGACCTTCGCCGACAAGCTGAACATCCCGAGTGGCCTGCAGCCGCTGCCGCGCAAAGCCGGTGCGAAAGGCGACACCGTCCTCGTCTATTCCATTCCGAATATCTGGCGCATGGAAGACACCGACGGCGACGGCACCGCGGACAAGCGCGAGGTGCTCTACAGGCCGTTCGGATTTCTCGATACGCACGGCGGCTCTTCAAGTTTTACTTACTGGATCGATGGCTGGGTCTACGCCACGCACGGCTTTCGCAATCACTCGGAAGTGCAGGACATCTCGGGCCGCACGACGGGGTTCGATTCCGGCAACACGTATCGCTTCAAACCCGACGGCTCGCACATCGAATACTGGAGCCACGGGCAGACGAATCCCTTCGGACTCACCTTCGATCCGCTGGGCAATCTCTACTCCGCCGACTGCCACTCGAAGCCGGTCTATCTGCTGCTGCGCGGCGGCTTTTACGAAGGAATCGGCAAGCAGCACGACGGCCTCGGCTTTGCCCCGGCGATCACGAATGACGACCACGGATCGAGCGGCATCTGCGGCATCGCGTATTACGCGGCGGAGCAGTTCCCGGAGGATTTCCGCGACAACATTTTCATCGGGAACTGCGTCACGGGCCGGATCAATCGCGACAAGCTGGAGTGGCACGGCTCGACGCCGAATGCGCTGCGCCAGCCGGATTTCCTGACGTGCGACGACCCATGGTTTCGCCCCGTCGATGTGAAGCTCGGCCCGGACGGCGCGCTCTACATCGCGGACTTTTACAACTACATCATCGGCCACTACGAAGTCCCGCTCACCGATCCGCGCCGCGACTTTTCGCGCGGCCGGATCTGGCGGGTGGTGTGGAAAGGCGACGGTGAAAGCCCGAGCAACGCCCGCACGTCAGCCGACGTCGCTTCCGCGAGTGAAAGGGGAGCGCACACGCCCCCGCGTGCCGTTTCCGGCGCCCTCGCCGGAAACCTCCGCAGTTCCTTCGGCGAAGCCGCTGATCCCAAAGAAAATGGCGCTGAGCGCAACGGTTCCGAGTCCTCGGCGGGGGCGCCGAAGACCACACGCGAGGGCGCGTATGCTCCCCTTTCCCACGCGATGCCGAACCTCGCGAAGCTCGATGCGCAAGGGCTCGTGGAAAAGCTCGGCGACGCGAATCTCACGGTTCGGAGATTGGCGACAAATGAGCTGGTGGAGCGGGGAGGCGACACTCGTGCGCTGCTCGAAAGCGTTGTCACGCCGAACCGTTCACTGGAAGGACCAGCCGGTTTTGCAGCGGCCAAGCTGGCCGTTTCGTTCTGGGATCACGCCTCGCCAGAGCAACGCACGCACGCGCTGTGGTGCCTCCTTCGCCGCGGAGATTTGATCAAGACGGGACTGCTCACAGACAATTTGCTCGAGCCGCAACGCGGTTCATTCGTTCGCATCCATTTGATGAGGATAATCGCTGCTATACGTGAACTTCCCGACAGCACTTTGGAGCCGTTTCGCACTGTATTGAAAGCGCCGCCGACTTCGCCTGCGCTCGGTCGTTTGGAAGGCGGTGGGATGCGAGCCATTGTGGAAACGTTGGCAGAACGCCCCGCCCCGTCAGCCTTGGAAGCGCTCCTGAAAATTTGGACTGCCGCCCCGAAAGACGACTCACAGCTAGCTTATGCCGCCCGCATTGCTTTGCGTTCCAACATCGATTCCGAAGCAGGATTCCGAGCTGCGCGCAAAATCGCGCGGGCTGATTCCGATTTTGCCGAGCGCCTTGCTGATGTCGCGCTCGCCGTCCCTACACCCGCCTCCGCCGAGTTCCTACTCGCGCACCTCCAGCGCACAAAGCTCGCCACGCCGCGTGCCGGCGAATACCTGCGGCATGTCGCGCTGCACGTCGGTCCGGAGCGGATTCCGGCGGTGATCGAGGCGATCGACAAACTCTCCGACGCACCGCTTGCGCAACGACTCGCCGTTGCCGACGGCCTCGGCGACGCAGCCCGCAAGCGCAACTTGCAGCTTCCTGCCAGTGCCACCGCGTGGCTGCAGCGCACGATGCTGGACGCGCTTTCTTCCGACGATGGCACGCTCCTCGACCGTGCCATCGCCGCCGTGCGCGACACGACGCTGGACGCGAAGTTCGAGCCACTGCGCAAGATCGCCGCCGATCCAAAAGGTCACGGTCCGCGCCGGGCCGCGGCGCTGGAAGCGCTCACCAATCTGCCGCGTGGAGGCGAAGTGCTCGCCGTCGCGCTCGCGGACCCGAGCAGCATGACGCTGCGCAAGCGCGCCGCGGAATTGATCGGCCAAAACAGCGGCGCGCCCGACGCGGCTGCGACGCTGCTCGGCGCGCTGCCGACGGCACCGTGGGAGCTCGCGACGACGCTCGCGGCTGGCCTGGCAAAGCAGGATGCAACTTGCGAGCAGCTCCTCGCCATGATCGAGAGCGGCAAGACTTCCCCTGCTCTGCTGCGCAATCAAGCCGTCGCCGGCCCGCTGGAAAAGCGCTCGCAGTCCTTGCGCGACCGCGCCGCAGCCTTGACCAAAGACCTCCCGCCGGAGGACGCGCGTCTCGATGGCGTGATCGCGAAACGCGTGGAGGAATTCCGCGCGGCACAACCCGATGCCGGGCACGGGCAGCAGGTCTTCGCGCAGAATTGCGCCGTCTGCCACCGCATCCGCGGCGACGGCGGCAACATCGGCCCGAACCTCGACGGCGTGAGCGCGCGCGGCGTGCACCGTCTGCTGGAAGACATCCTCGACCCGAACCGCAACGTCGATCCTGCCTTCCGCCAGACGATGATCGAGACCCACGACGGCCGCACCGTGGCCGGCGTGAACCTCCGCACGGAAGGCGAGCTGCTGCTGCTCAACGATGCCGCGGGCAAGGAGCAATCCGTGACAAAAGCGCAGGTGAAATCGCAAACGCAATCGCATCTCTCGCTGATGCCGCCAGTCTTTGAGCAGACGCTTGCCGCGAAGGATCTCGGTGATCTCGTCGCATTTCTGCTCTCCACTTCCGCGGGGAAGTGAGCGCGGAGACGGGGCGGCTGCTCACCGTGCGGCGCTCGCTTCCGTGCTGGCAGCCGCCTTCGCCACGAATGCCGCAGAATCGTAATACGTGCGGAACTCGCACACCTTGCCAGCGTCGTTCAGCACCAGCACGCTGACGCCACGATACGCGATCGGCTGACCGGTGGTGAGGGTCCCTTTCGAGCGCCACTCCAGCGCGGCGGTGCCATCGCCAGCAAAGGAGTTCGAGAACTCCGAATGCACTTTACTAAAGGGCTGGAGGTAGTTCTTCCAGAATCTCCGCACGCCGTCCGCGCCGCGCAAACCTTGCGCCGCGCCAAGATTACTCAGCTCAGCGTCATCGGAAAAGAATCCGGCGAGTTCTTCGAAGTTGCGGCTTTGCTCCATGCGCTGGAGCGCGGCTTGGAATTCTTGTGCGATCGGATGCGGGTCGGCGGGCATAAGATTTTTGGAAGGTTGTGTGTCACCGATACGCGCTGGATGGAAAGGCCGGACGCGCGGGAAGAGAGCAGTCCTCCGTGCTGCACGTTCCGCCTACTGCCCACTGAACAATGACACCTCACCCCTTTCCCCACCGCTCCCACGCGGCGCGGATCGTCGGCCCGGGATCGCGGGATTGGATGAAGCGCTCGCCATATTGCGCCCAACTTTCCACGCGCTCCAGGGTCACGCCATCTCCCAAGGAACGGAGTTCCACGCTCGCGTCGTCGTCCTCGCCACTCACGCTCGCTTCAAAGCGGGTGTCGTGATCCTTGATGAACTGCTTCAGGGCCTGCGCTACGTCGAGTGTCATGTCGCAGCGGAATCGGACACACCGCGAAAATGAGTGCGCAGCTTGGCTGCGGCTGCGATCTGCTTCCGCCAACGGGATCACTGCTCCGCCCGCAGCACCCGCCCGGCAAGGACGCGGCACAGCAAGATCGCGAGGGTGAAGGCGAGAGCCGCTTCCCCGGCAAGCATGCGGCCAAACCAACCACCACCCCACGCCCATCCAGTCAACCCGCCGAGAGCAAGAGCGCCGAGCATGAAAAGCGCGAGGAAAATGCAGCCGAGCGCATCCTTTACCTGAGCCTCCGGCGGCTCCGCAAAGGGAAGAAACACGCGCCCGAGCCCCGGCAGCAAACTGAAAACCGGCAATGCGACAAGCCCCGGCGCGAGCAGCAGCAGCTCCTTGGGATCGCGCAGAAAGACAAGTGCGAGCCCGGTGACGAGCGTAAGCCCCGGCACGCACAGCGCCAGAATCACCGCCTTTCGCACGCGATGAAAAACCGCCGCAATCCGCGGCACCGGAGCATAACGAAAGAGCTCCGCGGCGCTCCAGTCGTCCCCCATTCGCAGCCGATCCATCATCATCGCGGGCAGCATCGCGATGAACGCGCCGGAGAAGCCGACGATGTAGGGCTGAAAACCCGGCCCCGAGCTTCTCGCCGGCCCGGTGACGAAGATGATCAGCGGAGACGCGAGGAACTGCCCGAGCATGGGAAACACGCGCAGCTTCACACCGCGCGCGCGACCCAGGCCAGCGAGCGTGAGCCGAAATGCGGCGCGCTCGATCGGGTCGCGAAGCCAGTGGGTAGGAGTGCGAGCCGCAGCAGCGCAGCCACCCAGCGCCCGCGTTTTCCGCCGGGCTTTTCTGCGCCGGGAGCGGCTTCATTTAGCATTACCAAGCCCTGCTCGTAAGCCCCCACCAGCCGCCCGACGCCGACCCAGGTGATGAGCGCCGTCGCGCCCACGGCTAGCGCTGCCAATCCCGCCACCCGCAGTCCACCCTCCGAGCGGCCGCATAAGACGACGTCCAGCGCCGCAAACCACGCCGGCGGCAACGCCGCGAGCCAGCCCGGCGGCGACGCGAGCGGAACGGTATCGAGCTTCAGCATGAGCCGCGGGACGATCAGCCCGCAGAGATTCAGCGCGACCGCGAGCGCCAGCGTGACCAGCACGAGGACGCGCACTTTCGCGGCCAGCAGCGCGCGGGCGTCGATTGCGCGATGCAGCACCACGTCGGCTTCTTCGGTGGAGAAAAACACCGTGCCGCTAGTGGCGGCGAACTGGGTGCTGACCATCAGGAAAGTGAGCGCGTGCAGGGAGCCGGCGTAGGCGAAGAGCGGGAGCTTCCAAAACGTGAACGCCAGCACGCCGAGCAGTGAGAAAAGGCCGAGCGACATCGCGAATGAAGCGGCGGGCGCGAGGAGGCGTCGGCGCTTCCCGCTGGCGCCCGCGTGCCCGCGAAACATGAGCGTAAGGGAGAGCCGCCGCAGCACGCGTCCTTGAGCCGCGACGGTCGCGCGCGGCGCGGCATCGGCGGCGTGCGTCATGGGCGAAAGGTCTTCGCAAAATCCGCCGCGCGCGCTTCGAGCTGCGTTGCGCCGGTGAGCCGCGTGAAGAGCGCCTCCAGCGTGCCGCCGCCGTGCTCGGCCAGCAGCGCGTCCGGCGCGCCATCCACGAGCAGCCGCCCTTTGTCGATGATGACGACCCGGTCGCACACGCGCTCCACCACGTCGAGGATGTGCGACGAATACACGACCGTCTTGCCCTCCCGCGCGAGCGTCTGGATTAGCGCTTTGAACCCGAGCGCGGCGTTCGCATCGAGCCCATCCAGCGGCTCATCGAAAAGGATCACCGGCGGGTTGTGCAGCAGCGCCGCGATGATGACGACCTTGCGCCGCATCCCTTTGGAATAAGCGCCGAGCAGCTTGTCGGTCAGCGTGCCCGGGGAGAGATCGAAGAACGCGATAAACTGCCCGATTCGTTCGCGAGCCTCCGCTTCACCGATGCCGTAAAGCGCCGCCACGATTTCCAGATATTCCTACCCGGTGAGCGACTCGAAGACCGCCCCGCTTTCCGGCACAAACCCGATGCGGCGCTTCACGTCCAGCGAGGCCGAGAGCAGGTCGTAGCCTGCGATGACTGCCGTTCCGGCGGTCGGCGCGAGCATGCCGGTCAGCATTTTCAAGGCGGTGCTTTTGCCTGCGCCATTCGGCCCGAGAAATCCAACGATTTGTCCTGCCGGGATCTCCAGCGTGAGATCCTCCACGACCGTTTGCAGTCCGAAGCGTTTGGCCAGCCCGCGGATGGAAATCATGCGTAAAGCTTATCGTCTGGCCGCCAGGCGGCATGCAATGCCGGAGGAATAATCCGCTTCGTCAGCGCAGGCAAACCCACCCTTTTGCCGCCTGCGAAATGTGGCGGTGGCGGGACTCGAACCCGCACGAGGCTTGCACCTCAGCGGATTTTAAGTCCGCTATGTCTGCCATTTCATCACACCGCCAAAGCTGAAATTTCCTGGTTATCGAAGCAAACCGACCTGCGCGTTCTACTGTCTGAGCACCAGTGGGTGCATCTCCGTTGAAGTATGGACCAAAACTCGAGAGCCGATACTACGCGCGTTTCTACCGCGGAAACAAGGAATCGTGGAAGTCACTTCAAGCCCCTGTCCCGGAGCGTGTTCCCAGTTCGATGACCTTTTTCGCCAGCCCGGAGGACTGATCTCCATTAGCCCCCGGGCCGAGCGGCAGCACTCTATCCATAGTAGATAGACCCGATGCAACAAATGGCCGCACATGCCGTGCGGCACGTGGATGATAGAGAATTGAGGAAGTGCCAATGATGTGACGCACCATTTTTTATTTGGAACTTGCAAGCATTTTAAGTGCATCCCGAGAAGCCAATGAGAACGAGATCAACTACCGCAGTAGCGCGGCGCTACTCCTGCGTGCGAAGCAAAGCACGAGGCGTGACGCGCGGAGGGGGTAAGCTGAATTACAGAATTAGGCCATGTGTTTGTCATCTCTGAACCTCAAACGAAAAATCACGACGACAACCAACGATGTAACCAGTGCAACGATTGCCGCTGCTGAGAAGAATATACCAACTGGATACCAAATGGGAACCTTCCCGGCGGTCCAACGTAACGGATGAAACAAATCCGGCTGCCCGATAAGAACTGCCGTAGTGAGCGCTGTGATCAAAGTGCCAGTTAACGTCAAGTGCCAGCTAGGCCTACGGTGACGAGCTAGCGAGAGACGGCACGCGATGCTCGTGATGTAAGCACCTGGCGCTCCGGTGAGCACAATGAAAGCTAACCACTCCATGATGTTCGAAAGCGGCCTAACACATCAATAGGTGGCTATGAGCAACGGGCTGCGGATAGTCTGCGCCGCTTTCCCAATAGCCCGGCAGCACCCAGCAGGAGCACTGCGCCAACGCTTGGCTCGGGAACGGCAAAGAGCAACACATCATTGCTGTTGCTGCCTCCAGCATAGGTGATCCTGAACTCCTGAGTGAAGCTGCCGCTGTTAGCCGTGAAGAGAGTTCCTTCATCGAGTTGCATCCCTTCAAAAAGGAGTCGCGCATCGGCCGCGCTTGCGTTCACCGGATCAGCGAGATCGTTGCTGATCAGAACGAACTGGTCGCGGCCGTCCACCGGATCATAGGTGCTGAAGTCCAGCGTCAAGTTCA
Organism: uncultured Chthoniobacteraceae bacterium; assembly: GCA_964235505.1. GTDB lineage: Bacteria > Verrucomicrobiota > Verrucomicrobiia > Chthoniobacterales > Chthoniobacteraceae > CAXSDZ01. The sequence continues at coordinate 21,845 of CAXSDZ010000019.1, forward strand.
CGGGTGCGCTAAAAGCAACTGAGCCGGCCACCTGAATCTGATCGTAGTCCTCCACAGTATTCCCGGGTGCTGTGCCCGCGATCTCAATGGCGAGCGAACCTGCCGCTAAAGCAAGGTTTCCAGTCTTCAGAATACCGGCTCCTGCGATGCCAGGCGCAAGGGTTCCGCCGTTCAAGGCCACTGCGCCTGCCGTGCCGGTGCCCCGGAGAGTGCCTCCATTCACGCTGGTCGCGCTGCCGGTGATGCTGCCTTCGAGCAGCAACGTGCCGGAACTTACCACTGTCGGTCCCGTGTAACTATTAGCTCCTGTGAGGCTCAACGTGGCGGCTCCATTCATCGTGATCCCGGAGCCCGCCACAGTCTCAGTGATGGCACCCAGACTAATATTTTCGACTGATATGAAGCTCGTGTTTGCTACAGGTTGCGGGGTGAAGGTCGCGTTGCCTCCGGTGAGGTGCAAAGTATTGAACGCAAGCGTGAACGCCGCGCTCGCCGTTGCCACCGCACCGATCCCTTGCCCGTCGCCGATCAAAAGATCGCTGAATGCGACAATACTGCCCGCTGGTGAGTTGCCGAGAAGGTTGAAGAAGCTCGTGCCGACGCCGGACACCTGCACGTTGTTACCAAACTCAACGTTTGCACCGGAGTTATTGCGCAGGTTGATCAAAGAGTAAGTGCCGGCATTAGTCGCGCTGGTGTTCCCGCCCGTCACTACCAAGGTGCCTGTCCCCATCTGGCTACCCATCGCCTCCGAAGTCTGCAGTTCAAACTTTGCGCTCGGACCGACTGTGATGGTGCCAGAGTAGGCGCTGGCACCGCTGGACGTGGGTCCGCGCAGACGAAATGCTGCTCCATCAGGTGTATTTCCATTTTGACTAATGACTCGAAGGTTGCCGCTACCTTCGAGAGCACCGGTGATAATGAGATCAGCCGGAGTGGCTCCGGTGGCGGGATTGAAGACATCGACCGTAGAGGGGCCCGCCACCGTGAGAGTAGCCCCAAGAGTCTGCGCGCCTGCGCTGCCGATCGTGCCACCGGTAAGCGTTACTAGGTTGCTGGTGAAGCCGGCCAGCGCAAGTGCTCCACCACTCTGAACAATGATAGCGCCACTGCCTGCGGCATTTGATCCCACCTGCAGGGCACCTCCCTTGACAGTAGTCCCGCCACTGAAATCACTAAAGCCGGTGAGGTTAAGTGTCCCGGTCCCATCTTTAACCAGTGAGCCCGTGCCTGTAATCTGGCCTTCATAGGTGGAGGTGCCGGTCACGGTCAGCACCGTATCATTGAGAGTCACAATACCAGTGTTCACACCTGATAGACCCGCAAGGGTTTGCGTCGAATTGTTGAAGGTCACCGGCCCGCTCGCAGTCAGTGCGGTTGCTGCGCCGAGGGAAGCACCTGTCGCCACCGTGAGCGCACCCGCCGCTGATACATTCAGGTTTGCACTAGAAAGTGTGCCCGTAGTCCCGATGGTAACGTTCCCCCCACTGATCGAAACGTTTGTTGCGGAAACTGCATTATTGAAAGTTAGCGAGCCTGCGCCGCTCTTCGAGATATTGGTAGCAACATTGATGGCGCTGCCGCTGAAGCTATAGCTGGCAGTGGCATTGGTGAATGAAACCGAACGGGGGTTCACAGCCGAGGGAGTCACCGACACGGCAGTTCGTGCAGCTGAATCGTCAAAGAGCACGTTGCTTGCGGCAGCACCGTCCACATAAACACTTCCTGCTCCCGTCCAGTTCGGGCTGGTGGTGTTCCAATTGCCGTCGGCCGTGCCCTTCCACAGATAGCCAGAAAACACTGGCTCAGAGACGGTCCCATTCACGAGGAGGTTGTCGTAATCGACGGAGCTCCCCGTCGCGGGAGAGTAGCCATAGACCTTGAAGGTAATCGAGCCGAGGCTTTGATAGGCGGCGCCGGTCAGATCGATGGTGACGTTGGTGAAGGTCGGGCGCACGGTTCCCACGTCGGCCTGCCCGAGAGTAGAAGCGAAGTTGTCCACGCTGGAGCGCACTACATAGCCGCGCGGCGTGCCGGCTCCGCCTCGCATGACATCAAACGTGAACGACGAAAGATTGAGCAGGAAACCGGCATCCGCAGTGAGCGTGAACTTGAAGTCCGCGTTATTGGTGACCGCAGCCGCAGGTGTTGTGCTCGCCGTGATGAACGTCGTTCGGAGATAGGGCGCGGAGGGCGGCTGAGTGGCCGGGCTGCTGAGGTCGAGTGCCAGGCCCGAGTCGGCGCTGACAGGTGTCGCACTTACATTGGACCCGACGGTTGTAGGATTGAGCGTGGGACTCGCAACGCTGGCACCGAAGTTGTATCCACCGAGGACATCGGCATAGGAAAGCCTTGGCAACGCGAAGGTCGCCAGCGCAGCGAAGATGGAAGCTTTGAGAATCAATCCCGTGGTTGGTAGTCGGCGAGAATGGAACACGCGGGGCATTACAGTTCCGGTTAGCTTTCGGGTGGTTTGCATGGGGGGTGGGTAAAGTGAGAGTAACGTGACAGATTAAGAGCAAAACCGGCAATGTGTTGTTGAGTGGACTCGCAGGAGATACGCAGAGGTTGTGAGAAGCGGCAAAAATCAGGGTCGTGGCTCTGATTAAATTGAATGTGCTGTTCGCGTTTCAATTCTGCATTTTCTCAATGTCCGAGGCCTCGATAAGCGGCTCTCGCCTTCGGGCGCAACACCCCGAAAAAGGGTTTTCACCAATGTCTGCGGATAAAGACAATGTGACATCAGCACTGGCGTCACATGTGCGAAACGCGGCGGCCAACTTCACCTCTTGGTCTGTGTGGGTTGTGCGGCTTCTTGTCGCAGCAGCATTTACAGCCGCGAACAAGGCTCCACTAAAAGTTGAATTCTGACACGCTGTCGGTGGGTGCCGCGGGAACTTTTACCGAACTATCACACGCGCAGCGTTGCAAAAGGTCGCTGCGACGCGCTTCAAGTCCGCCAAGCGTGCTCCTCCATCATCAGGCAAGACTGCGGCACGATGTCCGGGCCGCTGCGGTGCCGACTACGACGACACTCGCGCTCTGAACTGACGGTGGCGTATGAGCACCGTAGCGGACTGATAAAACCATTAATACAGCGCCGACGTTCCGCGCGAAGAGGCTGTTGATTCAGCGTTACACCCTCGACGAATACGCACCAGTTTCCGCCATTCGGACTGTGAAATATTTTATCTTTCACGTGGACAGAGCCGTTTAGCACTTTAAAATGCGCACACTTTTCAACGCCATGCGCCACTTTCCTTTCTCGCCTTTGTCCGCCGTTTGCGCCGGGGCTTTCGCAGCGTGTCTCCTCCAGACCGGTGTGCCAGTTCTCAAAGGTGAGCCGCTTCATTTTGCCACGCTGCCAGCGAAAACTTTGGCTACCCGGATGATGCGCGCTGCTCGCGAAGGACTCGTGCTTCCGCTTGCCACTGCCGCCGCGACAGTCGTGCCCAGCTCACCAATCATCGCGCGCGGTTCCTCCGTGCTGCTCTCAGAGCCCGTCGTGATCATCCAGGGTTCCCAAGCCGCGGCATCCGAGTTGCCACGCGGCACTCGGGTGCAAGTGCTCCGTGCGGACGGCCGCTTCGTCCGGGTGCAGCATGCGCACAACACTGTGACAATCCCGCGCACCGCGACTCTTTCCAGCGCTTCCGCCTCTTATTTCTAAGCCGCCGCCAGCGCTCAGCAGCGAAGCGCCAGCCACCTGATTTTTCCCTCACGCCCCTCCCCCCAAGCCCGTGGGCAGCCGCGGGTGAAACACGGAGCGGAAGTTTCTGCGCACCACCTCGCGTAGATTCTTCCCTCCCCCCGGTTCCGTGTTTCATCCCTGTCTGCCCGCGGCGCTCCCCTCCCCGTCGATGCACGCGTTTCAATCCCTACCCAAACACGGTCGCACGAGACCGGTCCAGAGCCGGTATCCCTCGGCATTCATGTGCAGCCGGTCGGGGCTGAAAATCTCCGGCCGCGGCAAACCATCCGGTCCGAGCATGTGTGGAAATACGTTGATGAACTTCATCCACGGGCGCTCACCGCAGAACGCCTCGATCCGAGCATTCGCCTCCTTGATGCGATCGACCTGTGCCCACCGGGCGGGATTCGGCGCGATGGAAATGTAGGCGAGTTCCGTCTCCGGCAACCCCGCATGCACGGTTCCGGCGAATGCTTGGAAGTCGGAAAACACCTGCTCCGCCGTTTTGCCAGAGTTGATGTCATTTCCGCCTGCATAAAGGACCACGAGGCGCGGCGCGTGAGGAAAGACGAGGCGGTCGGCGAAATGCACGCTGTCGGCGATTTCTGAACCGCCAAAACCGCGATTGACGACAGGCAACCCCGCAAAGTCTTGCTCGAGCGTTTTCCACAAGCGGATGCTGGAACTGCCGACAAACACGATGCCACCTTTCTCTGGCGGGTGCTCACGGTTCAACTTATCAAAGGCTGCAATCTCGGGCTCCCACCGCTCGGGTCCTTTGGGCGCCTGCTGCGCCGAAGCGAGCACGGCAGCGGAAAGAAGAAGTGACAGCAGGGTGCGGAGGAGAGCGCGTGAGTTCATGGGAAAGGAGAAACTGCCAGCGCGCGCGTTGGGTGGCGAGCGCTCCTCGATCCGCTGCCCCTTTTAAGCAGGCCAGATTCCGAGGTCTCGCATAGTGGCCGTCGCCATGGCATTCCAGCCGCGGTTGGCCGCGGGATTCGCAGGGCTCGGGTGGGCGATGCGCCCGATTTTCAGCGGAGTTCCCTAGAACGGAGTTCCCTCGAACACCTTTCGCAGCCGGCCTTCGGCAAAGGCACCGACTCCGACCGCCCACTCGCACTTGAGCGCCGCCACGACCGCGCGCAGATGGGCATCGCACGCGGCAAACAGAGCGGCGCCTGCCGCGGAGCGGAAGCCGTCCGGCGCGAGGTTGCGGCCTGCGGGCGTGTCCTCCAGAAAAAGGAGCGGGCAGTAATTGACCACAAAATGCTCGGCAAAGAAGCACTCCGGAGTGCCGAAACGCTCGGCGAAGAGCCCCCACAAGCGTCGCCCGCTCACCTCCGAGCGGCGGCACGCAAAGCCGAGCACCGGCTTCGCAGCGTGCTCCCGTGGCGGTTTCCCTATCGTCGCGTCGATGCCGAGCCAATCGCGAACCACGCCAACCTCGCCGAATGGCACGCCTGTTTGCGCCATTCCGAACGGGCCCGGATTCATCCCCAAAAACAGCACTCGCTTCGGACTGGTGCCAAAGCGCTCCAGATACGCCCGATGCGCCGCCCAGGCGTAGCGCAGCGGGTTGTAAATGTAGGCCACCGGAGTGGGAAAGGTGAGCCCGTCCACGGCATCCGCAAGCTGGGCGGCAGCATGGACAAGGAGGGTCGCGGACTTCATCTGGAGGATGGGAGTAGGGACGCTAACTATGCGAGCCATGCCCCTGAAAAAGTTGCGCGGGCGCCCGCCGAATGGCAAGACGCCCGCGCTGTTCCCCCCAGAACAAGGCGGAACGTAGGGAAAGAATCTGGCACCGCAAGAAGTTTCTTCACTTTCCTCGAAAATCTTTCAAGAGGTGCGCAGCGGCGTCCTGTGAAGACATGCGCCGCAGCATCAGGGAACTGCGTTCAACATCGCTTTCAGCGCGTCGAAGCGGCTCTTCGCGGAGCTTTCCTCGACCGGCGCGCTCATCATTTGCGTCAGCTCGCGGTGGTCGATCAGCTCGGCCGGCAGCTCGCGGATAAACATGCTTGGGGAACAGCCTTGCGGGCTGCCGTATTTGATCCGGGCGCGGCACCAGGTCAGCGTCAGCGTGAGCCGGGCGCGGGTGATGCCGACGTAGAGGAGGCGGCGCTCTTCATCGACGGTGCCTTCCATTTTGGAGCGGTCGTGCGGGAGGAGGCCGTCCTCTAGGCCGATGAGGAAGACGTGCGGAAACTCCAGCCCTTTTGCGGCGTGCAGCGTGATGAGTGTGACGCCCGGGCCTTTAAGGTCGTCCTTTTCCTCCTCGCGCTCTTGGCGGAGCATCATTTCATCGAGGAAGGCGCGGAGTCCTTCGGTCGAGCGGCCCTGGTGCTCTTCCACGGAGGTGAG
>CAXSDZ010000019.1:27909-36384 GCA_964235505.1 uncultured Chthoniobacteraceae bacterium
ATTTCGCGCACGTTGATCTCGCGCTTCAAGGCGTCCTCGTCGCTTTTGCAGGACCGGCGCAGGTCTTCGAGAAAGCCGACCTCTTCGATCAGCTCGCGCACGATGGCAGTTTGGTTGGAGAGCGGCTGGTTCAGGCGCGTCTCGTAGCGGTCCAGTAGATCGACAAAGCCGCTCACGCTCTTCGCCGCGCGACTCGGCAGCTCGCTTTGGAACTCCGGCGACTTCAACGCTTCAAAGACGCTGCACTGCTTCCGTGCGCTGATCGCGGTGGCGCGCTCCACCGTGCCGGGCGAAATGCCGCGCGCGGGTGTGTTGATGATCCGCAGCAGCGACACGTCGTCGTCCGTGTTCAGGATACAGCTCGCATACGCCAGCAAATCCTTGATCTCGCGCCGGTCGAAGAAGCTTTTCCCGCCGATAATGCGGTAGGGAATCTTCATCTCGCGCAGGTTCAACTCGAGTAGCCGCGACTGCGCGTTCATGCGGAAAAGCACGGCGAAGTCCTCATGCTTCACCGTCTCGAGCGCGCACCGCTGCTGGATCTGTTCGGCGATCCATTGCGCCTCCTGACGATCGTCCGGCATCTGGATGATCGAAACTTTGTCGCCGCCTTCCTGCGCGCTCCAGAGCGCTTTCGGGCGGCGGCGCGGATTGTTTTTGATGAGGTGATTGGCGGTGCCGAGGATCGCGTTCGTGGAGCGATAATTCTGCTCCAGTTTGATCACCGCCGGGTTTGCGAAGTGCGCCTCGAACTCCAGGATGTTCGCCACTTCCGCGCCTCGCCATCCATAGATGGATTGGTCGTCATCGCCCACCACCGCCACGTTGCGATGCGTCTCGCCGAGCATGTGGACGAGCCGGAGCTGAAGCCCGTTGGTGTCCTGAAACTCATCCACCATGACGTAGCGAAAGCGGCTCGACCACTTCTCGCGCACCTCCGCGTGCTCTTCCAGAAGCTGCACGGTGAGCAGCAGCAGATCGTCGAAATCGACGGCGTTCAGCGTCTTCAGTTCGCTCTGGTAACGCGCGAAGACCGCGCCCGCCAGCGACTGCTCATCACCCGGCCGCGGCTCGCGCAAGCCGGCGTTTTTGGCTTTGGAAATGAGGTTCTTCGCGATGCTCGGCTCGAGCTTTTCGTCCTTCGCCGCCGTGCGGGTGATGATCTTTTTGATCAGCCCCGACTGGTCGCCCTCGTCGTAAATGGAGAAGTTTTTCTTGTAGCCGAGCTTCTCGATGTCCTGCCGCAGGATGCGCACGCAGAGCGCGTGAAAGGTGCTCATCATCACCTTCTTTGCCTCCGCTTTTTCGATCAACCCCGCGAGCCGCTCGCGCATTTCGTTCGCAGCTTTGTTGGTAAAAGTGACGGCAAGAATGTGCGCGGGGTCGATCCCCTGCGAGATCATGAAAGCCACACGCATCGTGATCACGCGCGTCTTTCCCGTGCCCGCGCCGGCGAGGATCAGCAGCGGTCCTTCGGTCGTCCGCACCGCCTGCTCCTGCTCGGGATTGAGGTCGAAAAGTCGGAAGCTGGCCATGCGGGCGGAAAGCAAACCCGCCCGTTCCCAAAGCGCAATCATGGAGCCGGAAAAGTTTCCGACACCCGATCGCGGCTTGACTCCAGCCTGCCAAGCGAAGCTCAAAGTGTGAGCGTGCGGAGCCAGATTAGCTGGTCGCGCACGGCTTCCGGCGTCTTCGTGCGCCGGAGGTGCGAAAGCTGGCGCACCACTTCACCGATCGAGTGGCTCTGCTGCGCGAACACGACGATTCCTGCATGCGAAGCGCCCTGACGAAGGAACTGCGCGTGAAGGATCACAAAATCGGCGATGTTGTTGGTCACCAGCACCCACTGGCGATTGGCGGCATGGTGCAGTTGCGCGTCATCCGTGGCCGCAGCGAGCCCGGCCTCATTCGTCGTGACGACCGGGATGCCATGCTGGCGGAGAGCGGTTGCCAGAGCGGCGGCTTGGCAATCTTCGTCGAGGTAGAAGCAGATGCCGCTCACGCCGCCGCAGGCTCCGGCTCCGCTCGGAGCGCTTCTGCACCCTGCCAATCTTCTCGCTCAATCTCCGCGGCGATCTCCGGGCGATTCGCCAATGCGTAGGCAATCGCAGCATAGATTTCGGCGAGTTCCACCGCCTCATATTTTGAGAGCACATCTTCGGGTGCGCAGCCCGCAAGGAACCACCGATAAATCGAGCTGACCGGAATGCGCCTCCCCACCACCCGCGCCCGCCCGCCGCAGACGCCGGGTGTTTTTACGATCAAGTCGCCGAGATTCATTCCGCACTCATAGCACGCCATTTTGGCGCTGCCAATACGCCGCACATCGTGGTGAACGCGGTCGAGTGTCAGGCGGGCCGAGCGGCAGCCAGACGCCGGATGACCTGGGGATAAAGCCGGTGCTCCTGCTCCTGGATGCGCGCGTGGAGCGTCTCGGGGGTATCCGTGAGAAGGACAGGGACGCGGCGCTGGGCGAGGATTTCGCCGGTGTCCATGCCGGCATCGACGTAGTGGACGGTGCAGCCGGTCTCCGGCACGCCGGCGGCGAGCGCTTGGGTCCACGCTTCGAGCCCGGGGAACTGCGGGAGCAACGACGGGTGAATGTTGATGACGCGGCGTGGGAACGCTTCCAGCAGCGGCGCTTTCAGAATCCGCATGAAGCCGGCGAGCACAACCAGCTCCACCTCTTCCTCGCGCAGCAGTGCGACGATTTCCGCTTCGATCTCCGGCTCATATTTGGTGCGGAAGCGGCCGGGGAAAACGTAGTCCGCGCGAATGCCGCGGGCCCGCGCAAGGTCGAGGATGCCGGCGTCCGGCACATCCGCGAGGACGATGCGCACCTGCGCGTGGAGCGCACCGCGATCGATCGCGTCCGCGATGGCGCAGAAGTTTGAGCCCTTCCCGGAGCCGAGGACACCGAGTTTCAGTGGAGGTGTCATCAGGTGAATTTAGAAGCCAGAAAGCCAGGAGAAGCGGAGGGGCAGCCCATTTTCGCACTCAACTGTTCCTGGTTTCCTAGCTTCCAGATTCCATTCTATCGACTGTCGCTGTGGTCGATTTGCCGGGAACGAGCGGCAGAATGCGGATCTCAGCGCCTGCTTCCTGCAGCGCTGCGACTTCCTCGCGATCGAGCGAATCGACGGTGTAGTCGCCGCCCTTCACGTAAAGCTGCGGGCGCACTTCGCGGATGAGATCGGTCACGCGGGGCGGGTGGAAGACGGTGACGAAATCGACGCAGGCAAGCGCCGCGAGCACTTCGGCACGGTCAGCTTCGGAGTTGATCGGACGCGTCGGGCCTTTGAGAGCGCGCACCGATTCATCGCCATTCACCGCGACCGCCAGCGCATCGCCGAGCGCGCGCGCAGCCTGCAGATAGCGCACGTGGCCGATGTGCAGCAGGTCGAAACAGCCATTGGTGAAAACAAGCCGGCGGCCCTGCAACGCCATCGTGCGGCAAGTCTCCACCAGCGCGGCGGCAGGCAGGATTTTCGGGTGCGCAGTCACGTTTGCGACCTTTAGCAAAAGGCCCGCTGCGCCTGCAAGCATCAGCCTTTGCGAAAGCGCGCCCGGCTTTGTCTTGGCAACGCGCGAGGCCGCCCGCTACGGTCGCCGCCCCATGAACTTGAAAGCGGCGTTTGGAAGTGGCACGTGGAAGAAGCTGGCGGCGCGGGTGCGGACGAGGCCCGTGCCGGAGGGAGCGCCGCCGACCGGCGGGCGCAGTTTCGAGGATCTATTCAAGGCCGAATACGACTGGCGGCTGCGCAACGGAGATCCCGAAGCGGTGAAGGTCGAAGCCGAGCTGAACGCGAACGAAGACGCTCAGGCAGACGACCTCCCGTTCAGCTTTGCCGCGGCTGGCTCGGCGGAAGCGCCCCGGGTTTCGTTCATCAAGGAGGATTGCGTGGGACTCGCTTTTTCGGGCGGCGGCATCCGCAGCGCGACCTTCAATCTCGGGCTGCTGCAAGGGCTGCACCGGCTCGATCTGCTCCGGCATATTGATTACCTCGCGACCGTTTCCGGCGGCGGCTACATCGGCGCGTGGTGGAGCGCATGGCTGTCGCGGAAGGGACGTGCCGGCGATTCCGCCATCCTTTTCCCGACGCCCGATGAGGCTGGCCGGCCGGCCGAAGCAAAGGAAATCCGGCACCTGCGCGAGTTCAGCAATTTCCTCGCGCCGCGGATCGGCTTCTTTGAAACGGAAACCTGGGCGGCCGTGCTCGCGATTTTCACCGCGATGGTGCCGACGCTCATCCTCGCGCTGGCGATCATCGCCGCGGGGCTCGTGCTCTGGTTGCTGGCTTCGCTGTGTTTGCTGCCGCCCCCGCAGGGCATGTTTGGGCGGGGCGGCGGATTGCTGGTCGCGCTTGGGATCCTGCTGGGGGTGCAGTGGGGATTTGAGCGGCGCTGGAAAAGCGGCGGAAGAGCGGAAACCGCGGGCCCGGTGCAAAAGCGAGCGGTCGAGACCTGGTGGCGAGGGGCGGTGGGGTTCGGCATCCTGGCCACTGCTGTCGCCTGGTGGCTAATCCAGCAGCGGGGCTGGCTTCATTCCACGCCGCAGGTTGGGACTGCCACCCGGCATCTCGCGTTGGGCCTGGCGTGGGGCGATGGGCAGCCATTTGCCTTTGACTGGCACTTGTTCCATGCGCCGCTGGCGTGGGCTGGCGCCGTCCTGGTGCTGCTCGTGCCGCGCGTCCTCGTCCTGCGGCTTCGCACGTTTCGCTCGGGTCCGTTTCGGGAGAAGGTCGCGGCCGGCGACCGCATGCTGCAGCGCATGCTCGCGGCAGCAGTCGTCTGGAGCCTAGGCGGCGCGCTGTGGCTGCTCGGCGCGTATGTGCATCACCGCGATTGGAGCCTGGGCCCGGCGGCAGGCGCCGCGGCGTCCGGCGGTTTGTTCGCCCTGCTGCGCAACTGGTTTGTCGGCCAGCTTTCCTCACAGAAAAAAGGCGGAATCGGCGATGCTTTGAAACCGCTGCTGCCACAATTGCTGGCGCTGCTGACGGTCACCCTCGCTGTCGTCTGCACCGCCGCCGGCCTGGCCGGAGTGCTCGAGTGGAGCCACCAGCCAGATCGCCACTGGCATGTCGGCGAGCAGGTGTGGCCGGCGCTTTGGATCCTGCTCGCGCTGGCTTCTGCGGTGATCGGGAGTGCGGCGGCTTTTCTCGATCCCGCGATGGTGAGCATGCATTCTTTTTACCGGAACCGCCTCGCCCGCGCCTACCTTGGCGCTTCCAATCCGGGCGATCAGAACCCCGACCGCTTCATCGATGTGCGGGAGCAGGACGAGGTGGCGATGCGCGATCTGCGCCCGCGCCACCGCGGCGCGCGGTGCGGCCCGCTGCATCTGGTCTGCTGCGCGGCAAATGATGTGGGAGGCGATCAGCTCGGCAACCTTGCGCGCGCTTCACGCTCGGCGGTGCTTTCGCCGCTGGGCTTTCAGATCAATGACGACTGGCGCCCGTGGACCCAAACCCGCACGGATGCGGAAAAAGCGGCGCTGGAGGCCAAGCCGCCGACGCACATCGATCGGCTCACCCTTTCCTCCGCGATCACCGCGTCGGCCGCCGCGTTCAACTCAAACATGGGCTCGCTCTCGTCGCAGCTCGGCACGCTCGTTTGTTTCCTGATGTCCGCGCTGAATCTGCGCCTTGGGCTTTGGCTGCCGCATCCGCGGAGCAGCGTCGAGGATCTCGGCCACTTTCCTGGCGCGCTCCTGCTGCGTGAGATGTTTGGATCGACCTTTTCTGGGATCAAGAATGGGCAGCCGGTCAGCAAATACGTGCATCTTTCCGACGGCGCTCACTTTGAAAATCTCGCGCTGTATGAGCTGATCCGCCGCCATTGCCGCTACATCATCGTGTCGGATTGCGGAGCGGACGCCGACGTTGCATTCGATGACTTCGGCAATGCGCAGCGCCGCATCCGGGAGGATTTCGGCGTGGAGATCGACATCGATCTTTCCCCGCTGCGCCCGGATGCTGCGAACGCGTTTTCGCGGCAGCATGTCGCGGTCGGGACGATCAACTACGACCTGGAAAAGGGCGACACCGGGATCCTGCTGTATTTCAAACCGACGCTCACCGGTGATGAGCCAGGCGACGTGACGCAGTATCGCAAGCGCAACAAGGCATTTCCACACGAGAGCACGGGCGACCAGTTTTACGACGAGGCGCAGTGGGAATCGTATCGGCGGCTCGGCGAGCACGCGCTGAATGTGGCGCTGCAGTTTCTCAATCGAAGACGCGGGCGGGAGCCGAGCGCTGCAGCAGTCTTCAGCGCTGCGCGGTCGGAGTGGTATCAAGGCCCAACCGACCTGCCGGAGCGCGTGGCCCGCGCGAGCGAGCGCGTGGCGGAGCTGGAAAGTGAGTTCCGCGCGAGCAGCGTATCGGAGGCATTTCTGCGGGAGGTCTTTCCCGAGCTCACGAAAATCGCGGGCCTCAACGGCGCGCCGAAGCCCGCGGGCGCAAATGGCGCAGCGGGAGGCGCTGCGCCGCCCGATCCACATCAGGGCGCAAACGACCTAGTAAAGGACCTGCCGTGCGTGCTGAAGATGTGCCGCGCCATGGAATATGTGTGGCTCACGTGCCAGCTCGATACGTTCTGGAACCATCCACTGAACCTGAGCTGGATGAACCTCTTCCAACGCTGGGTTTATACCCCGACCTTCCGCCTTTGGTGGCCGTTGATCCGCCCGCAATTCGGCGCCGGCTTCCGCCGTTTTCTGGAAGAGCACCTCGACCTGCGCGACGACGATCACCCACCGACCGAGATCACCATCGGCAGCCGGGCACTGGCCTCACTGCCGGGGGACGGCGGCTACGCGGAGACGTTCTGGGTGCGCAGCCGCACCCTGAGCGACCGCTTGCCCGCGGTGAAGGGCGCGAGCGTGGCGTGGGTTTATCCGTGCATCATGACCCTGCGGTGGGCTCGGGATGGCGCGGTGCCGGAAGAGACTTTCCCCATCCAGGCAGGTCTCGCGGCGGTGACGATCGACGGCGACTGGGCGGAGTGGAAGTCGGCCGATTTCTACGTGCCGCCCGGGCTTTGGGGATCGGGCGTCGGGCGGAAATTCCTCTGCCGGCTGCTGGATGCCTTGAAAAAAGATGGCGTGCAGCATTGCCGGGTCCAGCTCGGAAAAGGGGCGCTGCCCGCCGGAGCCGTCGCGGCTGGGACATGCGCCCGATCCCGGGAAGACCAAACCGCGCGGCAGGCGCAGAATGACGATATCGCCTTCTACAAATCCGCTGGATTCAGCCCGGAAAGCGCCCAAACTGCATCCATGGTGCTGCAGATTCCGGAGGCCGACACCGAAGTTTCCGACAGCATCCAGTAAGTTGGGAGGGGGAGGCGCACGCTTGCATCGCCAAGCCCTGTCACACGCAGAGACCGCAGAGCGGAAAACGAGGCGTTGTTTTCACCGCGGCGCCCGGGGCTGCGAGTGCCACGGAAACGACACACATATCTGCTTGCGACCGCCCATCCGATGTTCGCCACGGCAGCGGCTCATCGATCGTCCCACTACGCCATGCAGCCGCGCGCCCTGCCGCCCGCGTTGTTGCACACAGCCACTTCATTCCACCGCTTCCGCTTTTCCCATGCACGATCCGCGCTTCGACAAACTCGCCAGGCTTTTGGTTTCCTACTCCACGCAAATCCAGCCCGGAGACAAGGTGCTCGTGGATGCCTTCGACATCCCGGCGGAGATGACCGTGGCGCTGGTGCGCGCCGTGCGCGACGCCGGCGCGCTGCCGTATGTGCAGACGCACCAGGCCCGTGTCGCGCGCGAGCTGGCGCTGGGTGCGACCGAGGAAGGGCTGGAATTTTCCGGCACGCACGAGCTCGCGCGGATGAAGAAGATGCAGGCCTACATCGCCGTGCGCGGCGGGCAGAACATCACCGAAATGAGCGACGTGCCGCCCGAGCAGATGAAGCTGATCGCGCGCAAGCTGAAGCCCGTGCTCGATTGGCGCGTGAAGAAAACGCGCTGGTGCGTGCTGCGCTGGCCGAGCCCGAGCATGGCGCAGCTCGCGGGGATGAGCACCGAGGCTTTCGAGGATTTCTATTTCAACGTCTGCACGCTCGATTACGCGAAGATGGTGCCGGGAATGAATGCGCTGAAGGAGCTGATGGATCGGACCGATCGCGTGGAAATCAAAGGCCCGGGCACCGATCTCCGCTTTTCCATCAAGAACATCACCGCGGTGATCTGCGGCGGCACCCACAACATCCCGGACGGCGAGGTCTTCACCGCGCCGGTGAAGAACAGCGTGCAGGGCCACGTGCAGTTCAACGCGGGAACCATCTACCAGGGCACCGCGTTTGACGGAGTGCGGCTGGAGTTCACCGACGGGAAGATCACCGGCGCGACGGCGAACAACACCGAGAAGTTGAACCAAATTCTCGACAGCGATCCCGGAGCGCGCTTCATCGGCGAGTTCTCGCTCGCCTTCAATCCGCACATCCTCCACCCGATGCGCG
>CAXSDZ010000020.1:0-31697 GCA_964235505.1 uncultured Chthoniobacteraceae bacterium
GACGACGATCTGCGCTTCGCCCGTGCGGCCGGGGATGCGACCGCCCGCGGTGTCGAAAAGCGGCATCATGGTGTCCTCTTTTCGCGAGCCGGTGCGCAGCGCGACGTTCACGCCGAGCGGCTCTAGCAAGCGGCGGAAATTCAGGTAGTGCTGCTCGGCGAGGATCTGCGTCGGGGCCATGATCGCCGCTTGGTAGCCGGCCTCCACGGCGAGCAGCATGGCGGAAAGCGCGACGACCGTTTTGCCCGAGCCGACATCGCCGTGGAGCAGACGGTTCATGGCGCGCGGCGCGGCGAGGTCGCGGCGGATTCCTGGATCGCCCGCGTCTGCGCACCGGTGAGCGGATACGGCAGCGACGCGTGCAGCTTCACCATCAGCTCGCCGGGCGAGGCGTGGACCGCACCGGGCTGTGCCGCTTGCTCGGCGCGCTGCGCGGCGACCGTCATCTGAATCGCGAAAAACTCCGTGAGCACGAGATGTTTCCGCGCTTTTGCCAGCATCTCCTGCGACTCGGGAAAATGGATCTGCCGCAGCATTTCCGCGCGCGACATCGGGTCGAGACTGCGCGGGATAAGGCTGGGGAAAACGTCCGGCTCGACCTTCTGCAACACGTCCCAGATCACGCGCCGCAGCACCTTCGGCGAAAGCCCTTCCGTGGCTTTATGCACCGGCACGATGCGCCGCATGTCGAGTGAGATGCCGCCTTCCTCCTCCACGATTTCAAACTCCGGCTGATCGAGGACAATGCTCGCGCCGCGCCGCTTCGGTTTGCCGAATACGACGAGTTGCTGCCCGACTGCGATAGCCTTCGCTACCCAGTGCGCATTGAACCACCGGCACATCAGCCGCCCGGCAAATGCGTGGCGCCCTTCCTCCTCCAGCAGGGCCTCGAACATGCGGCTGCGTCCGCGCAGAAACTTCGAACCCGCGCTGCGCACCACGCCACACACGCACACCGGTTCATCACTTTCCTGCGCCGGGAAGCGGGAGAATTCGGTGCGATCTTCGTAGCGGCGGGGGTAGTGCGTGAGCAGGTCATCCACGGTGTGGAGGCCGAAGCGGTCGAGCTGCCGGAGGCGCTGGGGGCCGAGCCAGTGGAGTTCGCGCAGCGGGGTGTCGGGCAGGACGGTCGTCACAAGTTCTTGAAGATACGCACAGTGCGTGCGGGCGCAGTGATAAAGGGCGAAGTCGATCAGTTGAACCTCGCAGGCTCCGCTCGGCCCAGCAGGTCTTCCCACTGCAAACGTGCGTTCGTGCAAAGGTTTCAGTGCTCAGCGTGCTGCTTTCCTCGCCTCAGCCGGGTGAGAGAGTTCGTGTGGCGCCGTGATCAGCTTCGCCGCGAGCTAGGCAGACTTTCGCCATCCATCGTGGTCACCCGCCAGTCGCGGCGAAGGTTTGGCTGACAGCGCGAACAAACGCATGAAGATAATCTCCGCCGGCCGGTGTCGCTGGCATCAATCCGTGTGGATCAGCAGTTTGCACCTTTAGCAGTTCCGCAGCGGCATCTCTCCGGCGTATGCAGGCAAGGCGGTGGAAAGACTCGCCTCCCCGGCAGCAAAGCTGCTTTGTTTCACACGAGCGTGAGCTGTCGGATGCCCATTGACCGGGATTTCCGACGCACTACGCTCCGCACCGTTCGCCCAGACAAACCGCCCGCTTTTTATGTCGAAGAGACTTTTTTTCCTGCTGCTCACCGCTCTTCTCGCCACCATCTCTCCAGCAGTGGCGCGTGCGGCGGAGGGTTCGCTTTATAACGCGCGCACAGCACGAAAGCCAACGGTGGAGCAACGCTCACTCTTTGGTCCTCAGTCGTCCAAATTCCGCTATGACAAGCGGATGCTCCACGCTGCGGAAATCGCCGCCGCGCGTGCGCGGGCGCACTCCACGAGCAGTTGCTGGCGCTACGTAAAGACAGCGCTGCTCGCGAGCGACGTGATCGCTTCCTATCCGAAAACAGCGTATGCAAAACAGGCAGGCGCGGAGCTGCAGACTAGTTACGGGTTTAAGAAAAGCAGAGTTTCGGACCAGTTCAAGGCACCACTTGGCTCGGTGCTGGTCTATGGCGGGCAAGGCGCAGGGCACGTGGAAATCCGCACGGGCGCGGGCTTTGTGAGCGACTTCGCATCGCTCAAGCCGTCGCGGAGACCTTTGATCGGCGTGTATGTGAAGCCGCGGGCGTAAGCGACGGGCTGGCGCGTGCTCCAGCAGCGTGCTTTCGGTGCGAAAGTCCGCGGAACTACTCCGCCACGCCCGCTTTCGTTTCTACAAAGCGCGCGAGCAGCCAGCAAAGATCAGAAAGCCGGTTGAGATAACGAATGATCTCCACATTGATTTCTTCACCCGCGTCGCCCATCGCCAGCACCGCACGCTCGGCCCGGCGGCAGACTGTGCGGGCGTTATCTAGAAACGCGCTGACCTTCGTAGCTCCGGGTGTGGCCCAGTGCTGATAAGAAATCCGGTGGTTTTGCTCCAGATCGTGGATCTGCGCGGTGAGCCGATCCACCATGGCAGAATCGACAAAGTGGAAGCCCGCGTGGATGTAGCGTTCGCGGTCCGCCGGGAGGGTGGCGAGTTCGCCCATGAGAGTCACTAGTTCCTTCTGAATCGACAGAAGCGATCCAGCCAGCGCGTCGGCCTGGAGGAAGGCACGCGCCAATCCGAGCGCGGCATTAAGTTCGTCCACCGCTCCATTCGCCACGATGCGGACATCTGTTTTTGCAAGACGCCGACCGAACAAGACGCCCGTGGTGCCGTCATCACCAGTTTTAGTTACGATAGACATGCTGCTGGACTAAGTTTGAGTGTTAGTTCTCCCTACTGAGCTTGGAAGGACGTTCGACTTTTGTGGTGCTGACGACGTCGAGCAGTTAGCAAGCTATACGCAGTCGTGGCTTACCTGTTGCTCAGCGTTGTTAATCTGACGCTCTCTCGTCGGAAGCTGCTGCGCTGGGATTGCGGATGTTCTATCTGTGCTATTCCGTCCATCGCACCCCGTTCTTCATTTGGAGAAAGAGGACGTCACAAGAATGAACCAATCTGGATAGACGAGTCTGCAACGTTTGACTGAAGCGTTCAGCAACGAAGAGGGATGGTAGCATTGGACGCCGCCATCACGGGAAGCATTGCCAAAGCGCTGTTTTTCTTAAAGAAAAGAACCGGAAGTTTGTAGCTTCCGGCTCTTCCAAACTATCCATTCGGCTATCTCGTTCGCGTTATGCTAGTGCCGCTTCGTCGTCGTCCGCCGACGATCCGAGGTGCTCGGCGAGTTGCACGATCTTCACATCGCGATGGATTGGAAATCCGGTGCCAGCAGGAATCAAATGACCCATGATGACGTTTTCCTTAAATCCGCGCAGGTAATCGATCCGGCCCAAAGTAGCCGCCTCTGTAAGAACACGCGTTGTATCTTGGAAGCTCGCTGCCGAGATGAAGCTTTCGGTTTCCAACGATGCCTTGGTGATACCGAGCAGCACTGGCACAGCTTCCGCCGGCTTGCCGCCCATCTCCTGCACCCGGATGTTCTCTTCCTCGAAGGAAAGACGATCAACTTGATCACCCCACAGCAGAGAAGTATCGCCGGGTTCGGTGATCTTCACCTTGCGCAGCATCTGGCGGATAATCACCTCGATGTGCTTGTCGGCGATTTCCACACCTTGGAGACGATAGACTTCCTGCACTTCGTTCACCAGATGCTCCTGCAGCGCCTGTGGCCCAAGGATATCCAGGATGTCGTGCGGTGGCACCGGGCCATCAGTGAGCTGCTGGCCCTTCACAACCGCGTCGCCTTTGATGACGATGATATGCTTGGCGAGCGGCACAAGATGCTCCTCTTCCGCGCCACTATCCACATCGCGCACAATGATCTTGCGCTTGCCGCGGACCGTTCCGCCTATCTCGACGGTTCCGTCAATCTTCGCGATTTCCGCAGCGTCTTTAGGCCGGCGTGCTTCGAAGAGTTCAGCAACCCGCGGCAAACCGCCTGTGATGTCCTTAGTCTTCGCGATCTTACGCGGAGTTTTGGCGAGGAGTTGACCGGCCTGCACTTTCTTGTTCTCTGCAACAGCCACGTGCGCGCCGGAGGGAATTGAGTAACTCGCAATCACGACTTTGGTCTTCTCATCCACAACGACGATCTGGGGATGCAAGTCCTCTTTGTGCTCGATCACCATCGTGCCCATGACGCCGGTAGCCTCATCGACTTCTTTTTTAACAGTGACGCCTTGGATCATGTCGCGGAATTCCACGCGGCCTGAGCGTTCCGTGAGAATTGGCACATTGTGAGGATCCCATTGTGCGAAGGTTTGGCCTTTCTTCACCTCTTCGCCGTCGCCCACGGAAAGAACGCAACCGATCACGATGTTATAGCGCTCGAGTTCGCGTCCATCTTTCGCGTGAATTGTCACTGAGCCGTTCTTGTTCAGCGCAATGTAGTTTCCATCAAGCGACTGCACCGCCTTCATGTCGTTGTAGCGGACTGTTCCGTCGTTCTTCGCCTTCACCACAGGTTGTTTGAAGGTCTGCGACGCGATGCCGCCGACGTGGAAGGTGCGCATGGTGAGCTGTGTGCCAGGCTCGCCGATCGACTGTGCGGCGATGATGCCCACTGCTTCGCCAAGCTTAACAGGCTGCCCTGTTGCAAGGTTCTTTCCATAGCACTTGGTGCATACGCCACGGCGCGATTCGCATGTTAGACCGGAACGAATCTTCATCTGCTCCACGCCGATGTTAGCGACCGCAATGGCAGTAAGTTCATCGATCATCTGATTGCGCTTCACGATGGTAGAGCCTGAGACAGGATCTTTGATCGTCTCGCAGCTCGAACGCCCGATGATACGCGTCTTCAGATCGACGACTTCTTCGTCGCCCTCATAGATCGAACGGACTGTGATGCCGCTCGTCGTGCCGCAGTCATCTTCCACCACGATCACGTCCTGCGCGCAATCAACCAACTTTCGCGTGAGATAGCCCGAGTCCGCCGTCTTCAACGCAGTATCTGCCAGGCCTTTTCGAGCGCCGTGTGTTGAGATGAAGTATTCGAGAACAGTCAGACCTTCACGGAAATTCGACGTGATCGGACGTTCGATGATAGAGCCGTCAGGCTTCGCCATCAGTCCGCGCATGCCGGCGAGCTGCTTCACCTGCTGGCGATTGCCACGAGCCCCTGAGTCCACCATCAGATACACAGGATTAAGTTCCTTGCGCCCTTCATTGTGCTCCAAGGTGCGGAACATGACATTGGCGATCTCTTCACCCGCATGGGTCCAGATATCGATGACCTTATTGTAGCGCTCGCCGTCAGTGATAATGCCGCGCCGATACTGCTGCTCCACAAGCGCGAGTTGCTTTCGAGCTTCATCAAGTTCGGTCTGCTTCTCCTTCGGGATAATCATGTCGGTGATGCCGATCGACACACCCGCCTTCATCGCCCAGTAGAAGCCGAGGTCCTTCAAGCGATCCAGCATCTCAACTGTTGCCTGATGTCCGGCCGCTTGGTAGCAGCGGAAGATAATATCCGAGAGCTGCTTTTTAGGTGCCGGCTTGTTGATAAAGCCAACACCGTCCGGCCATAGCTGGTTGAAGATTACTCGACCGACGGTCGTTTCGAGCACGTTGACGGTCGCATCTCCATACACAGTCTTCTTGCCTCGATCTGGGTTCTTGTAGCGGATGCGGTCGTGCACTAGGACGGCGTTTTCTGCGAGCGCAAACTCCACTTCTGCCGCGTCCGCAAATAGCGGCAGGCGCGCACCTTCTGTTTGTGCCTGTTTACGCGGGTTCTGCGAGAGATAGTAACAGCCGAGCACAATGTCCTGTGACGGCGTTGTGACAGGCTTGCCACTGGACGGCGAGAAGATGTTGTTAGGTGCCAGCATCAACATGCGCGCTTCCATCTGCGCCTCTACCGAGAGCGGCACATGCACTGCCATTTGGTCCCCGTCGAAGTCTGCGTTGTAAGCCGTGCAAACGAGCGGATGGATACGGATCGCCTCACCCTCGATTAATTGCGGCTCAAAGGCTTGAATGGAAAGGCGGTGCAGCGTCGGCGCGCGGTTCAACAGGACGGGATGGCCACGAGTCACTTCCTCCAAAATATCCCAAACTTCAGGCGTTTGGCGCTCAATCATCTTTTTCGCAGACCGGACAGTATGCACATAGCCACGCTCTTTAAGGATGCGAATGATGAACGGTTCAAACAGCACAAGCGCCATCTTCTTAGGCAGCCCGCACTGGTGTAGCTTCAACTCCGGACCGATGACGATAACCGAACGGCCTGAGTAATCGACGCGCTTGCCAAGCAGGTTCTGGCGGAAACGTCCCCCTTTGCCCTTCAACATATCGCTCAGAGACTTTAGCGGGCGATTGCCGGCGCCGGTCACCGCCCGGCCATGGCGGCCGTTGTCGAAGAGCGCATCGACTGCCTCCTGCAACATCCGCTTTTCATTTCGGATGATGACATCCGGCGTCTTAAGTTGAAGCAGATTTTTGAGTCGATTATTCCGGTTGATTACCCGGCGATAAAGATCGTTGAGATCGCTCGTTGCAAACCGCCCACCTTCAAGCGGAACAAGGGGGCGCAGGTCCGGCGGAATCACTGGAAGAACCTCAAGGATCATCCACTCTGGCCGCGTGTGGCTCGTGGCGAAGCCTTGCACGAGTTTCAGCCGCTTCGCGAGCTTCTTCCGGATCTGCTTGGAACGCGTCGTCCCCATGGCTTCCTCAAGTTCCTTTTGCAAACCGGCAAGGTCCGCCTGCTGGAGCAAAAGCCGGATGGCGTCGGCGCCCATTCCGGAGACGAAATTCCCTTCGCCATACTGTTCCAATGCTTCACGATACTCTGCTTCGGTCAGCAACTGCCCTTTCTGCAACGGGGTCTGGCCGGGATCGATGACTAGATAGTCCTCGTAATAGATGACGCGCTCTAGTTGCCGGCTCGACATATCAAGCATCAAGCCGATGCGCGAGGGCATGCACTTATAAAACCAGATATGCGTCACCGGCACGGCCAGTTCAATGTGGCCCATGCGTTCGCGGCGAACGCGAGCCAGAGTCACTTCGACGCCACATCGGTCGCAGATGACGCCTTTGTGTTTGATGCGCTTATACTTGCCGCAGGAGCATTCCCAATCTCGCGTCGGGCCGAAAATGCGCTCGCAAAAGAGACCGCCTTTTTCCGGTTTGAAAGTCCGGTAATTGATGGTCTCGGGATTCTTCACCTCGCCATGGCTCCAGGAGCGGATGGTATCAGGCGAAGCAACAGTAATGGCAACTTGGTCAAAACCAACCGGGCGTTCTTCGCCGACGAGTTCACGAAAGGATGGAGTTTCGATCATACAGTAGTGGTGGGTAAACGGACAGAAAGGAGTGGAAGTAAGTAAGCTGCGCAGTTAGCAGAGGTTTAGGTCAGCGTGCCGGAAGTTTTGCAAACAATTACCAAGGGTTGTCACCGCAGTTAGCGATTGAAGCGGCAGGATAACACTTAGGAAGCTGCTCGCATCCGCCGCTTTTGGACTTGGCTCCAGCAAACGCAACTTCGTCTGAACCTGGATCGGAGTAGTAGATGTGGATTCCCGCGGACTCACGCTTTCTACTGCGGACTGCTGTTCTAATGGAAGTGGTCGCGTCTGTAGCCCCGAAAGCAGGGAGCAGTGAAACGGCCCCTCCCGCACCTCCGAAAGCACGAATTGAAACGCGCTTACTGGGTTCCAAGCAGTGCGCCCGAGCATTTCGGCTGAAATCGATAGGTCTTCAATCAGTGCCGAAGTTTCGACGCATCTCCCTCACGGTGCTACTGCTGGTGGCAAGAAGATACAACGGTCGGTGTAAAGACTAGATCAATTCCGGCAGGGGATTGCGCGGACCACGGCCGCCGACTTTTACGTCGAGGCCGAGCGATTGCATTTCTTTGATGAGCACGTTGAAACTTTCCGGCGTGCCGGCCTCCAGCGAGTTGTCGCCTTTCACAATCGATTCGTAAATCCGCGTGCGACCTTGCACGTCGTCAGACTTTACCGTGAGTAGTTCCTGGAGCGTGTAGGCCGCGCCATAAGCTTCAAGCGCCCACACCTCCATTTCACCGAAGCGCTGCCCGCCATACTGCGCCTTGCCGCCGAGTGGCTGCTGAGTAACAAGCGAGTAGGGACCGACGGCTCGGGCGTGGATCTTATCTGCAACCAAGTGGCCGAGCTTCAGCATATAGATGTAGCCGACGACGACCGCCTGATCGAATGCATCGCCGGTGCGGCCATCAAAGACTGACGCTTTGCCGTTCTCATTAATCCACGTGAAACCCTCAACTTTTCTAGCTTCTTTGATGTAGTCGAAGATTTTCGACTCCGGGATGCCGTCGAACACCGGAGTAGCAACCTTGAAACCGAGCGCCTTGGCAGCAACGCCCAAGTGAGTTTCCAAGACTTGTCCTACGTTCATGCGCGAAGGCACGCCAAGCGGGTTCAGACAAATATCCACTGGAGTTCCGTCCGCAAGGTAAGGCATGTCCTCTTCAGGCACGATCCGAGCTACGACGCCCTTGTTGCCATGGCGACCGGCCATCTTATCGCCGACCGAAAGCTTTCGCTTGGAGGCGATGTAGACTTTCACCTGCTTGATGATGCCAGGGTCGATGTCGTCGCCGGATTCGATCTTATCGATCGCCATCTCGTGCTCCTGGTCAAGCTCCTGAAACTTGTGCTCAAACTGAGAAATGATCTCGCGGATCTTGTTCCGGATTGGTGACGGATCGATATCCACGTGATCATAGACCTGCGCGAGTTTGCGCAGCAGAGTCTTGGTAATCTTGCGATTGGCCGGGATGATAATTTCTCCGGTTTGCGCATTAACGACATCAAGCGGAATTTTTTCGCCAAGCAATATGTTTGAGAGAGCTTCAGTAAGTTGCTCGTGGAGCTCTTCTTTTTTCTTAAGGTGATCCTCTTCAATCACTTTTTGCTGCCGCTTGCTTTCCGCAGGCGAAAGCTTCACCCGAGCGATTTCCTTCCGGCTGGAAACTTTGACATCCATGATAATGCCATAAGTTCCCGAAGGAACGGTCAGTGAAGTGTCTTTCACGTCCGCAGCCTTTTCTCCGAAGATCGCGCGCAGCAGGCGCTCTTCCGGGGCAAGTTCTGTTTCACTTTTAGGTGTGATCTTGCCGACAAGGATATCGCCAGGTTTCACCTCTGCACCGACACGAATCACTCCGTCAGGCCCAAGGTTGCGCAGGGCTTCCTCCGAAACGTTCGGGATGTCACGGGTGATTTCTTCTGGCCCCAATTTTGTATCACGAGCACCAATCTCGAATTCATCAATGTGGATCGAAGTATAAATATCTTCCTTCACGACTCGCTCGGAGATCGTTATGGCATCTTCGAAGTTATACCCATTCCAAGGCATGAACGCGACCAGCACATTGCGGCCCAAGGCTATCTCACCAGCGTCGCAGTTCGGACCGTCCGCGATTACCTGGCCAACTTTCACCTTTTGGCCTTTCTTTACGATTGGCTTCTGATTGACGCAAGTGCCCGCGTTCGAGCGCATGAACTTGCGCAATTCATAGACGTAAATGTTGTTGTCCGGATCGTGCTTGAGCTTCTTCTTGCTTTCCGGCATTTCGCCGTCGGCCGTAATCAGGATCTGCTCAGCTGTAACGCTCGCAACCTTCCCATTGCCTTCCGCGACAACTACAGCCTTCGAATCGCGCGCGACTTTACCTTCCATGCCTGTGCCGACAAGCGGTGCCTCGCTTACTAGAAGCGGCACTCCTTGCCGCTGCATGTTGGAGCCCATCAAGGCACGGTTCGCATCGTCGTGCTCCAGGAATGGGATCAATCCCGCTGCGACCGAGACAAGCTGCTTCGGCGACACGTCCATGTAATGGACTTTACCTGGTTCCACCTCGAGGAAATCACCACGGTAGCGAACTGCGATCTTGTCACTCAGAAACTTCCCGTTGTCATCGATTGGTGCATTTGCCTGCGCTACAAGATAGTTCTCCTCCCGATCGCCGGTAAGGAAGTCCACCTTGCCTGTGACCCGGCCATTTTCGACCTTTCGATATGGCGTCTCAATAAATCCGAAGTCGTTGATACGTGCATACGTGCTCATCGACGAGATGAGGCCGATGTTCGGACCTTCCGGAGTTTCGATCGGGCAGATCCGGCCATAGTGCGATGGATGCACGTCTCGAACCTCGAATCCTGCGCGGTCGCGCGAGAGACCGCCAGGCCCAAGAGCGGACAACCGGCGCTTATGAGTCAGTTCCGCCAGCGGATTTGTCTGGTCCATGAACTGCGAAAGCTGCGAGCGGCCGAAGAAGTCGCGAATCACTGCAGAAAGCGCTTTCGGATTGATCAGCTTCTGCGGCGTCATTCCCTCAATATTCACGTCGAACAAGGTCATGCGCTCCTTCACCAATCGCTCTGTTCGGGCTAAGCCGACGCGACATTGGTTGGCAAGCAACTCGCCTACGGTGCGCACGCGTCGTGAACCGAGGTGATCGATGTCGTCCAGGATGCCTTCTCCGCGGCGCAGATCGACAAGATACTTCATCGCAGCGATGAAATCCTCTTTTGCCAAGATGCGCTCTTCAGACTTCGTATCTACTCCATGTTTTTCAAGCTTTTGACTCAGCTTGTAGCGACCCACGCGACCGAGATCATATTTTTTCGGATCGAAAAAGAGCCGTTTCAGCAAGCCCCGAGCGTTCGGGATCGTAGGCGGATCGCCGGGCCGCAAGCGGCGATAGATATCCTTCAATGCCTCCTCCTCATCATGCGCCGGATCTTTCTTGAGCGCCTTGATGATCGTGTCGTCCTCCTTTGTATCGACGACGGGCACGTCTTTGTGTCCCAGCGCCATAATCTGCCGGATCGTCGCCTTTGTAAGCGGCTCAAATGCGCGCGCCAGAGTGATTTCACCATCCCGCACGTCAGTAATGAGCACCTTCGTTGCGATCTCTTCTTCCTCCAATCCTTCGCTTAACTTCAGCGTTTCAATCTTATAGAAAAGCTTAACGATATCTTCATCTGAGCCGTAGCCCAGCGCACGAAGGAAGGTAGTCGCGAGAAACTTGCGCCGACGCTTGCGCCGATCGAGATAAATATACAACAGGTCGTTGGTATCGAACTGCACCTCCAGCCATGAGCCGCGGTCCGGGATAATGCGGAAGGAGAACAGGACTTTGCCGTTCAAGTGAATAGACGACTCGAACGCAATGCCGGGCGAACGGTGCAACTGGCTCACAACCACACGCTCGGCGCCATTCACCACGAACGTGCCCTGCGGTGTCATCAGCGGGATTTCTCCCATGTAGACCTTTTCCTCCTTTGTTCCCTTTTCCTCCTTCAATGCGAAGGTAACATACAGGGGAGCAGAGAACGTTTGGCCTTCACGCATCGCCTCGCGGATGCTCAGTTTGGGCTCGCCAATATCGTAGGAGGCAAAATCGAGCGTAACTTTTTCGTCGTAACTCGTGATCGGGAAAACCTCTTTGAATACTGCCTGAAGACCCGTCTCCTTTCGACGGCTGATGGGCACGTCGGTTTGAAGAAACTCCACATAGGAATCGAGCTGGATCTCGATCAAATTTGGCGGCTCGGCGCCTTCCTTGAGTGTGCCGAAGTTGATTCGCTCTGACATAAGGGATGAGAACTTTGCTGCTGCGTGTGACAGGAATACCTGCGGGCGAAAAAAGCCGCAAACACACAGAAACGCGGAGGGCACCTGGTTGTTTCAGGAAACCCTCTGCGTCTCAGGACATCTGCGGTTAAAGATATGCTCGCGGGAAAATGGGATCGGGAACTTGCGGCACACTTCGAGATGCCGCAAGTAGTTTTTCTGGCAAATTTCTATGCTGGGCATGCCAGGCAAAAAGAGAAACTGCTTAGCAATGAGAGGGCGCATCCTTGCACCTCTGGCAAATCCTCAGAGCGAGCAATGATCACCGCGACGATAAACCATCGCCTCGCATTCCGTGCTACTCGTAAAGCGCCAGCCGGGGAGTTTGGGCACGTCTGCACTTACCGATGTGTCTTCCAGACCGACTGCAGAGACTTTTTGCCGGCACGCCGGCTTCAACGTCGGGGAAGTTGTTCTAGTCGCTTGGGCCTTCTGGTTCTTGAATCGCTGACCAAGTCTGAGTTTTCACCCGGAGCATTTGGAGAAAAGCGCAGCACAGCATGCATCTTTTTTTGCGGTGGCAATTCCTTGACACCCAGAATCGATTTTTGAAACGCATTCGAGATTTCGCCGCTCCGATGCCCAAGTGACAGAACCGGACATTCTACCGTGATGGCATCTTAGATGTTCCGTGGTGGACGAGCGCATACCAGAGGTTGCCCACACGCCTGTGATTGGAACAGAGGATTCGCCGCAACCACCGATGGACCGTTTCACCTCGTGACAAGTCAGTGCTGGTTGTTTTGCAAGCTGCAGGATCAACGAACCAGAGCTGTCGTTGAATATAAGAGCCGTATGGTATTACGTGCGGTCTTCGAGCGCATGCGAAGTGAATCCATAGAATTTAAGTTAAATCGATTCAATCTATAATCCCTGGGCGAGAGCCTTTATATACCTCTATGAACTCTATCACGTTAAGTTTCGCCCTTTGGATGAGAGGTTCAACGCCAGATCGATAGAACGACAAATCGCCGCCCCAGCGAACCGGGACGGCGATAGTAAATTATGCTCACAACTTCGCCTTGTGGGGCAAAGCCCGAACAACGAGTAGGAACCTTACTTGATTTCGACCTTGGCGCCAGCAGCTTCGATTTTCTTTTTGATCTCTTCGGCCTCTTCTTTGGTAACGCCTTCCTTCAGCGTTTTGGGAGCACCCTCTACGAGGGCCTTTGCCTCTGCAAGCCCGAGCCCAGCCACTGCGGCGCGCACTTCTTTAATGACGCCGATTTTGTTAGTGCCCATTTCCTTGAGGATGACGTCGAATGCCGTCTTCTCTTCAACGGGAGCTGCGGCTGCACCGCCACCTGCTGCGGGACCCGCTACTGCGGCGGGAGCGGCGGCGCTGACGCCCCACTTCGTTTCAAGTTGTTTTACCAAGTCGGCGACTTCCAGAACGGTAAGTCCGCTAAGCTGGTCTACGAGTGCTGATGTATCTGCCATATCTAGTTTTTTGAATCGGTATCGTCGCATTCCGAGGCATCGGAACTTTTCAGCGTGGCTGCCGCCACACCGACGAGGAACCATTGGTTTTTGGTGTTATCTGTTCGTGTGCATCAACTAAGACACTCACGCGATTTTTTCGCCGGATGCATTCCGGTAAAAAAATTGAAAAGCGGAAGTTAAGCCGCCGCAGGTGTTGCGTCGGCAGCTTCCGGCTGTGCCTCGCTTTCTGGCTGATTTGCGCCACCCTGCTGCTCTGCATGCGCCTGCAGCACCCGGGCGAGAGCCGTTGCCGGTTCATTGAGGACGCGGACTAGCATTGTTGCAGGCTGATTGAACAAGCCTAGCAGCTGCGCTAGAAGCACTTCGCGCGAGGGGAGATCAGCAATGGTGTCGATTTGATCAGCTGAAACGACAAGCCGATCCACAATGCCTGTCTTGAGAGTGGGCTTTTTGAACTCTGCCGTGAAGGTTTTCAGCACCTTCGCTGCTGCAGCGACATCCTTCTCGCCCATCACGATCGCAGTCTGCCCACGCAACTCTCCGAGTTCCGGGAGACCAGCATCCACAACGGCGCGACGCAGGAAGGTATTCTTAACTACGTGACAACGTGCGCCTACTCCATTCAGGCGATTCCGAAGTTCAGAAAATTGCCCTACTTTCAAGCCGGTGTAATCGGCTACGAACACAAAAGGCGAAGCGTTGAGCCGGCCGGCAAGGTCCTCGACGATGAATGCTTTCTCAGGTCTCATGGCAGTGTTGAAAAATTAGCTTTTGAGGAATGGCGCGGGATCCACCGTCACCCCAGGCGTCATGGTTGCTGCGAGTGTGATATTCTCCACGAAACGGCCCTTTGCACCTGCCGGACGCGCTTTCACGATTGCATCGATTACCGCCGTGCCATTCTCCACGAGCGCAGTTTCGTTGAAGGAGAACTTGCCGACGGGAACGGCAATGTTGCCATTCTTGTCGAGTTTGAACTCGACACGCCCTGCCTTGACCTCCCTCACCGCTTTCGCAGTGTCGTCCGTCACCGTGCCCGTCTTCGGATTTGGCATCAGACCGCGCGGGCCAAGGACTTTGCCCAATTTCCGCACCTCGCTCATGGCTGCGGGCGTCGCGACGGCGACATCGAAATCTTGAAACCCTTGCTGGCATTTTTCCACCAAGTCACGGAAGCCGACGAACTCTGCTCCAGCTTCTTTCGCCGCTGTGGCGGCGGCACCTTCCGCAAAAACCAGCACGCGCACTGTTTTGCCCGAACCGTGTGGCAGCGGACATGTGCCACGGACCATTTGGTCCGACTGTTTCGGATCTACTCCGAGGCGAAACGACAAAGTAACGGTCTGGTCGAATTTCGTAGCAGCCAACCCCTTCAAAGTGGTGATTGCTTCATTGAGCAGGTAAGTCCTGCTTGAGTCCACCGCTTTTGCGGCGGCGCGATAACGTTTAGAGCGTGTTTTAGCCATGGGATATTGCAGTGCGATCGAACTCACGCAGCACGCGAGTTCTCCTGCGGTTTATAAGAAAAAGGGCGGGTAGCATCGCCACCAACTCGAAAGATGCAACTTCTTTTCTGAGTGAACCGAGTGGTTGCGTTCACTTGTCTCGAAGTAGATGCCGCGTGACAACACATGCACTGATATAGCAGTGCAAAAAATCCCCGAAATCCTAGAGCCAAGCTCCTTCGGAGCGTTATTTATAGGTGCGAAGTCTATACTTCAACCTCAATGCCCATCTGCCGCGCCGTCCCGGCGATAATCTTCATCGCGGCCGCTTCGGTTCTTGCATTCAGGTCAGGCATTTTCGCTTTCGCAATATCTTGCAACTGTTTTTTGCTCAGCTTGCCGACCTTCGTCTTGTTCGGCTCTTTTGAGCCGGAAGCAATGCCGACCGCTTTTTTGATCATCGAAGACGCGGGCGGCTGCTTCGTGATGAATGTAAAGCTCTTATCCTTGAAGACCGTGATGACTACCGGCAAAATGTCGCCAGCTTGCTTCTGCGTGCGAGCGTTGAACTCCTTGCAGAAAGCCATGATGTTCACGCCTTGCTGTCCAAGCGCGGGCCCAATTGGCGGCGCGGGGTTCGCTTGTCCGGCGGGAATTTGAAGCTTAATTGACGCGACGATTTCTTTGGCCATTTTGGAAAGTTAGATAGTGAAAACGTAAGTGATCCGTCGATGAGACTACCCGGATAGCATCTTGGATGTGTTAACCACGCTCGACCTGCCAGTATTCGAGATCCACGAGGGTGTTGCGACCGAAAATACTGACGGAAACGCGTAGCTTGCCACGTTCCGGGTCGATCTCCTCCACCACGCCGCTCTGGTTTTGGAAAGGTCCATCGGCAACCTTAACGGTTTCGCCGGGAGCAAAGCTGATTTTGGGACGTGAGCCTTCCTCACGCTCTCGCACTTGGGCAAGCAATGCTTCCACCTCCGAGGGCCGCATTGGGATCGGCCGATCTTTGGTTCCCGCGAAACCGATCACACCGGAGGTATCCTTGATGAAATACCAAGTCCGATCGACCAACTGCTGATTCTCGTCCAGCAGCCACATGTTAACGATCAGATACCCAGGAAAGAACTTCCGCGTGGACTCAGTTTTTTTTCCGCGCTTGATCTCAGAGACCCGTTCGGTGGGAAGCACGACTTCAAAGATGAAGTCGCCCATTTCCTCGGTCTTGATTCGCTTTACCAGATTATCCCGCACCTTTTGCTCCTGCCCCGCCAGGCAATGCACCACAAACCACTGGCTACGTTTCTTCTCTTCAGTCATGGCTGGAAAGCGGGTTATTGAGCCGGGCTGCGAAAAAGGTGCCCAACGACTAGGTTAAGCAAAAAATCCCAGCCAGCGATGTATCCACTCAGCAGTAACATGGCGATGACCACAATCAGAGTTGAGTCCACCAGCTCTTTGTATTTCTTCATCCCCCGCTCCTTGGGATCCCAAGGCCACGACGCTTTCTGCAGCTCCACTTTAACGTCGGAGATGAAGTTTCTTGATTTGGCTAACATCGGATAGACTTGGAAATGGAAATTCTAAGAAGCAGAAAGAGACAGATGCAAGGCAGGAGCTGTCTTAATCCTAGAACTTACTTCCTGCATCTCTGAAAGTGGCACGCCAGGTAGGACTTGAACCTACAACCCTCGGTTTTGGAGACCGATGCTCTACCAATTGAGCTACTGACGTGTTGAACTTTTTTTGGGGCTGGAAAAGAGGCGCATCATAGCAGCGACATCCTATCCTGACCCCAATTGAAAGCCTTACTTGCCGGTCACAGGAGGGTCTGTGATCTCGGCAATGCGACCGGCACCAACGGTGCGACCACCCTCGCGGATAGCGAAACGCATTGTCTTTTCCATTGCGACCGGGGTGAGCAGCTCAACTTCAACAGAAACGTTGTCGCCGGGCATTACCATCTCGACGCCTTCCGGCAGGCTAACCGAACCCGTAACATCCGTGGTGCGGAAATAAAACTGCGGGCGGTAGTTTGTGAAGAAGGGCGTATGACGGCCACCTTCTTCTTTCGAAAGCACGTAAATCTCCGCTTTGAACTTCTTGTGCGGCTTGATGGAGTTCGGCTTGGCGATCACCATACCGCGCTCGACGTCGTCCTTTTTGGTGCCGCGGAGCAGCAGACCGACATTGTCGCCAGCACGCGCTTCGTCGAGCAGTTTGCGGAACATTTCGATGTCAGTGCAAACCGTCTTCGCCGTCGGGCGAATGCCAACGATCTCGACTTCTTCCATCTTCTTCAGGATCCCGCGCTCCACACGACCAGTGCAGACGGTGCCGCGACCTTCGATGTTGAACACATCTTCCACCGGCATCAGGAAAGGCTGATCAATCGGGCGCTCGGGCACTGGGATATATTCATCCACAGCGTCCATGAGGTCCATGACCGGTTTCGCGTCGGGCAGATTCGGATCGCCAGCGGCGAGTGCCTTTACGGCCGAACCTTTAACAATCGGGATTTTGTCACCCGGGAAATCATATTGGGTGAGCAAGTCACGCACTTCCATCTCGACCAAATCGAGAAGCTCTGGGTCATCAACCATGTCGGTCTTGTTCATGAAGACGACGACCGAAGGGACGCCGACCTGACGGGCGAGAAGAATGTGCTCGCGAGTTTGCGGCATCGGACCATCCGCTGCGGATACGACGAGAATCGCGCCGTCCATTTGCGCCGCACCGGTGATCATGTTCTTCACGTAGTCGGCATGGCCGGGGCAATCTACATGCGCATAATGGCGCTTCTCGGTCTGATACTCCACGTGGGCAGTATTGATCGTGATGCCGCGCTCTTTCTCCTCCGGGGCCGCATCGATCTCGTCATATTTCTTCGCCTCCGCGAAGCCTTTCTTCGACAAAATCGTGGTAATGGCCGCGGTCAGCGTGGTCTTGCCGTGATCGACGTGGCCGATGGTGCCCACGTTCACGTGCGGTTTGTTGCGTTCGAATTGTGCCTTGGCCATAGGAGGTCAGCGACTGCGTAGTTGGTTTTTGTTGTTGGTGGAAAACTGAAGATGGTCAGCCCTTGCGGCGGAGAAGTGGAGCCTGCGACCGGGTTTGAACCGGTGACCTCGTCCTTACCAAGGACGTGCTCTACCAACTGAGCTACGCAGGCTTAGCACTTTCTCCGGCCAATCGACGGGGTCGTAAGACTCCGTCGGGCCGGGCGCTTCCCCTTGGCCGGAGGGTGAAAAAAGCCCGAACCGACCCGGGTTGGCACCCACGATCGATCGAGCTGGTTTTTGGCCTCTGTTTCCAGAAAAGCGAGCGCGCAAACTATGCGGCGTCTTCCGGGGTGTCAAAAGGAAAGTTCGGTGCCCCCGACGCAGTATCTTAGGAAAGCACAGCCCATGTTCCGGTGCCCGATTTACATTCTTTTTCGCCGACGCAAAGTTATCCAACTCCCGAAGCCGTGATCGCAGTTGCCGGACTGCTGCGGATATTTCCATGCGCAATTTGTTTCGTGCGGAAAAGAACATCGACCACGTTGCGCACCTGCTGCTCATCCGGCACGGCCTCGATCGCTTCCGGCGGAAAAGGGACGAGCCCTTTGAAGTGCTCTGCCAGCCGGGCGAAGAGTTCGACGCGCGCCGCAGGATCGAGTTCTTCCCGCCGCAGGATTGCTTGAAGCGCGAGCCGCGCCTCGTCTGGCGACGCTCTTTGCCGCAGCCGCGCCGCCAGGTGAGGGTGCTCTCGCAGAGAGTTGAACTTTCCCGCCAGGAGCTGCTCCAGATCGGGCTCGGAGTTCCGCGGCAGATGCACGACGACTGTCCCCGCCGCGAGATCGCCCAAACGCTGAGCGCGCCGGCCAAGGAGGCACGTCACGCCGCCCACCAAATAGAAGAATGGCAGCGAATCCACGGGCCGCAGCAGATTGCGCAGGAGCACTTGGTGAAACTGCAGCCGCAAGCCGCGCATGTCCATCACTCGCAGGCGCAACAGCCGCTTCCCGACCGTCTGCCCGCGCCAACCCCACTCCAGCAGAATGCTGTAGCCGACCGAGATTACGAGATACGCGACGATCGTGACACCCTGCGCCACATCTCTGCTGAGGACTCCGATCGCGCCCAGAGCACTGCTGAGTGTGATCGCCAGCACCATGGCCGCGAAAAAATCCACCGTCCACGCCAGACAGCGCGTGATCGGCCCCGCCAGCGCATAGGCGAAAACGATACCTTCCGGTGTCTGGATGCGGAGGTCGGAAGAAAGGTTCATGGAGTCAATGCACGCTGCGATTGAAGAAGTGCCGATCCGCCCCAAGAGGCATGAAATTCGGAAGAACCTCGTCGCTGAGCCTCGCACGATTCTCGGTTTCTCGTCATTTCACGCCTTCCAAATTTGTCGCGAGCTCAACCGCGTCTGCGCTGCATCTGCCGGGGCAGCTCTTTGCGGCTGGGGCTTCGCAACTGTCTCCCTTGCGCTCCCGAGAAACCAGATCAGCGCCGCCAACTCTGCCAATCCGAAGGCGATCTTCACCGCATATGGAACGACCGGCTGATGATGTTGCGAAAGGAACGACTCCACGATTCCCGCCCACACCAGCATGATCGCGACGCCGCCGATCAGGATGGTGACGTCTTTCTGGATCGCCCGCAGGCGGGTAGAAAGCGGCGCCCGATCGCCACGGCCGAGGATCGCTTTTCCCAAAACAAAACCCGCCTGCCCGGCGATCAGCACCGCCGGGATCTCGATGACACCGTGCGGCAGCAGCCAGCCCAGCAAAAAAACAGTCTGCCCGACGAGAATGTAGTCGATCGCCACCAGTCCGAGCAGCACCCCGTTGTAAAACAGCAGAATCAGCGTGCCGATGCCCCACGTCATCCCGAGTGCCATCACACGTATGGAGACGTTGATGTTGTTCGCCATGAGCATGCCGGCAAAGCTCGCGTGTTCACCGGCCATCCGGTCGCTCGTCGCTTTTTCCTCCCGTGCCACGCGCTCCGCGGGATCGCCCATGACGTGCGCAAACTGTCCCGGCACGATCGCTTCCTTCGCCTCTTCATCGAGCCCGACCGCAAACCCGCCGAACACCGCACCCGCGAGCGTGATGAGCAGCGACAGCATGAAAGCCGCAAACTGCCGCCGAAACACCCGTGGAAAGCCGGTGAAAAACCAGCTCATCGCCCACCATCGGGAGCCGCGCTCGCGAGTCTCGTGAATCTCGCCATACGCCCGCGCCACGAGCGACTCGAGATAGCGGCGGAGCTGCGGCTCGGAGGCAAAGGTCGCGATTCGCGCGAGGTCCGCCGACACCTTTTCGTAGAGGCGATGAAAGCGCTTTGCATCGTCCAGCGACAACCGGTGATCCGGCTCGCCCTCCATGCGCCGGAGCATGCTTTCGAGCTCGGTCCAGGCCGGACGCTCGGCGGAAATGAAACGCGGAAGGTCGATGATCATGCGGAGGAGGTGGAATGCTGAAGAAACGGATCGAAGGCGTTCGACTCTCAACGTTCACCGCGTCACACGAGCTGTCTCGCCCGCACCTCCGCGTGCTGCGCGATGAGATCGGCAGCGAGGTTTTCAGAAGAAAGAAACGCAAGGCGGACTCCGCGCTGGCGAAGCACTTTTTGCAGCTCGCGCAGATTGCTCCATTGCAAGTGTCCGCTCAACCGCCCGTAGAGTTCATCCACGCTCGCGACATCTCCGGCGGCTTCGCTGAAAAGCGGCTGCGCCCCCGTCGGCTCGATCATATTGACGAGGATCAAGTGCTGGCGGCAGAGCAGCTCCATCGCTTTCGTGAAAGTCTCCGCCAGGACCGGATCATCGAGCGCCGTGAGAAAAATGAGCAGGGCGCGCTTGCGCAGACGCGCGCGGAGAAAGGCGCCGAGCTCCTCGAAATCGGGCGAAACCCTTTGCGCTTGCAGTCCGTAGAGCTGGTCCCGGCACGCGTCGAAATGTGCCTGGCCACTGCGCGCCCGGACAAAAGAAAGCACCCGGTCGCTGAACGTCACGAGCCCGAACTGATCGCCCTGCTGCTCCGCCGCGACGCCGAGCAGCAAGGCCGCGGAGACATAGCGCTCCAGGGCCGTGGAGTGTGGAGCGTCGAGCATCGAGCGTTCGTCCGCCCCGCGCGCTTTCGCCGCTGCATGCTCCGCGCTTGACGCTCCACGAGCAGACAGCCGCGATGCATCCACGAGGACATACACCTCATGCGAACGCTCCACTTGATGCAGCTTCGTGACCGGCTTGCCGCGTTTGGCCGAGGCCTTCCAGTGAATGTCCGCGAGGCTGTCGCCGGGGATGTAGTCGCGCAGTTTCTCGAACTCCCGCCCCTGCCCCGCCTGCCGCTGCGTGTGCGCGCCCGCATTCGCATGGCGCAGGAAAAGCGCCGCCACTTTGCGCCGCTCGGAAAAGAGGTCGGGATACACCCGCAGCTCAGCCTGGACCGGCTGCGTGGTGCGCATCGCCCAAAAGCCAAGTGGTGAAATGGCTTCCAGATAAACGTGACGCACAAAGAACTGCCCGCGCACCGCTGGCGTGCAGTGCCACTCCAGCTGCGACTGCGCCACATCCGGCGGCAGGCTCACGAGGCGCTCGGCCTCCGCCGGAACGATCTCGCGCGGAAAGCCGAAACCCACCCGCAGCGTGCGCGCACCGGGGCGCTCGGTGTGGATGCGCACCTCCACCACGCCCGCCCGATCCTTCTGCAGCCGGACCGATTCCGGCAGCTCGAAGCGAATCCCGGCCAGCCGCCCCGGAGCCGCAACCGCATCGAAAACAACCGCCAGCAGAAAGAAGCCCAGCGCCAGCGCTGCCACGCCGAGCGTCGCCGGCACCGCGCCGCCGAGCGCCGCAAAAGGCAGCACGACGAGCGCAGTGCAGAGGATGAGGCGATTGCGGGGAACGAGCATCAGAAACGTGGACGACGGAACGTCTGAAGGATCACCGCGGCACGGCCACCGCCTCCAATGTTTTCCCGATCACTTCCGCGATCGTCACGCCTTCGATCTCATACTCAGGGCGCAGCAGGAGGCGATGGCCCAGCACCGGTTCGCACAGGCTCCGCACATCATCGGGCGTCACGAAATCGCGCCCGGCCAGCGCTGCGTGCGCGCGGCTTGCCAGCAACAGCGATTGCGTCGCGCGCGGGCCGGCGCCGACTAGCACCGTGTCGCTCGCCCGCGTGGCGCGGACGACATCCACGACATAGGTCACGAGTTCGTCGCGCACGGTCACTGCATCGAGCCCGAGGCGGAACTGCGCGAGATCTTCCGCGGTTAGAACCGGCTGCACCACGCCGGCGGCGAGCGCGTCTTCGGGCGAGTCCCGGCCGAGCATCCGGTGCGCGAGCTCCAGCTCACTCTCGCGATCCGGCACGCTCATTGTGATCTTCAGCATGAAGCGGTCTTTCTGCGCTTCCGGCAGCGGATACGTGCCTTCGTATTCCACCGGATTTTGCGTCGCAAAGACCGTGAAGTTCGGCGACAGGGTGTGCGTGTCGCGATCGATCGTTACGCGCCGCTCCTGCATCGCCTGCAGCAGCGCGCTCTGCGTTTTTGCCGGCGCGCGATTGATTTCGTCGGCGAGCAGAAACGTCGTGAAGACCGGTCCTTTCACCAGCGTGAACTCGTTGGTTTGCAGCGAGAAAACCTGCGTCCCGGTGATGTCCGCCGGCATCAGGTCGGGCGTGAATTGGATGCGGTTGAACTCGCTCCCGAGCACGCGTGCCAGCGTCCGCACGAGCAGCGTTTTCGCGACGCCGGGCACGCCCTCGATCAACGCGTGGTGGCCGGTGAAGATGCAGATCAGCGCGTGGTCGATCACCGCTTCCTGGCCGATGATGATCTTGCGCACTTCGGCGCGCGCGCGGGTGAGGATATCCTGGATGCGTTCGGTGGTCATGGAGCGGGCGGTTCAGCGGGTGAAGGGATGCGGCGGGCGGCGGGATCGGGTGGGCGTGAGTGGTTGCCAGCCAGCGTGCGCACGATGTGCCGATAGCCTGCCACCGGATCGCGCTGGCGCGCTGGGAGGGCATGGTGCGAGGCAAAGGCGGCCTCCACCCTGCCGAGCTCGCGATCCTGATGCGCAAAGGATTTGCGCCACTCGGCCACGCACATTTCCAGGATGCGCCCGCGCGGGATCGAGCGCCGCAGAAGGCTCGTGAAACCAGCCGCAGACTCGCGCCCGGCGACGGGAGCATCGCTGGAATCTTCGGCTTCATACGCCGGCAGGAAGCGCACGGAGTTCTTCCAGATGAAAAGCGCCGCAACCAGCAGCAGCCCGGCCGCGAGCCCGTGCAGACGATACTTTTTTCCGAGATCCACGATGCCTTGCTGCTCGGAAACGCCGTGGTGCTCTTCGTCGAAAACAATGGTGCGATGCGGCCCTGCCAACGCAGCGAGCAGGCGCGGTCGGCGAGCGGTTCCGCCGAGCGCTTCATTCGAGAGAAGGAAGGCATCCGAGACCAGCACGAGACTGCCATCGCCCCAGCGACGCTCGATCACCACCGCGCGCCCGGAGCAGGTGTAGAGCGTCCGCCACGCGGGCTGCAACTTGTCGAAAAAGAGCGCGCTGTGCCACGGCAGTTCAGCCTCCAGATCGGCTGAAGTGTCGGCGAGCTGAGCGGTGGTGGCGGGCGGTTTTTCGCCCGGCTTGAGAACGACGACGCTGAACTCAAAACCCCATTTCTTCGCCACTTCGGCAAAGGCAATCGTGGGCGCGCGCTCCTTCTCCTCCCGGTCAGCTTTGCCGCCGTTTTTCTTCGCGTCCTTTTTCTCATCGGTCGTGTCTTTCTCGCCCGTCACGTCCTTCTCGCCAGACGTGTCCTTCCCGCTCGCCTGCTCCTTTGCGTCTGCTCCGTCCTTTTTCTCCTCACCTTCTTTCGCCTCCGCGTCGTCACTCTTCTTCGGCAGCTTTTCCGGCGGCACGGGCTGGAAGGCGAACACTGCGCGCGAGCCGCTGGCGACCAGGGTCTCGAACACGTGCAGCTCATCCTGACCCCACTGCGCGACGCGCGGCGCACCAGCGTAGATCAGCGTCACGGATTCAGCCGGTTTCAGCCGCGGGAGCGGGCGGAAATTGCGCCGCACCTCCGTGCCCGGCAGCGCATCGAGCGCTTCCAGATACGCCTTCGCACCGAGCGGATCGGCACGCAGCGTGGAGTAGGCGGGATACACGTCGCCCTGCTGCAGCCGCAGCGAAAACAGCCGCACGATGCCGACCCCGAGCGCTACCAGAAGCAGGGTCGCGAGCAGCGCGGTGATGAGCTGCCGCCTCAGCATGCGCGCATCCGGTCGAGGTTGCGGGTGAAGGAGGCGAAGGTGTCGCGCGTCACCTCGTGGCAGCCATACCAGGCGCGCTCAAAGGTGAGCAGATTCTCCTCGAAGGCGGCAAGCAGCTCGGCCCGCGAGCGAGCGCGGCGGTGCAGTTCGCGATCGTAGTCGCGGTTGGATTTGTGCCGCGCGATGGAGACGAGCTCGCGCTGGCCGAGATGCGCCAGGCCCGCGAGATACGCGGCGCGCAGCGCCAGCCGCAGCTCGCCCCGCTCCATCAGCTCGCGCGCGAGCTGCAGCCAGCCTTCCTCCGGCAACTGATCCGCCGCCACGTCTTCGCTTCGCAGATCGGGCATCACCGGCACCGCTTCCGCCGTCGCAGCCTTGCGCCGCGGTCCGCCCCACGTGCGCCACACTGCCCACGCGAGGGCCAGCACGCCAACCGCGAGGAGCCCGATCGCGAGCGCGCGGATCGGCAGCGTTCCGTCATTTCCGGTCGCCTCGCGAAAACCCGTGCCGAAGAGCTTTTCGATGATCCACGCCACCAGCCGCGACCCTGCATCCCGCACGGCGCAGATCCATTTCCAGAGCGTGTTCGCGATGCCTTCCAGCCAGGCTGCGAATGGTCCTTTTGCCTGCGCCGGCTCCTCGGCGCGCGGCATGCGCCACGCGTAGTCGCGCTGCCCGAGCACATCGTCGATCGAGCGATCCAGCGCTGCGGGATTGACCGCCCCAGCCGGCGGCGACAATGGCGCGGACTCGGCGCGGAGCGGCGGCGTCACGCTTCCGCAAAGCAGCGCGCAGAACAGCGCGACGAGCGTGGCTTTTCCTCCCGGCCGCGTGGTGAAGCCGCGGAGCTGCATCTGCAAATCCGCGCCGCTGCTCACCGCTTCACCATAGAAACAGCGCAGCACATAGACGGCTTTCCAGATCGGATCGAGGCAGAGAAAAGTCAGCGCGATCGAGGCGGAGAAAAACGTCGTGTTCATCAGCGCCCCGGTCGAGCGCGACGCGGCGGTCTCGATCCCGAGCAGCGACTTCATGAGCTGCGGCGTCGCAGCCATCGCGATGAACACATTTGCCCAGATGAAAAAGCCGAACAGGCTCAGCAGTCCGACGGCGACATGCGCCTGCGCAGGCCAGCGTTTCGCCTGTCCCCACGCCCGCCGAAAGAGTGCTCCGTTCTCCCCTGCCCCGCCGTCGCCGAGCACCGTGACGTTTTGGTAAAAAGACGATACCCAGACCGCCGGAAGAATGATCTGCGCTGCGATCGGCCGCAGAAACAAACCCGTCGCCTGCCAGAATGCTTGCGCCGCGACGAGCCGCGCGATGCGGCCGGCAGTCCAGGGCGAGGGCGCTTCACCAAGCAGCGTCGCGCGCAGGTGGCTGGCATAAACCGTCTGCCAGCATTTCATCCACAGAAACAGGAGCCCGACGCCGAGCGACGCCTCCAAGAGCCGTCCGGCGGCAAAGGCGCTGCGGCCCATATCCGCGACGAAGTAAAGCATGCCCAGCCAAAACGGCACCGCACCGATGAAGTAGCTGACCACCACGCTGCCAGGCGTGCGCCGGAGCAGAGCCACGGCTTCCTCCAGCAGGTCGGTCGCGGTGCGGTCGGTGTGCCGCGGGGCGCGCTCACTCATCGCTTTGAAGCACCTGCGACCATTCGCCTTTCCAAAGGCTCGCGGCGTGAAACTCCGATGGCAAGGAAAGCAGCATGCGCCCGATCAGGTAGAAGCAAAACCAGGCCATGAGCGCTCCACCGATGGTTCGCGTCAGCATGCCCACCGCGGCAATCGGCAAGCGGCGGCTGGCCGGTTTCGGCTGCGTGCCGTCCTGCGCGAGCTTCGCGAGACACTCCGCGCAGATGACGCGCTCTTCGTGCTCGGTGATGCATTCGCGGCAGAAAAACCGCGTGCATTCCGGGCACCGCGCCACTGCCTCGCGGGCGGGATGATGGAAGCAACGCTGGAGGGTGAGGGTCACGGAGAAGGAGCGGCGTTCGGGAGTGGACGGTGCAAGTGGCCTGCGGAGCGAACGCGCGACTTTCCGCGTTCAGCCCGCAACGTTCAAGGATTGCTGACAGCGCCTTGCCCGGCCTTCGCTCCGCGGCGCCGCAGTGCTCATGCGCCGTTCGTCCTTCCCATCTGCGCGGCCTCGATCTCCGGCGCGAGGCGCGCGATCAGGCGTCGCGCGATCCGCGTGCGCACCGCGGCGTCCAGCCGCGTGAGGCCTGAGGAGGTCTGGATGTAAAGCGCGCACGTCTGGCCGCGCAGGGTGTTGATCAGCATCAGCAAAAGAAAGAACGCAGCGATGACGGCGAAGACCTTCGTGACCGGATCGAGATTGGGAAAAGAAATGCCGCCGCTCACACTCGACCGGTCGAGCTTCCAACTGAAATTGAACGGCGCCTTTCCGCGCGAGGTGAGCTGGATCAACGCGATGAACGCGATGCCACCTCCGCAAATGGCGCCGCCAATCCCGCCAAACACCGCGTTCCAGATCGCCCGGTGTTTTGTCCGCTGCACCACGAGCGCTTCCACGTCTTTGAAATAAAAGCGGCGATATCGCTCCACGCCGAACGTCGTGCGGGTAGCGAGCAGGTGATCGCTCGCCAGCCAGAGCCGCGCGACGTGCAGAGGGATCCAGGTGCGGCCGGGAAGCGGGCGATACTTCTCGGGCGCGGAGTGCGGCGCAGGCGCGGAGGCAGCCATCAGCGCGATCCTTTCCAAATCAGCAGCGCGAATCCGGCGATGATCGCGAGTTGCGCGAAGCCGAAAAGGATCGCCAGCACGGCCTGCCAGCGGCGGCGCCCATACACGAGACTGCCCGGCTTTCTCCACCCATAGATCGCCAGGAAAATCGCGGTCGGGCCGCTCACGAAGAGCAGCGGCCAGACGATCCAGCCGAAGACCAGCGGCAACCCGCCCACGAGCAGCGCGGCGTAGGCCCAGCGCACGCGGCGCGTCACCAGTTCGGGCAGCTTCGTTTCGCGCCCGCCCTCGGCCAGTCCGCTGCCGACGCAGGTCGGGCAGACGTGGCGCGCGCCGATCGGCAGATCGCAAAAGCCGCAGATGAACCGGCCGCACCGCTCGCAGCTTCGCTCCGCCCGCTTTTGCGGATGGAAAAAGCAGACCGCCTCGCCTTCCATCGCCCGCGTCCCGGCGGCGGATTCCTGAACTGGCCGTGGGAGCGAAAGCGCGTGGAAGGTGCGCGCCAGAAGTTGCGTGCGGCAGTTCGGGCACCGGATGGGCAAGCCTTCCGCCCACGCGGTCGCGCCGAGCGCCATCGCACAGCGCGGGCAGCGGATGGAGCAAAAGGCGGCGGCGGGTTCGGTCATCGGCGAAGCAGAGAAAGTGCGGAGGAAAACATCCAGCGTCCAACATTCAACCTCCAACATTCACCGGATCGCAACGGCTCGGGCGAATGAAGAGTATTCGCATGCATCCCGCTCCCAGCATGCGACGCGACGCGAACTCTCCGCTGCCGGCACGCTCTCGCCGCGCGCTTTCCCCTTTACCCACCGGGAGCGTTTGCCTTCACTGCGCGGCGCTTCTTTTCCACCAAAAAGCCGCGCCCCGCAGCACCACGCGCACTCCATCTTCCTACGCACTTTCCATCGCTCATGAATTGGTTTTACGAATCCAGCGGCCAGCAGCAGGGCCCCGTGTCCGACAGCGAATTTGATCGCCTCATCGCCGAAGGCCGGATCACTCCGAACACGCTCGTCTGGAACAACGACATGGCCGATTGGCGCCCGCTGCGCGAAGTCCGGCCGAGCGCCGCGCCGATCGCCGGGGCAATGACGGCTCCGCCCCTCCCGTCCAGTGGCGCGCCGGGTGGCACCGTGGCGTGCGCTTCCTGCGGTCGCGCTTTTCCGCCGTCCGAAGTCATCCAGATCGGTGATCGCCCAATCTGCCCGGACTGCAAACCGGCCGTGCTGCAAAGCCTCCAGCAAGGCGGCGGTCTGCCCTCCGGACCGGATGGTTTCCGCACCGGCCCGCCGTGGGAGCAGCGGCAGCAGCTCGGCTTTGTGAAGGCGGGGTGGGAGACGTTCAAGGCGGTGATGTTTCAGCCGACCGAAACCTTCGCGACGATGCGCCGCGGCGGCGACCTCGCCGGACCGCTTTGGTATTACGTCATCACCGGAACGATCGGCGGCACGATCGGCCTCGGACTGCAGCTGTTGCTGCAAGTCGCAGGCTTGATGCCGACGCTGGCGAATCAGCCCGGCTTCAACCCGGCAGGATTCCGCGCGCTTGGCCTGGGCATGGGCGTTGGTGCGCTCGTTTTCATCGTGCTGATGCCCCTGTTGCTCGCGCTGTATGCCTTCCTGATTCCCGGCGTCATGCACGTTTCGCTGATGATCTGCGGCGGCGCGAAGCAGCCGTTCGAAACCACTTTTCGCGTGGTAAATTACGTGTTCGGCTCCGTGTCGCTGTTTCAAGTCGTGCCGCTTTGCGGACCGCTTTTAGGCTTGGTCTGGGGCTTGGTGTGCGTGGTGATCGGCTTAACACCCGCCCACGAAATCAGCACCGGGCGCGCCGTCTGCGCCGTGCTGCTGCCGGTGGTGCTTTGCTGCGGGATCGTGATCGCCGCCAGCGTGGCAATCTTCGGGATGATCGCCGCGGCGCAACAGGGCGGCGCGACGTTCACACCGACGGTTCCCATGCCGCAGTGAGGCGGTGAAACGTGAGGACGACGAGCAGGATTTGCGTGGTTCGGACAGCGCCTCTGGAGGCCGCTTTTCTCCAGCCGTGAAGTGGCGGCGGCTCCGACCAGGCGAGCTCGATCATGAGCTGCTTTGGCTGGCGGTTTCCGTGTCATCCGCAGCCGTGGCTTGGGCGTGGCTGCGCTTTGGAATGCCGCTGCCAGTCTGCACCTTTCACGCGGTGACAGGCTGCCCGTGCCCAACGTGTGGCGCCACTCGCGCGGCGACCCAGCTTTTCCACGCGAATGTCGCGGGCGCGCTGCATTTCAATCCACTCGTGACGTGCGCTGCACTCGGCATGCTCGCGTTCGACATTTACGCTGCCACAGTGCTGCTGGCGCGCAGCCCACGGCTCCGTTGGAACCGGCCTTCGCCCCGCACCGCCACACGTTTGCGCATCGCGCTCGGGCTGGCGGTCGGAGTGAATTGGGCCTGGCTGGTGTGGGCTGGGATTTGAGCCAAAAGCGTCGATCGCGAGTTGCACCGCCTCCCGTGAGTCATGGCCTTGCCATCCCTGCGCAGTAGGACAGATCTATTCCTGCGCCGCTTCCGCATCCGTATTGACGAGGCTTTCCGCGATTTCAGTCAGCTTCAGATCGGTCTCCTTTTCCTCTTCCAGCGTCTGCTCCAGCAGATCGGCCGCTTCATCTTCATCCAGCAGC
The DNA here is from genome assembly GCA_964235505.1 of uncultured Chthoniobacteraceae bacterium. GTDB lineage: Bacteria > Verrucomicrobiota > Verrucomicrobiia > Chthoniobacterales > Chthoniobacteraceae > CAXSDZ01. Next base: position 29,213 of record CAXSDZ010000020.1, read on the forward strand.
TCAGCGAAGGTCCGCAGCGTCCCGTAGCCGGCGATCTCGTAATGTTCGATCCGCTGCGCCGACGCGATCAGCGCCGCATCCATCACATGCGGCGGCATTTCTTCCTTCATGATGTTCTGGCCCTCCGCGATCAGTCCTTCCATCGCGAGGCACTTCTCGGCTTTGGCTTTTTCACCCAGCGATTCGAAGACTTGCTCAAGCCGCTGCACGTGCTCTTCCGTCTGCCCGACATGCTCTTCAAACGCCTCCTGCAGCTCCTCGTGCGTGGCGGTTTTCGCCATCTTTGGGAGGGCTTTGAGGAGCTGCTTTTCTGCGGAGTAAATGTCGCGCAGCTCGTGCAGAAAAAGGTCGCGGAGTGATTTGATCTTCATGGCGAAGAGGCATCGCGGCCCATGAAAACTGAGGACGTGCGTCGTGCGCATTCGCACGGATTGACTGGTGCCGCTCGCCACCTAGCATTGCTCCCGGCGCACCACTCCTCAAAGGTCATCTCGTTGTTGCACCAGTTTCCGTCAGTTCCCCGCCTCGATGCCCACTCATCCTCCGCAGCCAGCTCACAGCGGACATCCGCACAAGTCACTGCGGGATCGATTCGTTGATTTCGCCAAGGCTGTCGCTCGGATCGTCGGCTCCCCGTGGTCATTTCTGCTCGCGCTCGTGATCATCGCAGTCTGGGCGTTCACCGGCCCGATGTTCCGCTTTTCCGACACTTGGCAGTTGGTCATCAACACGGGCACCACGATCGTCACATTCCTGATGGTGTTTCTGATCCAGAACTCCCAGAACCGCGACGCCAAGGCGATCCACCTGAAGCTCGATGAGCTCATTCGCTCCTCGAAAGGCGCGCGCAACGATCTCGTGCTGCTGGAGGACATGTCCGAAGAGGAACTCGACACGCTGGCCACGCAGTTCCAGAGCCTGCGCGACCGCGCCTGCCGGATGGTGGAACACCGCAAGGCACACAAGCATGCACCCGGCAAACATCTGGCACCCGCGGGAGCAGACCCTGCACCGACGCACCATGCCGGTTGAAATGCCATTCTGCTTTCCTCCGTGAACTCTCCATCTCTGGAAGAACCACCTGACTCAGGCGACGTTCCATCCAATAGCCGGACTGAACGATTCATCATCGGATTCTGCCTCGGCGCGATCACAGGTTTCTTTGCTGGCCTTCAAAACGGACACGACCTTCCTGCCATCGTTGCCGCGCTTGTTGTGGGCGTTGCGATCGGAAGTGCTGGGGCGCTTTTCGGGAAGCGGATATTTAACTTCCTCATCGAATTTCTAGTTCGGTTTACATAGGCAGCGTGACGCGTGCGGTTCCCGCACCCGCACTCCTCACACCTTCACTTTTTCCAGCGAAGTCTCGGACGGGCCGGTGATCACTTCGCCCGTCGGCGCGAAGCGCGACCCGTGGCAGGGGCAATCCCACATCTTCTCGGCTTCGTTCCATGCGACGATGCAGCCGAGGTGCGGGCACACGGCGGAGCAGGTCGAAAGCGTGCCGTCTTCCGCGCGATACGCCGCGATCTTGCGCGCACCGGAGCGCACGATCTTCCCTTCGCCCGCCCGCACTTCCACCGTGGACGCCGCATCCGCGCCGAAGAGGTGCCGCTTCACGAGGTAATAAGGATAGTCTTTGTTTTCGCTGAGATAATCCCACACCGACGAGGCGGAAGCCGCCTTGCGCGAGGGAGCGAGCAGATCGGCCCACGGATTCTTCATCCCGGTCATCGCGTCGCGCGCCATCATCGCGGCGAGCGTGCCCCACGTCATGCCGTTGCCGCCAAAGCCGGTCGCGATGAATTGCCGTTCGCTTTCCCTGCCGATGTAAGGAAGGCCGTCGCTGGTCTCGATCACCTGCCCGCTCCAGTGGCGATCGGGCTTCGCCTCCGGCAGCACGCGGAGCAGCGCGTCCTCCAGTTTGCGGAAGCATTTGTCGGTGTGCGGCTCCGTGCCGGTCTTATGATCTTCGCCGCCGAAGATCGCATAGTCGTGATCCTCAAACTGCTCGATCCGCAGGTAATAATAAGGGTCGCTCGTGTCCCAATAAAGCGCCTCCGGCACGAGCCCTTTCGGCATCCGCGCGCCCATGGCGTAGGTGTTGTAAGCCGAAAGCTTCGTCTGCAGGAGCGAGGTGGAAAGCGTCCCCTCAAAGCCGCGGTGCAACGCATGCGTCATGATGGCGGCCTGCTCGCAGCGAACCGTGTGGCCATTGACGGTGATCTGCCGTGTTTCAGGATCGAAGTGCGACGCCTCGCTGTGCTCGAAGACCCAGCTCCCATCGCCCGGGATCTGCCGCACGAGCGCCGCGAGGTATTTCCGCACGTGGAATTTCGCCTGGTTCGTGAGGCGCAGCCCCGCGCGATGCAGGGCGGGATCGGACTCCACAAAGGACACGTCGAATCCGCCCTCGCCGACACAGAGGGCGTCGAAAGCGCCAGCCTCCGCGGATCAGACCGCTTGTGCCTTTGCGACCAAAGAT
>CAXSDZ010000020.1:31707-36244 GCA_964235505.1 uncultured Chthoniobacteraceae bacterium
GGCTTCTTCCTTTGCCGCGTCGCCGAATAGGGCGGTGACAAGATACGCCGGCACGCGCTTGAAATCGCAGTCGATCCGCTCGGCGCGGATGTTGTCCTCGATCTGATGGATCGCCGCGAGGCCGGCATCCCAGGCGGCAATCGCGTGATCCGCGCCGTGCTCGCGCACGAGGTCAGGAAAGCGCTCGTCGGTCATGCACGTGAGGTGCGCCGTGGTGTGCCCGCTTTCGCCATGCGCCAGTCGGTGCCGCTCCAGCAGCGCCACACGCTTGCCCGCTTTCTTCAGAAGATACGCCGCAGTGATGCCTGCAAGGCCGCCGCCGACGACCACGACATCGACTTCCAGATCCCGCGAAAGCGGTGGAAAGGGTTCAAGCGCGGCAGTGTCGATCCAGAACGAAGAATTGCTCATACCCGCCCATCGCCGATGAAAGGGTGCGTGGCTGTGAGGCTGCGGGATGTCGGATGAAACTGCCACGCCCGCCGGGAGTTCGCGGCTTCACGCCTGGCATTCGCGCGCCCGGGAGCGATTTGCGGTTTGGGTGTGCGCGGAGGGACGCGCTCCCGCGCGTCCTACGCTTTGCGAGATGAGGAGACGCGCGCGAGCGCGTCCCTCCGCGCGAGGCTCACGCCAGCGAAAACCGCTCTACTCCAGGGCCAGATCGGCCACCAGCGGGAAGTGATCCGAAGCGGTGCGCGTCAGCCTGGAGCGCGGCACCTCCGTGTGGCGCACGGCGATGCCGGGGCCGACGAACACGTAATCGAGACACAGGAATGGGAGCGACGTGGCGAAAGTATTGCGCACTTTGCCCGCTGGCGCAGCGAGCTGTGCATCCCGGAGCCGCTCGGTAAAAAGCGAATGCACCACGCGGCCCGAGGGTGAGTTCAGATCGCCGCACGCGATCGTCGGCCCGGCGGCGAGCGCCGCACCGATCCACTCCGGCCCGAGATATGCCGCGGCCTGCGTGCGCCGCTCCGCGCGGCCCAGGCCGAAGTGCGTGTTCAAAACCTGCACCGCCGCCGCGCCGATCTGCACCTCGACCCACAGCGCGCCGCGAGGCTCATCGATGATCTGGCGCTCCACTCCCGGCAATGCGCCGGAGCGCACGAGCCGCAGCGGATGTTTGGAAAGGATCGCGTCGCCGTATTCCTCCTCCTCGATCCGCAGCGCAGCGTGGAAATGCGACTCCATCCGCACGCGCTCCGCGATCGCGCGCGTCTGATCCAGCCCGCCGCTGCGCGCCCGGCCGAGATCGAGCTCCTGCAAGGCCACCACGTCCGGGTCAAACTCCGCGATGACATCGGCGATGCGTTCAGCGGAAATCTTTCCATCCGTGCCGCGGCAGCCGTGGACGTTGTAGGTCATGATGCGCACGCGAGGATACTTCGGAGCGGAGGGAGCAGGCGCGCGGAGTTTTGCTCCCGCCTGCTGGCACGGGGGAAAATGAAGCTCGCGGCCCGGCGGGACGGCGGCGCATCAAAGGCGGCACCATGCTTTACCTCATCGCCACGCCGATCGGGAATCTCGGCGACATCACGCTGCGCGCGCTGGAAGTGCTGAAAAGTGTGGACCTCATCGCGGCGGAAGACACGCGCCACTCGGGCCATTTGCTGCGGCACTTCGGGATTGAAAAGCGCCTGATCTCCTACCACGAGCACAACGAAGCGCGGCGCACGGCGGAGCTCATCGAAGATCTCGCCGCCGGCAAAAACATTGCCGTCATTTCCGATGCCGGGCTGCCGGGCATCTCCGATCCCGGGCACCGGCTGCTGCGCGCCTGCATCGAGCGGGGCGTGCCTTACACAATCCTGCCCGGCCCGAGCGCCGTGCTCACCGCGCTCCTCGGCTCGGGTTTTCCGGCGGAGCGCTTCTTTTACGGCGGCTTTCTCCCGCCGAAAAGCGGCGGCCGCGAGCGCGAGCTGCTCGCCGCCGCCGCGCGGGAGGAGACGAGCATTTTCTTCGAGTCGCCGCATCGGATTGTCCGCGCACTGGAAGTCTGTGCCGCGCACTTCCCCGAGCGCCCGCTCTGCGTCGCCCGCGAGCTGACGAAGACCTTTGAAGAATACCGCAAAGGCCCCGGTCCCGAGCTCCTCGCCCACTACACCGCACACCCGCCGAAAGGGGAAATCGTATTTCTGGTCCGCGCAAAGGAGTGAGGTTTACGGCGCGCAGAAACTTGGCCCGAAACACACCCGGGCCGGTGTTGAATCTCCTTTGCCTTCGCGGCTAAAGTGCGCGCGTGAACGAGTTCCAGCCGCTGATCGATCAACTCTATCGCGAGGAGGTGCGCAAAGCGCGCGCTGGAGGAACAAGGGCGCATGCGCGAAGGCATCGAGATTTCAGAGATGAATCTTGAATGGGCGCAAGCCTTGGAGCCAAGCGAACGCGCACGGCGCTATCGCATCGTTCGCGCGTTGAATGAGCAAGGGTGCTACGGACCACCGATGCCACGGTGCTGACGTGCAAAAGTGGAATGCAGTGAAAACTGATGCTCGCCATGCGAGCCACGCAGCGGCAAAAACCGAGCTCTTCCAGTGATGAACGCGGTCTATTTTTTCTTTGAGATTCTCAGAACCTTTGCGGCCGTTGCCGCTGCCGCAAGTATTGGGGTGGCACTGCGTCAATATCTTCTGGCACAGCGCGCGTGGCGAGACGCACACGAACGAGCACGGCGTGAGAAAGCTGTGTCAATCATTCAGGAATTTACCAAAGCCTACAATCGCCAGTGGGCTGCCGTAAGTAAGCTCATCGAAAGATTGGATGACGACACCTTGCGCAAGCTCGACAAAGGGGAGCCCTTCGATGTGAAGGCTGAATTGATTGATTTGTTGATTGCGGCTATTCCTACGGTGCTCGGAGATGCTCTGAAACAAGTGGACGGTGAGCCGGTGCGCCTCGACGCACGGCAGGTGTTTGCACTTCAGTGGGAAGCGATCACGTTCCTCAACGCAGTTGAAGTCGTCTTTGAAGCTTGGTGCTCGGATGTTGCGAGCAGCCACATTATTGAGCGCCAAATGCGGCCAATTTATAATCCGGAGCAGAGCCGAACAATCCTCCGAAGGTTTCGAGAGATCACCGGGGGCATCACCGTTTTCCCTTGTATTGATGCGTTCGTGCGTTTCATTGATCCACCAAAGCAGCCATCCGCTAAACCCATAGGAGGAACAGTCACATGACAATTCGAGTTTGGTAAATTTTCGCCCACCCGTTCTAACGCTTGAGAAAGCCGCGGCAGAAGGTCTGCCGCGGCTTTTTTGCGCATGGACGCACTACTCGTAAACTGCCTCTGACGCCGCTTCCTCAAAGCCGCTCCGCGATCTGCACGGCGTTCAGGGCGGCGCCTTTGAGGAGCTGGTCGCCGGCGACCCAAAAGGCGAGGCCGTTGTCGAGCGCGCAGTCGTAACGGAGGCGGCCGACCTGGCAGTTGTCCTTTTCCGCGCAATTGAGCGGCAGCGGATATTGCGCGTTGGCGGGGTCGTCCACCATTTCCAATCCGGGCGCTTTGGAAAGGGCTTCGCGCGCGCGCTTCATGTCCACAGGGCGCTCGAACTCCGCGTGGACCGCCACCGAGTGCGCGCGATAAACCGGCACGCGCACGCAGGTCACGGAGGCTTTGAAAGTGGGGTGATGCATGATGCGGCGGCCCTCGCCTTGCATCTTCATCTCCTCCTTCGTGTAGCCGCTATCGAGGAAGGAATCGACGTGCGGCAGCACGTTGAAAGCGATCTGGTGCGGATAGACTTTCGTCTCGATCGGCTGCCCGGCGGCAATGGCGGCGACCTGCCCGCGCAGCTCCTCGATCGCCTGCGCGCCCGTGCCGGAGACGGCTTGGTAAGACGACGCCACGATCCGCTTCACGCGAAAGGCCACGTGCAGCGGCCAAAGCGCCATGAGCGTGATGGCCGTGGTGCAGTTCGGATTCGCGATGATGCCGCGATTTTTCGCGATGTCCGCGCCGTTGATTTCCGGGATCACGAGCGGCACGGAATCGTCCATCCGATAAGCGCTGGAGTTATCGACCACGATCGCGCCCGCCTGCACTGCGAGCGGCGCAAAGTCGCGCGAAATACCTGCGCCCGCTGAGAAAAGCGCCACATCGACGCCGCCAAAAGAATCGGCGCGCAGCTCCTGCACCAGCACTTCCTCGCCGGCAAAGGTGAGCGTTTTTCCCGCTGAGCGCGCGGACGCGAGCAGTGTCAGCTTTCCGACGGGAAAGCTGCGCTTCGCAAGGACCTTCAGCATTTCGACTCCGACCGCTCCGGTGGCTCCGACAATGGCGATGTGCAGGCTTTTGCTCATAAGAAAAAAGGGGTGCGCACCGTAGTGTGGTCCCGCATGGGTGTCTAGCGTTGCGGCTGTGAGGTGGTGTCCTGATTTGGGATTTGGAAGCCATGAAGCCAGGAAGAAATGGCCCTATCCTGGCTTCATGGCTTCCAGATTTGCATCCGCCCGGCTGAGGCGGGCGGATTGAGGATTCGACTCGGGACGATTGACGTTCGACGTTGTGCGCATCATGGCAATTCGCGTCCCCGTCCAT
>CAXSDZ010000021.1:0-5960 GCA_964235505.1 uncultured Chthoniobacteraceae bacterium
CCCGAGCGGCGGCGGGATGCGTATTTCAGCATCGCGGAGATGCTCACACGACCGGCGCTCGTGCATGCGCTGGAGCCGGCGTTTGTGCCGTGGGCGCGGCCTTTCGAGCCGTGGCTGCTGCATCAGCTCGCCGGGCATCCGGCATTCATCGGCGGGAAGGTGAGCACGCTTTCCGAGCCGCATTTTCTCTACTGGGCGGCGATGGCGAAAGACTTGCGCTGGGACTTCACGCCGCATTCCGGCGACGACTTCGGCATCGCCACTTCGGTGAAGCTCGGGCTGCCGCTGCTCATCGGCGCGGGTGCGAGCGCGGCGCCGCTCATCTGTGCGGCGATTCGCATGTGGCAGCGCGATGCTGCAGGCCGCTTCGACACGCGGGTTTCCAAGCTTTTTGAAGCGCTGCAATCGTTTGAAGACCTCGTCTTCCGGCTCGACGGGAAAGGGAGCGCCGCGGCTTACAAGCACTCGACCGCGCACGTGCTCCACCTGCTCGGCCTGCTCGCCTCGCCGGAAGCGCATCCCGCCTGCCGCGACCTGCGCGGGGCAGATGAGCCCGCCCGCATGCGCGAAGCGCTGGAGCGCCCGCTGCGCATGGCGCGCGCGCTGGAGATCCCCGGCTTCGAGCTGCCTTGAAGGCCCGTCAATCCGAGGCGCGAGGATGGCCACGGGGAGCACGGGGGCGGAAAAGGAACAGCGTATTGCTTCTCTGCCCCGCGCTCCTGTGGCCTGTCTCTGGTTCTCTACGCGTGGCCGCTTTTTCGCTGCGAGCGTGCGCGGCTCCCGCATCTTGCGCCGCCCGGTCGCTGCCGCTACGGTGCGGGCCAAATGATCACCACGATCGCCGCTCCTGCGCCTCGCCCGGCAGCGTCACCTCGTCCGCGGCGTTTTGCCGTTCCTGCCTTGGAAAATGGCGCGCATCTCAGCGCGGCGGAATTCCTGCGACGCTACGAAGCGACACCAGAAGCGCGGAAGGCGGAGCTCATCAACGGCACTGTTTATTATATGGCTTCTCCTGTCCGCATCGATCAGCACGGCGAACCCGACGGCCTCATCCAAGGCTGGCTCTTCACCTACGCCGCCTCCACTCCCGGAGTGAAACACGCGGTGAACTCCACCGCTCGCCTCGGCCCAGACGACGTGCCGCAGCCAGATGGCCTGCTGCGCCTCCTGCCCGAGTGCGGCGGGCAGGCGCGGATCGATGCGAAAGGCTACTTGCAAGGCGCGCCGGAGCTGGCCGTGGAAGTCGCGGCGAGCAGCGCCTCCATGGATACGCGCGAAAAGCTGACCGCGTATCGCCGCTCGGGTGTGCGCGAGTATCTCGTGTGGCGCACGGAGGATGACGCCGTGGATTGGTGGGTGCTGGAGGACGATGAATACCGCGCGCTTCCCGCGGATGCGGACGGCACGATCCGCAGCCGCGTTTTCCCCGGGCTCTGGCTGAGCGTGCCCGCGCTGCTGGCAGAAGATGGCGCCGCGCTGCTCGCCGTGTTGCAGGCCGGCATCGCTGCCGTCGAGCACGCGGCCTTTGTCGCAGACCTGCAAGCTCGCAGCGCCTCCGCGCCGCTGGATTGAGCGGGCGCTCTGGCGACAGTTGGGAGTTTCCCTCGCGGAGCGGCAGGCGCTAGAAAAGGCGCGCTCCCCATGACGATCTCCGATCTTACCCAAATCGAAGGCCGCCACTATCCCGCCCGGCGCCGCACGCAAAACCTCGCCGGCGGCGCGGCGCCGATCCAAACGCGGAACTTCGCGATGGGGCACGTCACGCTCGACCCGCGCGGCGGGCAGGTGCCGTGGCACAATCAGGAGCAGGAAGAGGTTTACTTCATCGTGGAGGGAACGGGCGAAGTGTGTGTCGGAGACGAGCGGCAGACCGTCACCGCGGGGCAGATGGTTCACCTCCCGCCTGGCTTTTTTCACCAGCTCACCAACACGGGCGATGCGCCTCTGCGAATGATCTATTGCTACGGTCCGGCGGGCGACGTGGCGCACTGGCGGCAGGAGCTGGATGGCACGCTGCCACGCGCAGGGATCGAAGCGCCGCCGCTGCCGGAAGGGGCCTGGCCGCAGTGCTTGGGGAAAGTGGAAAGTGAGAGCGAAAAGTGACGCGTCTCGGCGGCGTTTCGCTCTTCCACTTTCCACCTTCCGCCGCCACTTTCCCCGCATGAACCTGCCGCAACAAGAAGCGATCGATCGCGTGTTTGAAATCCTCAGCGAGCACTTCGACCACGTCATCATCGCCGTCGGCGCTTACGACGAGGATAAGCAATACACGACGGCGGCGAGCTTCACCGGCGGCGTGGCTGCGGCGATCGGACTCTGCAAACTCTACGAGGCAAAGTGGACCAAGGAGCACCTCTGGGGCGCGGACGAGGATGACCACGCGGACTACTGACGGATTGATTGATGGTTGATGTTTGAGAGTTGAGGGCCCGCACCTCCGACGATCCACGCGAGCTAGCGAGCCCGTCGGCTATCAACCATCAACTTCTCCCCCCATGCACCATCTCGGCATCATCCTCAACGGCGTCACCGGGCGCATGGGGACGAACCAACATTACCTCCGTTCCATCCTCGCCATCATGCGGCAGGGCGGGGTGAAAATCGGTGACAACGAGGCAATCATGCCCGACCCGATCCTCGTCGGGCGCAGCGCAGCAAAGCTCCAGGCGCTCGCCGCCATGGCGCCCGACCTGCCGGTGCGCACCACTACCGATCTTGGCGTCGCCCTCGCCGACCCGCGCAATGCGATCTACTTCGACGCGCAGACCACCGGGCGGCGCTTCGATGGCGTGCACGAGGCGATCATCGCGGGCAAGCACGTCTATTGCGAAAAGCCGACCGCCGTTTCCACCGAGCGCGCCTACGAGCTCTACCGCATCGCGCGCGACGCCGGCGTGAAGCACGGCGTCGTGCAGGACAAGCTCTGGCTGCCGGGTCTGGTGAAGCTGCGGCAGCTCATCGCGATGGGTTTCTTCGGCGAAATCCTGAGCGTGCGCGGCGAGTTCGGCTACTGGGTTTTCGAGGGCGACGTGGTCCAACCGCAGCGCCCGTCGTGGAATTATCGCAAGGAGGACGACGGCGGCATCATCGTCGATATGCTCTGCCACTGGCGCTACGTGATCGACCACCTTTTCGGCGCGGTGAAAAGCGTGAGCTGCCTCGGCGCGACACACGTCCAGCAGCGCTGGGATGAAGCTGGCCAGCCGTATCGCTGCACCGCCGACGACTCGGCCTACGCAACCTTCGAGCTGGAGAATGGAGCCGTCGCGCACTTCAACTCGAGCTGGTGCGTGCGCGTGCGCCGCGACGACCTGCTCACGCTGCAAGTGGATGGGACCAAAGGCAGCGCCGTCGCCGGGCTGCGCGACTGCATCGTGCAAGACCAGAGCGCCACGCCGCGCTGCACGTGGAATCCCGACATCGATTCGCCGATCGACTTTGCCGAAGGCTGGAACCGCGTCCCGACGCACGAGCTGCTCGACAACGCGTTCAAAATCCAATGGGAGCTCTTCCTCCGGCACGTCGTCTTGGATGAGCCCTTCCCGTGGGACTTGCTGGAAGGCGCGAAAGGTGTGCAGCTCGCGGAGCTCGGCATCAAGAGCTGGGCAGAGCGCCGCTGGCTCGATGTGCCGGAGCTGGCGCGGTGAAGTGGAAGTGCGAAGGTGCGAGCGACGTATGATCCCTCCTCGTTTTGTCCGGCTTGCGTGGCTGCTGTGGTGCGGCGCGTGGGTTCTGCTCGTTGCGTTCGCGGTGTATCCCGTCAGCTCGCGGCTCACGCGCGCCGGCAGCGTGGCATTGCTCGGCATCGTGTGGCTCGGGGCGCTCGCGCTGTTTTGGAAAAGGAAGGCGCTGCGCTGGACATTGCTCGCAGTCACGGCAGGCATCGCCAGTTTTCTAGCCTTGCCGGGACGCAGCGCCATTGAGCCGGAAGTGCTGCGACCCGCTTATTTGCAGGGCCTGCGCCGCTACGAAGGCGCCCGCTACCACTGGGGCGGCGAAGCGCCGAGCGGCATCGATTGCTCGGGTTTGATCCGCCGGGGCCTGATCGATTCGCTTGCTCTACACGGCTTGCAGACTGGTGATCCCGCGCCCGTCCGGCAGGCGCTCGCGCTCTGGTGGCGCGACTGCACGGCGGATGATCTCGGCCGCGGTGGGCGCGGGCTGACCGTGCCGGTGCTTGAAACCTCAAGCCTCAACCAGCTCGACCATTCACGCGTGCTCCCCGGCGATCTCGCCGTCACCCGCAGCGGCATCCACATCCTCGCATATCTCGGCGACCGGCAGTGGATCGAGGCCGACCCGAGCAAAGGCCGCGTCATCATGCTGGCGGCACCCGCGGACAACCTCTGGTTTGACGGCCCGATGAACATCGTCCGCTGGCGCATTCTTCAGCCGTGAAAAGTCGCGCTTTCCAGCCTCCCGAAATCTGCCCCGTCTGCGGCGAAGACGTGCCGCGGAATGCGCGCGCGTGTCCGGAGTGCGGCGCGGATGAGGAGACGGGCTGGAAAGAAGATGCCGTCGACACCGGCGGGCTGGACCTGCCGGATGACGAGTTCGACTACGATCAGTTTGTCGCGGACGAGTTTGGCGGAAAGCCGAAGCGGTCCGGCAAGGAGTGGCTTTGGTGGGTGGCCGCGGTGCTCGTGCTTGCAGCGTTGATCCTCACTTTCCTGCTGCCGCTGCTGTAGCGGGCCGGCATGGTGAAGACCGCTGCGCACGGCGGGTTTTCGCAGAGGATGAAGCGATGCAACGCTGGCGTTTCATTGAGGCCGCTCCTAGATTTGCCGCCCTGCCTTTTCGCCTATGTCCGACACTTGGAATCTCGCCCACCCCTGGCTCCGTGAGCTGGTCGCCTACGAGCCGGGCAAGCCGATCGAAGACGTGGCGCGTGAGCTTGGCCTTCAGCCCCACGAGATCATCAAGCTCGCCTCGAACGAAAACCCGCTCGGCCCTTCTCCAAAGGCGCTCGCGGCCATGACGGAGGCGCTCAAGAGCGCGCACTTTTATCCCGATGGCGGCGGATTTTACCTGCGCGAGGCGATTGCCGCAAAGTTCGGCCTGGAGCGCGCCCAGGTGATCCTCGGCTGCGGCTCAAACGAGATCATCGAGTTCATCGGCCACGCCTTTCTCCAGCCGGGCGATGAGGTCGTCGTCGCACGCCACGCTTTCATCGTCTATAAGCTGGTCGCCACGCTTTTTGGCGCGACCGTGATCGAAGTGCCGGACCCGCATTTTGCGCATGATCTCGACGCGATGGCCGCTGCGATCACGCCGCGCACGCGCGTCGTTTTCATCACCAATCCGAACAACCCGACCGGCACACTGGCCTCGCAAGCGGAGATTGAGCGCTTCATGCTGAAAGTGCCCGAGCGCGTAGTTGTCGTGTTCGATGAAGCTTATTTCGAGTTTCTCCAAAACCCGCCCGACACCGTGCGCTACGTGCGCGAAGGGCGCAACGTGGTGGTGTTGCGGACGTTCTCGAAGATTCAGGGCCTCGCCGGCCTGCGCGTCGGCTACGGCTTCGCGAAGCCAGCGCTGATCGAGGTGCTGCAAAAGACGCGCCAGCCTTTCAACGTGAACAGCATCGCCCAGACCGGCGCGCTCGCGAGCCTCGCGGATGAGGAGCACCAGCGCCGCACGCGCGAGCTCACCGATGCAGGCCGCGACTTTCTCCAGCGCGAGTTCACGGCGATGGGTTTGGAGTTCGTGCCGAGCTTCGCGAACTTCGTCCTCGTGAAAGTCGGCGACGGCCGGGCGGTGTTTCAGGCGCTCCTGCACAAAGGCATCATCATCCGCGACATGAACGCCTACAACCTGCCGGAGTGGGCGCGGGTTTCGGTCGGAACGATGGAGCAAAACGAACGCTTCATCGCCGAGCTGCGTGCGTTGCGCGGATGAGCCTGCGACAGCCGTGCCGTTTGTTCGCTTCGGCCACAGGGAGAACCCCATCGCCTCACGGT
>CAXSDZ010000021.1:5970-14280 GCA_964235505.1 uncultured Chthoniobacteraceae bacterium
CGCGGCGTTTTCCATGATCAGTTGCGGTTGAAAGTGCGTCTCCGCGCGGGTGTAGGCCTCGAGCCGTAACCCATCCCATTGCGCGGAAAGACCAGCGTCGCGAGCAAGCGCGGCGAGACTTAATCGCTGGAGAAGCTCGACGGTTAACGGGCGCTTGGCGCCGGAAAAAACAAGAGTTTCGAGAAATCGACGGCATGGGGCAGAGTTGAGGATTTCAGCGACGAGGTGAGCTTCTTCGGAACGCTCAAAGGATAGGTAATAGGAAGCGTCGTCGAAGAAGACGGGCTTGCCATTGACGGGGCCGACGACTTGGAAGTGCGCGGAGCGATGAAGACCGGAGACGGCGACCTTCCAAGGAGCGAAAGCGTAGGGGCCGATGCCGAAGAGAGAAAAGGGCGGACGGCCGCGGTAGATGGAACTCTTGCGCGCAGCGAAGGCAACGGCATGACGCTGAAGGTAGGCCCAAGTCTGCGGTGCCTGGATGGCGATGCCCGCAGTGTCGTCGCCCGTGGTGCGCTGTGTGACGAGGATGCGGCGAACGGATCCGAGCCGACCGTTTGAGAGGTCGCTGCACTTCAGGAAGGGAAAAAGAAAGTCGGTCTCCAGTTCGCAGCGTTCGCCGGCGCCATTTGCGCAGGTGCCGTCCGAGAGCAGGCGAAGTTCCATCACACCAGCGCAGTCGTGCTTGATGCCGGAGCGCCACTGCACTGGGGATGGACCTTCCAAGTGCTGGAGCGTGCGATATGCGGCGAGGTCGGCGACGAGTTCCTTGCCCGCCATGCCGAGGGTAGCCAGCGGCTTGCCGACAGCGAGAGACGAGTAGAGTGGGGCTTCCAGCGCGCCCGGGGAGCCAGTGCGGAGGTAAAGCAGGGAAGCTTCCACCGACACTCCGAAGTGAGCCGCGGCGTCGATGTGGAAGAGCGCGGCGTCAGCGATCGGCAGCCGCTTTTGCCAGGCGTAGCGGAGGACCTTGCGGGCGGTGGCGCTCTTGCAAAGCATAGCGAGTGTGACGGCACGAGAACCAAGGGCGTGGAGGAGTCGCAGGATCATCCATTCGGAGATGTCGAAGTTGGATTTTCCAGTGCGGGCGGCTATGCCGCGGAGGCCGAGGAAGTTTTCTTTGGCGGGAATGTTGCTTCCGGAAAGAACGGAGACGGCGGAGTTGGTGACCCACGGCGGGTTGCCAAGGATGAGGAGCGGAGTCGGGAGGTTGACGAGGAGGTCGTCCCAGTCAGCGGTGAAGAAGTCTTGCGCGGCGAGGTGAACCCGCGCGCCGAGATCGCGCGCCTCGAAAGCAAGGGCGGCTGCGTCGAGGTGGCCGGGATTGATGTCCCACCCGTGCAAGGCGGCGGCTGGAAAGGCCGCCGCGGCCGCGAGGAGAAACGCACCGCGGCCGGCGGTGGGCTCGATCACGGTGGCGGGTGTTTCGCCTAGCTGGGCGAGCAGCGTGCAGACCTCGGCAGCCAGAGCTGGAGGCGTCTGGAAGTCGCCAAACTCAACCTTGTCTTTAGCCCTCATCGCACGCGGCGAATGCCGGGAGCCTGACCCGCCTGTTCAATCGCGCGGCTGTATTGCAGCCGCCATTGGAGCGCATTGGAGATGGTGAGGCAGCCGAGACGAGGAGGTTGGCGGAGCACCTCGCTGGCGAGCTGGCCTGCCGTGATCTCATCGAGCGGCAGCATCCGCTCATCGAAGAAGGCGAGGATGTCGTCGTGATTGGCTTGGTTTTCGAGGAGGCGGAGGAGCCCGGAAGTTGTCTGGAAATCCGCAGTGCGATCGGCTTCGACAAAGATGGTGTGCAGGATGTCGAGGCGAGCAGTGGCAGTCGTCGGATCGTCGCGCTTCTCATAGACGAAGATGAGGAGAGAGTAGCCGAGCCCATAGACCTTTTGCCGGGCGCTGCGGAAAGGGCATGACGATTGAGGCTGGCGAATGCTGGTGACTTTGATGTCCACGTTCAGGCCGGGAAGATCGATCCCTTTAGCGGCGTTCCCCGGCGGGAAATCGTATCGTTCCAAAAGCGACGTTTGGAACTTTTGGTCGAGGTAGGTGCCGATGGTTTTGCCGTTGTCCATGCCAAAGAGGGTCGGCTCACCGTGCGTCGATTCTCGGGCAGCAAGGGTGGCTGCTTCGGAGAGAAGCGAGTCCAGCGTCAAAGGTGGCAGCGGCATGGCTGGTTTCAATAGCAGTGCGAAGAGCCGCTCGGAAGTCCAAGTCTGCTTGCGTTGCCACAGGCATTCGGTGTGCGGCACGGGCTGGTTCGTTTCGCCGTCGAGAGCAGCATTGCGCAGCAGGAGACGGCGCGGGAAAGTGCGCGGATGCAGGACACCATTGCCGCCATTGCCACGCCTTTCGGCGAAGGTGCCGTGGCGTTGCTGCGGGTGAGCGGCGGGCGGGCGGTGGAGATCGCGGAGGCGGTGTTTCGGGGGAAGCGGAAGCCGTCGGAAATGGCCGCGCGCGTGCAACAGTTCGGCAGCATTTTCGATGGGGAGCGGAAGCTCGATGACGTGCTGCTCACGGTCTTTCGCGCGCCGCATTCCTACACCGGCGAAGACCTCGTGGAGATCGGCTGCCACGGCGGTGTGCTGGTGACGCGGCGCATCCTGGAGCTGCTCTTGAAAAGCGGCGCGCGCTCGGCGGAAGCGGGCGAGTTCACGCAGCGCGCGTTCTTGAACGGCAAGCTCGACCTGACGCAGGCGGAGGCGGTGATGGACCTCATCTCCGCGCAGAGCGACCTCGCGCTGCGGGCCGCAAATGAGCAGCTCGCGGGTCGGCTCGGCGAGCGCATCCGCAGCTTGAAAGAAGCGCTGCTGGAGCTGCTCGCACACGTGGAGGCTTACATCGATTTTCCGGATGAAGACATCGATCCCGATACGGGCGAAGCACTGCGGTCGCGACTCGAGGCGGTGCGGGCGGAACTGCGGTCGCTGCTCGGCACCGCGGCGCGCGGGCGGCTGTTGCGCGAAGGAGTGCGCACCGTCATCTTCGGCGCGCCGAATGTCGGCAAATCGAGCCTGCTGAATCTGCTGCTCGGCTACGAGCGCGCGATCGTGTCGCCGACGCCCGGGACCACGCGCGACACGCTGGAGGAGACGATCAATCTGCGCGGCATCCCGCTGCGGCTGATCGACACGGCCGGCGTGCGCGATTCCGCAGACGCGCTGGAGCAGGCTGGCATCGAGCGCACGTGGCGACAGGTGGAAAATGCGGATCTCGTGCTGCACATCGAGGACGCCAGCCGCGAGCGCTCGCGTGAAAAACTGCCGGCGGGCGCGAAGGAGTTGCTCGTTTTGAACAAGTGCGATCTCGGCGAGCACGCGAGTTGGAGCGGCGCGGAGGCGGTGCGCATTTCGTGTCTGCAAGAGCAGGGGATCGAGCCGCTGGAGGATGCCATTTTCGGAAGGGTCTTCGCCGGGGAGCCCAGCCAGCGCGAGTGGTCGGTCGCGATCAATGCGCGGCACCAGGCGTGCCTCCAGACGGCGCTCGGCTTTGCCGATGCAGCCGCGCAGGCCTTTGCCGATGGGCTTTCCCCAGAGTTCATCGCGGAGGAGCTGCGTGGCGCGCTGGATGCCGTGGGCGACGTGGTCGGACGCGCGGACACGGAGGATTTGCTGGGGAAAATCTTCAGCACGTTTTGCATCGGGAAATAAGCGCGCCTCGTTTTCGGCTGGCCGCGCGCGGAGGCGTTCCGTTTGCTGCCGCCGCCGCGATGAGCTTTTCCTTTTACAAAAGAATCCTCCGCCCGCTGCTCTTCGCCGCGAATCCCGAGACGGTGCATCATTTCTCGATGGGGTGGCTCACGGCGGGCGCGCCGCTGCTGCGCCCTTTTGCGCCGCAGCCCGATCCGCGGCTGGAGCGCGCGGTGTTCGGCGTGCCCTTTCCGAATACCGTCGGGCTCGGCGCGGGCTTCGACAAGAACGCGGTCGCGCTGCTGGCCTGGGAAGGGCTGGGCTTCGGCTTTGCGGAAGCGGGGACGATCACCGCCCGCGCGCAGCCGGGGAATCCGAAGCCGC
Source organism: uncultured Chthoniobacteraceae bacterium (assembly GCA_964235505.1). Lineage (GTDB taxonomy): Bacteria > Verrucomicrobiota > Verrucomicrobiia > Chthoniobacterales > Chthoniobacteraceae > CAXSDZ01. The sequence continues at coordinate 9,984 of CAXSDZ010000021.1, forward strand.
GCATCTTCCGCGTGCCCGAGCAGCAGGCGGTGATCAATCGGCTCGGCTTCAACAACGAGGGCGCGGATGTGATCGCGAATCGCCTCCGCAGCCTGCGCGCGGCGGGGAAGTGGCCGCACATCCCGATCGGAATCAATCTCGGAAAATCGAAGGTGACGCCGCTGGAGGAAGCCGCCAACGACTACCTGCTTTCCTTCGAGCGGCTGCAGCATTTCGGCGATTACTTCGTGCTGAATGTCTCGTCACCAAACACGCCCGGCCTTCGCACCCTGCAAAACCGCGACGTGCTGGGCGATCTGCTCGGCACGATCCAGCGGCGGAACGACGACCGGCATCCGCTCTTGGTGAAGATCGCGCCGGACCTTTCGTGGGATGCCATCGAGGAAATCCTCGCGCTCGCGCAGGAGCACGCATTGGCGGGAATCATCGCGACGAACACCACGATCGACCATTCCTCCATCCCCGCGCATCGACGGCAGCAAGGCGGCCTCAGCGGCGGGCCGCTTCGCGCGCGGGCCACGGAGATCGTGCGCTTCATCGCAGGGCGCTCGCCGCTGCCGATCATCGCGGCGGGCGGCATCGTGAGCGTGGATGCCGCGCTGGAGAAGCTTGATGCCGGCGCGTCGCTGCTCCAGCTCTACACGGGCTTTATTTACGAAGGGCCAGCGCTGGTGCGCGGGATTTGCGCCGCGCTGAAGGCGAGGGCGTAAGGCAGTCGGTGGGATGGCGCCGCCGCCCGCGCCCCTTGTATTATCACCAAGATGCCGCAAGGTCGGGGGTTCTTTCCCCGAGACCATGCGCTTCTTCCCAGTGCCACTCGCCGTCGCTGCGGCTGCTTCGCTCTTGCTCCTGCGCGCCACCGGTGCGCCGGAGCCGGGGAAGCCGGTGAGTTTTTACAAAGATATCCGGCCGATTTTTCAAGGCCAGTGCCAGGGATGCCATCAGCCCGCGAAGGCGAAGGGCGATTACGTGATGACCGACTTTGCGCGGCTGCTGGAGGGCGGTGAAAGCGCGGCAAAAGGCGACAAGGCAATCCTCCCAAGCGACCCGGAGCACTCGCTGCTGGTGAAGCAGATCACGCCGGTCCACGGCGAAGCGGAGATGCCGCCGAAAAAGGCCGCGCTGCCGGAAAGTGAAATCGCGCTGGTGCGGCGCTGGGTCGCCGAGGGAGCGATCGATGACACGCCCGCGAACGCGAAGCAGCGCTACGACCAAGATCATCCGCCGATTTACTCGCGCCCGGTCGCCGTTACGTCGCTCGACTTTTCGCCGGATGGGCAGCTCCTTGCGGTGGCCGGTTTTCACGAAGTGCTGCTGCACAAAGCCGACGGTTCCGGGCTCGTGGCGCGGCTGGTCGGCATGAGCGAGCGGATCCAGCGCGTCCGCTTTTCACCCGATGGGCAATGGCTCGCCGTCGCGGGCGGCCTGCCGGTGCGAATGGGCGAGGTGCAGGTGTGGGACGTGGCGAAGCGCAAATTGGCGGTGTCGGTGCCGGTGACCTTCGACACGACCTACGGCGCGAGCTGGTCGCCCGACAGCAAGACGATCGCCTTCGGCTGCGCCGACAACACCGTGCGCGCGATCGAGGCGGCGACGGGCAGGCAGATCTTTCAGCAGAACTCCCACAGCGATTGGGTGCTCGACACGGTTTTCTCCGTGAAGGGCGATCACCTCATCTCGGTCGGCCGCGACATGAGTGTGAAGCTCTCGGAGTTCGCCACCGAACGCTTCGTGGACAATATCTCGTCCATCACGCCCGGCGCGCTGCGCGGCGGCATTCACGCGGTGGCGCGACATCCGGCGCGCGAGGAAGTGCTCATCGGCGGCGCGGACGGCATCCCTGCTTCCTTCCGCATCTTCCGCACGACCGACCGCAAGATCGGCGACAACGCGAACATCATCCGACAATTCCCCGCCATGGAAGGCCGCGTCTATGCCGTCGCCTATTCGCCGGATGGAAAGATCGTCGCCGCCGGCTCCAGTCTTGATGGCCTGGGCACGGTCAATCTTTGCTCCGCCGACTACGACGACAAGCTGCCGCCGGAGATCGAAAAGCTCCTCACCCGCGAGATCAAGTCGCTCAGCGTGGACGAGAAAAAGCAGCTCGATGCGTATCTCGCCGCGGGAGTCCAACTGCTGCACGCAATTCCATTTCCCGCCGGCATCTACTCGCTCGCCTTCAGCCCCGATGGCGCGACGCTCGCCGCCTCCGGCGAGGATGGGAAAGTGCGCCTCATCCACGTGAGCGACGGCAATCTTGTGAAGGAATTCCTCCCTGCGCCGATCGATCCCGCCGCGGCGCTTCGTCCGCTCGCCACCGCGCCATGAGCCTGCGCTTTTCAACCCGCGCGCGGCGGAAACGGCTCGCGCCAGTTTTCGATCTTCAAACCGTTCACACGCGAAAACTCATCAATGTTGCCGGTGATCAACGTCGCGCCATGCACGAGCGCGGTGGCGGCGATCCAAGTGTCGTTGCTGCCGATCTTCGTGCCACGCTTTTCCAACGCAGCCCGGATGCGCGCGTATTCCGCAGCGACCACGCGGTCCGGAAGAATTACCGCGTAAAGCGAGACGAACTTCTCCGTCGTGGCGCGGACTTCATCAGGCTGATCGCTTTTCTCCGCCCCGAACAACAGCTCGCCGTATGCGGCCAGAGGAATGCCGATGGTGTCGGCGGGGCGCTTTTCCAGCCGCTGGGCATGGTGCTCGCCGCCGCGCCGCATGCCAGCGATGCAGAAGTCGCTGTCGAGAATCCAGCGCATGACGTGGCGCAATCAGAGAGTCAGCGGCTCGCCGGGTTTCTCCGGCTCATCGTCGGGAACCACAAACGTCGGGTCATCAATAACGCCAAACGTCTGCTCGAAATAGCCCACTGGCCATCCGTTCTTGTCCCTCGGCACTCCTTCCCAAGGATTGGCGGGCTTCGAGCTCTGCTCCGCCGCCGCGCGCAGTGCGCAATGCTCGAACCATTCCGACAAGTTCAGCTGCTCCCGGGCTGCGGCAGCAGTTGCCGCGCGCACCGCGGCTTCGCTCATTTCTACATTCAGCGTTGTCATGCCGGCACTGTGCCGCCAGCCGCCGTTCCGATCAAGATTCAACCTGCCCGCCTGTCGCTCCCATGAAGCTCTGTTTCACCCCGGCCTTTCTCAGCCTCGCGCTGCTGCTCGATCCGCGCCCGCTTCTCGCCAATGCCGTCACAGTCCAAGTCGCTGCGCCTGCGGAGGTGAAAGAAACGCTGCCCGCCGGCGCGCAGGTTTCCGCGGTCGAAGTGCAGCCGGAGAAAGTCGTGCTCGCGGGCAAATACGAAGCGGCGCAGCTCGTCGTGACGGCACGTCTCATTACCGGCGAAGCGGTGGATGCGACTCGGTTGGCGAGCTATTCCGTGAACTGCGACGGCACGCTCGCGGAGGTGACAAAGAGTGGGCAGGTGAAGCCGGTGCGCGATGGCGCGGGCGTGCTGGTGATCGAAATGGCGGGGCAGAAAACCAGCGTGCCGATCGAAGTGCGCGGCGTCGCTGGCGTGCAGTCGATCGACTTCATCCGCGACGTGAATCCGGTGCTAACGCGGCTCGGTTGCAATGCCGGAACCTGCCACGGCGCGAAGGATGGCAAGGCGGGCTTCAAGCTTTCGCTGCGCGGCTACGATCCGCTCTACGACGTGCGCTCGTTCAAGGACGATCTGGCTGGAAGGCGCTTGAATGCTGCCTCGCCGGACGATTCGCTGATGCTGCTCAAGGCCACCGCGGGCGTGCCGCATGAGGGCGGACAGCGGACCAAAGTCGGCGAGAAATACTACGAACTCATCCGCGGCTGGATCGCCGACGGCGCAAAGCTCGACCTCGCGGCGGCGCGCGTCGCGAAGATCGAAGTCTTCCCGCACAACCCCGTCGTGCAGCGGACCGGCGTGCGCCAGCAGGTGCGCATCGTCGCGACATTCTCCGATGGGAAAACGCGCGATGTGACGGCCGAGGCTTTCGTGGAAAGTGGCAACACCGACGTGGCGAGCACGGAAGGCGGCGGCTTGATCCAGACCCTGCGCCGTGGCGAAGCGCCGTTGCTCGCGCGTTACGAGGGTGCCTACGCCGCGACGACGCTGACGGTGATGGGCGACCGCTCCGGCTTTGAGTGGAAAGCGCCGGAAACGTGGAGCCGCATCGATGAGCTCGTCGCCGCGAAATGGGAGCGGATGAAAATCCTGCCGAGCGACCTGTGCCGCGACGACGAGTTTCTGCGCCGCGTGACGCTCGATCTCACTGGCCTGCCGCCGAGCGCGGAAGAATTGCACGCCTTCACCGCC
>CAXSDZ010000021.1:14290-15685 GCA_964235505.1 uncultured Chthoniobacteraceae bacterium
ACCGCCGCGCTCGACCCGCGCGCTCGGGTCGTCGCCACTTGGCGTGGGCTCGCGATTCCTTCTCCTTCGGCGCCGGCCGTGCAGACGCGCCCCAGCGCGGACGACGTGCGCGCCTTTCTCGCCGATGGGCGCGAGACGCGGCTGAAGCGCGACGAAGTGATCGACCGCCTGATTGGCAGCGCGGATTACATCGACCATTGGACGAACCGCTGGGCGAGCCTCTTGCAGGTGAACTCGAAGTTCCTCGGAGGCGAAGGCGCGAAGCTTTTTCGCGATTGGATCCGCAAGGAGATCGAGGCGAATACGCCGTATGATGAGTTCGTCCGCAAGCTCCTGACTGCGACGGGCTCCAACCGCGAAAATCCGGCGGCGGCTTACTTCAAAGTGCTGCGCGACCCGGCGGAGACGATGGAGAACACGACGCACCTTTTCCTCGGCACTCGCTTCAACTGCAACAAGTGCCACGACCATCCCTTTGAGCGCTGGACGCAGGATCAGTATTACCACCTCACCGCTTACTTCGCGCAGGTCGATCTGCAGCGCGATCCGGCAAGCGGCAAGGTGAAGATCGAAGGGACGGCGATCGATAAAGCGACGCCGCTTTACGAAATCATCGGAGACAAAAAAGAAGGTGAGACGCAGCACCTGCGCACGGGCAAAACCGCTGCGCCGGAGTTTCCGTATGTCGTTCCGGCGATGGTGTCGGCTGCGCTCCCTGCCACCACTCCGCCAGCGGAAAAGATGCCTGCGCCGACGCGCCGCGAGCAGCTCGCCGCGTGGATGACTTCGCCCGAAAATCGCACCTTCGCCGCGAGCTACGTGAACCGGCTCTGGGGCTATCTGCTAGGGGTGGGACTCATCGAGCCGCTCGACGACATTCGCGCCGGCAATCCGCCGACCAATCCCGAGCTGCTCGATCACCTCACACGCGAGTTCATCGCGCACCAGTTCGACGTGCGGCACGTCGTGCGGCTCATCTGCAAATCGCGCGCCTATCAGCTTTCGCTCAATGCCGCGCGGTGGAACGAGGACGATAAGATCAACTACTCCCACGCCACCGCGCGCCGGCTTCCGGCCGAGGTGCTCTATGATGCGGTGGTGAAGGCGACTGGCTCGCAGCCGCACATCGCCGGCGCGCAGCCGGGGCAGCGCGCCTCCCAGCTCGCCGATGTGGCGCTGGATGCGACGAGCGGATTCCTCGCGACTCTGGGCCGCCCGGCGCGGGAAAGCGCGTGTGAATGCGAGCGCTCGAATGACGTGCGGCTCGGCGCGGTGATGTCGCTGCTCACGGGTCCCGCAGTGGCGGAAGTGATCGGCGATCCTGGCAATGAACTCGCGAAAATCACGCAACAGCAGCCGGACGATCGCGTGCTGATCGACGAGCTTTTTCTCCGC